>JAGDCN010000020.1 GCA_017958525.1 Bacteroidales bacterium
TCAGTGCCAGTTCAACCATCGACACGGCACCTTCCACGATCTTTTCTCTTGCCGAGATGATGGCGTCGGCCTGCTGGCGGCGCAGCATCACGCTGGCAATTTCGGCAGCGTAGGCTAGAGAGGTGATGCGTGCCTCGATGACCTCGATGCCGGCAATGCTCAGACGGCTGCGGAGCTCCTCTTCAAGTTGGTTGTTGATTTCCTCGGCACCGCTGCGCAGGGTCAGCTCCGTGCTGTTGTGGTCGATGTTGTCATAGGCGTAGTGGCCCGCCACCTTGCGCAGGGCGGCGTCGCTCTGCACGTGCACAAAGCTGTCGTAGCCCTTCAGCGTCGGCTGCTGGTTCTGTTGAGCTGCCTCGGTGTGCTGGGTCGTAGAGGTCAAAGTATCGACATCGATGTCGAACACAGCCTTGTATGTGTCGGCAATCTTCCACACCAGCACCAAGCCGATCATAATCGGGTTGCCGTTCTTGTCGTTCACCTTGATGGGCGGCACATCCATATTACGTGCGCGTAACGATATTTTACGTTTGGCGTAGAAAGGGTTAACCCAGAAGAAACCGTTCTGGCGCACCGTGCCGCTGTAGCGGCCGAAGAAGGTCAGCACGCGGCTCTGGTTGGGCTGGATAATCATAAAGCCGATGCAATGCAGGATATAGACGAAGGTCAGCACGATACCGCCCAAAATCGGCAGCAGTACCAGCGCCGTCGGCTCGCCGTTCTCGGGGTTGATCATTCCGTCAATACCAGCCACCCAGATGATCAGCAGGATGAATCCCACCAACATTGCAAGATTCAGAAAAAGGTGCAGGAATCCGTTGTTCTTGCCCGAAAGTTGTCTGTTAAACTCTTTTGTTTCCATTGTTTTTTTGTTTTAATTTTGCTTTAATAACTTGATAATAATTGTTTTCAAATGATAATTTGTTTTGATATCATTTTGATATCACTTTGCAAAAGTACAACCTTTTTTGAAACTACCAAAAAAAATCGAAAAAAATTTGAAAAAAACTTTTGATAACCACCACGAAAGTGCTCTGAACTTCTTCCAACAACATCAATAGCCCAAGTGAAAATATGATTGATTTGTTGTAATTTATTGGCCCCAATATATAAAAAAAAGCACCGCAACGATGCGGTGCAAAAATAGTTTTTTCTTGGAAAGGGTTCCTTAGAATCTTGTACTTCCTTTTTTTACCAGTTATCTAATTGTCAATACCGTTGGTGAAGGCCGCACTCGCGGTGCTCAGGACTCTCCCACCACCACCGTCCGGCGCGGATATCGTCGATGCGGCGTACGGCACGAGTGCAAGGTTCGCAGCCTATGCTGGGAAAGCCTTTGTCCTGCAGACGGTTGTAGGGGACACGGTTGGATTTGATATATTCCCACACCTGTTCTTCCGACCAGTGAATTAAAGGATTGATTTTTAACAAGCCGTGCTGTTCATCCCATTCTATCAACTGCATCGCACTGCGGGTTACCGATTGGGAACTGCGCAAGCCACACACCCAGGCATCGAGGTCGCGGAAAGCCCTCGACAAGGGCTCAAGCTTTCGAACCTGGCAGCAGGCGTGACGCTTTTCGATGCTTTCGTAAAAGGGGTTGATGCCTTCGGTGGCCACAAAACGCTGAAGCTCTTCAGTCTGAGGACAAAATACGTGCAGTTTCACGCCGTAGTGCTCATTGGTCTGATCTATCAGCTGATACGTTTCGGGGAATAGGCGACCTGTGTCGAGTGTAAAGATATGGGCTTGCTTGTCAATTTTGAGCATCATATCGGTGAGCGTCTGGTCTTCGATGCTCAGGCTCGACGAAAGTGCCAGTCGCGAGCCAAGTTTTTCCATAAAATATTGCAGTACCTGCTGGGGAGTGGAATTCTCGAACTGACGGTTCAAGGCTGCTATTTCTTCTTGAGTGTACATAGGGCTTATAATTTAGGGTTTATAGTGTTTTCACATTTCAACATATCATACCTGCGCAGATGGTTTCGAACGAGGCTGGATCGATGAGAATCAGCGAACCAGTGGTGCGGCTGTATTGATAACTGTCGAACACCACAGGGTTGGATGTGCGGATGGTGACGCACGCGATGTCGTTCATATTAAGTGTTGAAACACCGTCTTCTCTCTGCATTGTATTGATGTTCAAGCGATAGTCGATGCTTTTGACGACAGCCATCGTCTCGGCAGTGGCGGTTTTCAGAATGTAGCGTGTTCCAAGCCTCAGCGGTTCGGGGTTAAGCCAACAACACATCAATGAAAGCGTCTGTTCAACTTGCATTTGTCTTCCCGAAGGCGAAGCCAAAATGTCTCCACGGCTGATATCAATGTCATCCTCAAGCAATATGGACACAGATTGTGGGGCGTAAGCCTCATCCAATGATTTTTCAGCTTGCATGATGGCTTTCACCTTCGACCTCAACCTCGAAGGGTATATCTCCACCTCGTCGCCCACGTGCACCTTGCCTTCAGCCAGACGACCGGCGTATGCACGATAGTCAGGAAAACGATCTGAGATAGGTCGTATTACGTATTGAACAGGGAACCTCATCGCTTGTTCGTCACTTCCCGTTTTGTGAGAGATGGGCACTGTCTCAAGCAGATGCATCAATGTACCGTCCATATACCAAGGCATATTGGCAGATTCCTTCACCACATTGTCGCCAAGTTTGGCAGAAATGGGAATAAAACGCAGTTCCGAACGTATCGACATACTATCGACCATCGAAAGATAGCGGGATTTTATCTCCTCAAAACAGTCTTGCTTAAAGTTTACAAGATCCATTTTGTTGATACATATAAATATATAAGGAATTCCCAGCAACGAGGCGATGCAGCTGTGACGCACCGTTTGCTCCACCACTCCGTTGCGGGCATCGACAAGAATGAGGGCCAGGTCGGCAGTCGATGCACCTGTTACCATATTGCGTGTATATTGTATATGTCCTGGAGTGTCAGCGATTATGAATTTGCGTTTAGGTGTCGCGAAATATCTATAAGCCACATCGATGGTGATGCCCTGTTCGCGCTCTGCCCGCAGTCCGTCGGTGAGAAGGGCAAGGTTCACCTCCTCGTTTCCACGGTTTTCCGAAGCTTGTTTCACGGCTTCCAATTGGTCCTCGAAAATAGACTTGCTGTCATACAACAGCCTACCTATCAAAGTGCTTTTTCCGTCGTCCACGCTTCCCGCCGTGGTGAAGCGCAGCAGTTCCATATCCAAATATCCGTTATTCATTATCTGTTTTTCTTTTAGTTAAAAATAACCCTCTTTTTTGCGGTCTTCCATAGCCGTCTCGCTACGTTTGTCGTCAGCACGGCCTCCGCGTTCTGTCACTCGCGTTGCTGCTATCTCGTCGATGATATCCTCCAGACTGTTCGCCTCGCTTACAGTAAGACCCGTACAGGTTATGTCACCGATGGTGCGGCAACGAACCCGCTGCGTGACAACCTCCTCATCAGGACGCAACGACAGACAGGGCTCGGCGGCAAGCCACACACCGTCACGAAGCACACATCTACGGGTATGTGTGAAATAAAGCGACGGCAACTCAATTTTCTCAGCGTAGATGTATTGCCATACATCCATTTCAGTCCAGTTGCTGATAGGGAACACGCGGAAATGTTCGCCGATGTTCTTCTTGCCGTTGAAGTTGGTCCACAGTTCCGGACGTGGGTTTTTGGGATTCCACTGTCCAAATTCGTCGCGATGTGAAAAGAAGCGTTCCTTCGCCCTGGCCTTTTCTTCATCACGACGGGCGCCACCTATGCAAGCATCGAACTTATATTTTTCTATTGTATCGAGCAATGTGGTGGTCTGCAGTCGGTTACGGCTGGCGTTGTAGCCTTTTTCCTCCTTCACCCTCCCGCTGTCAATACTTTCTTGCACCGAACCGACAACCAAACGTGCTCCCAGCTTTTCAACAAGGCGGTCACGGTATTCAATGGTCTCATCAAAGTTATGGCCCGTGTCTATATGAAGCAACGGAAACGGCAGTTTGGCAGGATAGAAAGCCTTGTAAGCCAGATATGTTACTACTATTGAGTCCTTGCCGCCAGAGAAAAGTATCACAGGACGCTCGAACTGTGCCGCCACTTCACGCAGCACATATATCGACTCAGACTCCAGTTCTTTCAAATGGGTAAGTTTCATAAAGTTATGTATTTATTATAATTGTCGTCTAAAAATTATATTCGTGTCACATTTTTCTGATTGATGGCTTGTTGCCTCCAAATCAACTGAACGCACCCGTAAGATATTTCTGGGTAAGTTCGTTTTTAGGGTTGTTGAACACCTCGGCGGCAGGGCCCGTTTCAATAATCTCGCCGAGATACATAAAAACAACGTTGTCGGCTATGCGGAGTGCCTGCCGAAGGGTATGGGTCACCATAATAATCGAGTACTTGTCCTTGAGTGAAACAAAGAGGTCTTCTACTTTCTTGCTCGATATGGGGTCAAGGGCGCTGGTGGCCTCATCGGCAAGGATGTAATCCGGCTGCACAGCCAACGACCGAGCCAGACACAGGCGCTGTTGCTGCCCTATCGACAGGCGCGCAGCAGGCGAACGCATACGACCTTTGATTTCGTCCATAATACCCACGGCACGAAGGCTTTGACGCACGTGATAGACCAATTCTCTGCGTTTTTTGAACATCCGGTTTATGCGGCAACCGTACGCCACATTGTCGAAAATGGACATAGGAAGCGGACACGGACGTTGGCTCACCAGCCCTATTCTGCGGCGCAATTCCGTAACCTCAGCGCCGCTGCTGATGATATCCGTTCCATCCACCAGAACTTGCCCTTCCAGTCGCACCCCTTCGGTAGAATCAATGAGGCGGTTGAGTGTGCGTAGCAGTGTGCTCTTACCGCAGCCCGACGGCCCTATGATACACGTTATCTGCCTCTCTGGAAATTGGAGGTCAACATCTTTCAAAATGTGGTTTTCACCTATATAAACATTCAGCTTTTTAGTCTCTATCATATTGAATAATAATTATTAGATTACAACAGTAACGCCTTACGCACAAAATTTTGGATTAAACAAATTTTCGTTAAACCTTGTGTTTCGAAAAACGCGATGTAATAAACCGTCCTGTTATACTTATCAATAGAACAATTATTGTCAGAACCAGTGCTGCGGCGTATGCGCGATCGACAACTTCAGGGATTGGGCTGCTGAGTTGGAAAAAGACCGCCAACGGCAATGTCGCAGCCGGTTGGGACAGCGAAGTCGGAATACTGTCGGTATAGCCAGCCGTGAACATCACGCTGGCCGCGTCGCCAATTGCTCGCCCGACAGACAGCAAGGTGGCCGTGGCTATGCCAGGTGCAATCTGGCGCACCACAACCTTAAGCGTCTCCCATCGTGTTGCACCCAACGACAGACAGGCATCGAGGATTCCACGCGGGAAATTGCGTGACGCCTCGTCCATTGTGCGCACAAAAATAGGTATAATCAACAGGGTGATGACTATGATACCACCCAATAACGAAGTCCTAAGGCCAAACCAAATCATCAATGTGAAGCCGAAAGCACCATAGACAATGCTGGGCACCCCGAAGAGTACATCGAAAGCAAGCCTCACAATGTATGCCAATCGCGACTCTTTGCGCAAATATACGTTGAGGAACAACACCACGGGTATCGAAACCATCAGGCCCAGTACCGTCGATGCCCCGACAATCATAAGTGAACCCACTATGGCATTCAGGAAACCGCCTTCCTTGCCAATATAGAAGCCACCGCCGGGCAACTTGCTGACCATATCCCAGCTCATAGCCTTGGCACCCTTCGAAAACACAGTCCATACCACACTCACCACCAGCACAACGACTATTGCCATCGACAGCCACATAAACAGCTTGGCAGTGTTTTCCTTTATTTTTTTATTTCGTGCTACATTCATTTGCTATATCAATGAAAAATGAGACATAATTCTGCAATTTCTTTTATTTCCGCGAAACATAACATACCTACTCGTTTTGTTTCTCTATCCTGTATAACATTATGCGCGACACAAGATTAAAAATCAAAACCACAGCAAACAACATCAGCGCAGCAAACATCAGCGCCGATTCGTAAAGCGGTATCGACAGCATCTCGCCATAATTGTTGGCTATCAATGCCGGAATAGGATAACAGGCATCCAACAGTCTATGTGGCAAACCAACGACACATCCACATACCATCAATACAGCTATCGTCTCGCCCATTGCGCGCGACACGGCCAACACACTCGAAGCCAAGATGCCCGCCAACGATTTTCGCATAACCACTCTCAAAGCCGTCTGCCAACGCGTTGCCCCCAACGAGAGCGATGCTTCGCGCAGCTCCGCTGACACAGATGAGAAAACCTCAATAAACAGACTGACCAGCAGTGGCACAACCATCACGCTGAGCACAATGCCGGCAGCAAGGACTGTGTAGCCCGTCGAGAAATCCACAAAGTGCGGTGCCACGCTCTTTGATATCCAAGGCACTATTACCAGCACGCCCCAAACACCGTATATTACCGAAGGCAGTGCTGCAAGAATATCCAGCACCGGAAACACAAATTTCTTTATTATTGGCCGCGCATATTCCGTAAGGAACACCGCCGTGAGGAGCGATATGGGCAACGCAATGGCGATGGAAAGCAGTGTCACCCATACCGTACCCATCAGAAATGGCAAAAAACCGAAGCGACCTTTAAGTGGTTTCCATTCCGAACTGAACAGCAGTGTCCACAGTGATTCGGAATCAAGAACGGGTTTCGACTTAAGGTACAGCCCGATGGCGATGGCCGCCACCATAACGATTGACAATAACGTCAATGCCAACATTATGTTTCTCGCTGCACGATCCTTCAGTATTCTGATGTTCATTTCCTTATTTTTTCAAGCCCCTGCTGTATCTTTTCTTCGCTCATACTGATGTAGCCTGCCGGAACATTATGCTTCTGCCCATCGCCCAAAACATACTCCAGAAATGCTTTTACAACAGGATTTTGCGGCACACCGTGACTGACCAAATAGAGATCCCGCGCTGGTGGTGAAGGATATTTGCCGTCTGCCACAGCGGCAATGAAGTCATCTTTGGTGTTATAGAAATATTCCTGCTCTTCTATCTCGCCGCTGTTGTCACCATCCACAGGCATCACCAGCAGTCCTGGATTGGGCTTGCGGCTCTTTTCATCGTATGCGTAACCGATGTTGTTAAACCCTATGGCAAGTTTGTCGCCCTGAACGGCCGATGCCAATCCAGGATCGCCAAAGACAGCTGTCCCCAGCAGGTCTTCCTGCTTGCGTTCCATCCAGAGGGCAAAAGTTTCGGCCGCTCCACAGGCATCGGAACGTGTGTAAATGTGTATGGGTGTTTTGTCGTCGGTTCCCAACACTTGTCCCCACGTTGTATATTGTCCCGTAATCCATATTTTTGACGCCGTCTCTTTCGAGAATCCCTTCTTCATCAGCTCTTTGGCGTAAGGATTTTCAGCATTGAAAGTGATGACGACTGCATCTTTTGCCGTGGCGATAGGGAGTGCACCCTTTTGCAATTCAGCGTCATAAACTTCACGCGACACCATACCCAGATCGACTACATCCGCCAGGACGTCAGTCATACCTTTGCCGGCACCTCCGGCCGACAGGTCAATCCGTACCTGAGGATGTATCTTTTGGAACTCTTCGGCCCACTTCACGGCCAGGGGATAGAGGGCGAAAGCTCCTGAAATTGAGATGCTGCCCTTCAGTTCATCACCGTCATTGGAAACGGATGTACCATTGCCCGTACACGATACCGTCATTGCAACTATTGCCGACAGCAACGTACAAAGTAAGAATTTTGTTTTCATTATTATGTAAAGATTATAAGATTAATCGTTTATATGTTTTTCTTTTACGCGTTTGTCAAAACTTTACTGTGGTCATCGCCGTCAGGCAATGGTCGAAGTTGGATGTAAGCTCGTCTTTGTGTATTCTATAAGACAACTGAAAGCGCAGACATTTCTGCATCCAACATTCCACACCCGCCCAATAGTATGTCTTCGATGTGCCCCCTGAGGCGTCTTTCGTATAGTAGTCCCAACGCAAAATGGGCCTTATCTTTGGAACAAACTGTCCATCAGCCGTTTTTTTCATATCGAACCAACGGCTTGCGGTAATGTAACAACCTTGCGATTCGAGATTGTCGAGGCTGTAAACGTTGGTAATTTCATCCAGCAAGTCCATACCAGTCCTGCCCCACAGGTATTCTCCCCTCATCATTATACGTCCGTCGGCATACTGGGCTCCGACAGCGAAACGCTTTCTCTCACCCTTTGTTTCACCTGCTGCTGTGACGTTGGGCAGAATATAGCTGCCCCAATAGGCCGAAGCCGAGAGAGTTAAATGCTGCACATACGGCGTAATAGACACTCTTCCAGACAAATCCTTGCCCCACCGTGCCGGCGCGACGTTGATACCGCCTCCGCCAAAGATACCTATATCATATTTAACGATTGAAGTTTCCACGCCCTTTATTTCGTCAGAGAACAGGGTTCCGCTCAGCATCAGTCCTATGTCGCGTCCGTTGGCATAACTGGCTATTCCGGTAACATCTTTATATCCAGACAATGCACTGATAACTTGTGCATTATCTGTCAATTCCAGATCGAGAGGCGAAAGAATGTTCTCAAGCGAAAAGGGAATTTTGAACTGTCCTATTTGCAGGGCAATGGCCTTGTTGAAACGCATACGGACAAATGCATCGATAAGTTTTGGACTGGAAGCCATATCAGCTTGCATACGGAAGTCAACCAATTGCGAAAGGTTGCCTTTCACGTCAAGACGCGCCCGACGCACCTGAAACGAGCTGCTCGCCTCATCATTGTAATTCAGACGGTACTGACCGTCAATCCATCCACCAATATTTATTTTGTACGCATTTCTTGATGTCGATTCCTGTGCCGACGTATTAACCCGCCCTAAAATCAACAAAACAATCGCCAGAATAATAAATCTTGTTTTCATTAATAATTATGATAAATTTAGGCAAAAATAGTTTTTTGCAAAGAAAGAGACTGTCAAAAAACACAAAACAATGTAAGAATACAACGCATTTTGTTTAAAAAACAAACATCGGCGCTGTAGCATTTCTCATTTTTTAGCCGATACATTCCTTTGATTTTGAAAACACTTATCGCTGTATGCTTTATGTCAAAATAAATCTCAATTGTTTTTACTGCTCAAAGTTACACATTTCGACTCGAAAAGGTGTAAGAAAACAACATTCTGTTCGAATCCTTACACATTTGGTTTGTTAATTTTCAACATTTTGTTTTATTTTTGCACTTCAAAAGACACCTGTATCATTAACGATAATCATTATGAAGATGGTTTTGACATTGTCACTCATAGCTAATCTTGTTCTCTTGTTTCTATATTTCCGCCTTCGGCAATCGTATCACCTTCTGATGAAGAAGAATCTCCAGAAAGAAAAGTCCGAAGATATGTTGGTCGAGCAAGTGGCATTCGACACGGCGGAATACGAAAACAACAAAGAGCGACAGCTATTGCAAAAGCTTAAAGACCTTATGGAACAGCAACATCTGTATCTCGATGCTGAACTGAATATCCAAAAGCTGGCAAAAGCGGCGGGAACCAACAAAAACACCCTGTCGCATATCATCAACAAGTGTCTCAACCAAAACTTCGCCTCCTTCCTCAACCGCTACCGTGTCCGCGAAGCTATCCGCCTTCTCGAAGAACCCCGCTACCGAAGCTACAAAATCGAAGCCATAGGCGAAATGTGCGGCTTCAGCAACCGCCAGGCGTTCCATTCCGCTTTCAAGAAGGAAATGGGAATCACGCCAACACACTTCCGCAACATCAGCAAGAAAACTGAACAGCCTGTGTGACAACGGATTGATGTATGGTCGAATAGCCGGATTGTTCCTTGCTTGACCAAGTCGATAGGTGAATAATTGTCAAGTGTCCCCCGTTGTGTCGATTCACAGATCCGCCACAAAAAGCCATTTCGGGACATCAAGCACGATAGGCACAACTTTTTTTCACTCCCCCTATTTTATATTTCTGTTTTTTTCAAAACTCACTCTGGTTTCAGTCACCAAAATTGACCAAAAACCGGCACAGAGTTTTCTTAAAAAACCAGTCAAAAAAAGGCCCCAAAACGCCCTATCCCAACCCCCTGATTTCCAAGTACCAAATTCCTACCAAAGTTTACCCAAATTCTTATCAAATTTTTATCAAATTTTGCTCTGCTAAAATATGATAATAGTTATGTAAAACTTTCAAAAGTTTTCTGTCCGGCGCAGGGTGGGGAGTGGTGGGGTGATGACGGCACTTTTTGCGGTTGACAGCACTGAAAATAATCCGAACCGGAAACAAGATATTACTATTCTGCAGACTATGTGCGAAAACCGGTTGCGCAAGACGGTTGTTTTTTCACAAATGAAAAACAAGAAAACTCAAATTCAA
>JAGDCN010000021.1 GCA_017958525.1 Bacteroidales bacterium
CCGATGCCGATGCCCTCAATGTTTTCCACCCCGTTGTCTCTCATCAGTCCCTCGATGCTGCCCATTATGTCTCGTACATAAGGTTGCAGTTCGGTGTATATGTTGGTTGGTATGTTGCTTCGGGCTATGATGGTGCCGTCTTCACGCACTAAACCCATATCGGTGTTGGTTCCTCCGATGTCGATTCCAATTGAAAATGTCTGTGTCATAAGGCTTGTGGGATTATTCTATTATTAATTTTTCTGTTTTTTTGCCGTTTATGGAGACTATGTAGAGTCCTTTTGATAAGTGAGAAATGTCGATTCGCTCAACGCCGTTGCACTGGTGGCTCAGGACAATCCGCCCTTGAAGGTCGATGAGTTCCATTAGTCCCTTGCAATCAACGGTGATGTTGTCCTTTGAAGGATTGGGGAAAATAGCGACACTTTGGTTAAGGATATCAATGTCTTCGATTCCGACGGTTTGTGCTGCATCGGTGGCGAACTTGATGGTGTATGTTTTTGTCGTAGTCCCGTCTTCGGCGGTTACGCGGATGGTGGCCAGCGCCACGGTGTCACCGCGATACTCAATTTCGGTTTCGACTGTT
The DNA here is from genome assembly GCA_017958525.1 of Bacteroidales bacterium. Taxonomy (GTDB): domain Bacteria; phylum Bacteroidota; class Bacteroidia; order Bacteroidales; family P3; genus Colimorpha. Next base: position 587 of record JAGDCN010000021.1, read on the forward strand.
GCATCGGCAACTTCGGGAATTGCGGCAATGCGGTCGGCTGTCACCGCGCTGATGTCGTCAACCACTATGCCGTAGGAAAAACAGGCTTTGTTGAATCCATCCACTGTATTGCCGTCAATAGTGATGTCCGTCAGCCAGGCACTATATACAAACTCGATATCGTCGATAGAGAGCGAGTCGTTCTTCTCGCCAGAACCAGGGATGTTGTTGTTGGTCATATTCACAAGTATGTAAGCAGCCTCGCTGTTGCCGTCATAGACAAAAGGCACCTTCAGTTGTTTCCAGCTCATCTGCGATGATGACGTAGTGGTGCGAGTGGTTTGCGCAACGGCGTGCCCCTTGTATTTCGAACCGTCACCAATCCAGTTGGGAGCACGAAAGTCGTTGTCTCCGTGGATAATGGCTTCGATTTGCGCTGTTGAACTGCTGCTGGCAGCATAGAAACTTACCCACACGTACATTGAGTCGGGAGTGGCAGTAAAAGCACAGCTGTGGTTGCTGTTGCTGCGCTGCGTGTAGTTGTAGTTGCTCTCATTGGAGGCAGACATCGAGCCGGCGTGGATGCGTCCTGTGGTCATATTGCCGTTGGCTTTCACACCGACAATTTTTTTTGTGTATATCGTCAGATAGTAGTTGCCGTTGCCTCCTGTACGGTGTCCGCTGCGGCGGTAGTGGTGGTTGGACGATGCCAGCGAGGCATAGCTGCCGTCGCTGCTCTCAAAAGTGTTCCAATGTGTTGGTTCCGAGTCATACCCGCCGTCCCATTGTTCAAAGCCTGCATTGGGCAGCTGAAAGGAATTCTGTGCAGTTGCGGTTGCAGCCATAAGAATAATGGAAAAAAGTGTCAAATACTTGTGCTTCATTGATGTTGATAAGGTTAAATCAAAGTTAATATTATGTATTCGTTTTGGTTTTCGTCTTAGTTTTCGTCTTAGTTTTCGTTTTGGTTTTCGTTTTGGTCTTCGTTTTGGTCTTCGTTTTGGTCTTCGTTTTCGTTAAAAAAAATTATATGTTAAACTCAAAAATATTGCAATCGCCATCGAATCTGTCATTGACAACTGCATCTTGTTCAAAAACACCAAAAACCGTGGCACCCGAACCACTCATAGCAGCATAGAGTGCACCGCAATTGTAAAGCCTTTGCTTGATATTAGACAGACGGGGATGACTTGCAAAAACAGTCTCCTCGAAATCATTTATAATCATATCCTTCCAATCACTTATAGGTTTCTTGACGGCATTCCTCAAATCGCAGCAAACAACATTGCTGCGACGTTCGCGAGGAACAATTCCTCGATAGGCCTCTGCCGTGCTTACACCCTCGTCAGGTTTGACCAACACCAGTTTGTATCCTTTCAACGGATTGAAACCCAGAGGTGTGAGCTGGTCGCCGATTCCTGTGGCGAAAGCTACCTCGTTGTCGATAAAGAAGGCACAATCGGCACCCAGTTTGGTTGCCAGATTTCGCAGGCTTCCGTTGTCCAGTTCTAGGTCGAACATCTTGTTGAGCATCTTGAGAGTAAAGGCAGCGTCGCTACTGCCGCCGCCCAAGCCTGCACCGAAGGGAATGCGTTTGCGAAGGACTATCTCTACATCGGGAAGCCTTGAGCCGCATTCGCGTTGCATCATTCTGAACGCCTTAACAACAACGTTGTCCTCGGGATAGCAGTCAATGTTGATTCCCGTTTGACGAAACGAGAAATTTTCTGCTGGAACAATTTCCAACTCGTCGCACAGCGGCACCGGTACGAAGACTGTCTCGAGGTCGTGATAGCCGTCCTCTCGTTGCCGCACTACGCTCAATCCCAGGTTTATCTTGCAGTTTGGATACTCAATCATTTCTGTCAGAGGTCAAAGTTCGGTTTTCGTTTTCGTTTTGGCTGTCGTGAAAATCGTAAGCCTTGATAATCTTTGTCACCAGACGGTGTCGGATTACGTCGCTGTTGTCCAGCTCGATGACCGATATGCCCTCGATGTCGTTTAGTATTTTGGTGGCTTGGACAAGGCCTGACTGCTGGTTGCGCGGCAAGTCTATCTGAGTGATGTCGCCCGTTATGACGAATTTGGCGTTGCGGCCCATACGAGTTAGGAACATCTTGAGCTGTGCCCTCGTGGCGTTCTGAGCCTCGTCGAGAATGACGAAAGCGTTGTCTAGCGTGCGTCCACGCATAAAAGCCAGCGGGGCAATCTCAATTGTGTTGTCCTCCCAGTAGGAGAGGAGTTTCTGCTGTGGAATCATATCGCGTAGAGCATCGTAAAGCGGCTGGAGATAGGGGTCCAACTTGTCGCGCAGGTCACCAGGCAGGAACCCCAGATTTTCACCAGCTTCGACAGCGGGACGGGTCAGTATGATGCGACGTGTTTCCTTGTTTTTTAGAGCTCTCACAGCAAGAGCTACAGCAGTATAGGTTTTGCCTGTACCCGCCGGACCGATGGCGAAGACCATATCGTTCCCTTTCACCGCTTCGACCAGACGTTGCTGGTTTGGTGTGCGAGCCTTGATCAGCAACCCGTTTCGACCGTGAACAAGTATCTCGTCGCTCATTTCCGTGTCAGGTCCACCGCCTGTTTCCATAATCTGCATTATCGCGTTCTCGTTGATGCGTCCAAACTTTTCATAGTAGGTCATCATAGCGTTCAGTTTTTCCTCGAACACTAGAGTCTCTTCTTCTGAACCTATCACCTTCAGCATCTCGCCGCGCACAATCAGTTTCAGTTTCGGAAACAGCAGCCGCACAAAGTCGAGCATCCTGTCATTGGCACCCCAAAAACGTGTATAGTCAATCTCTTCGAGAGAGATAATTTTCTCTATTCCTTTGTCATCCATAAATAAAACGGATTTATTTCAAGATGCAAATATACGCTTTTTTTTTAATTTAAAGTATAAAAAAAACATAGTTGAAAATCAATTGCTCGTAATGATGCACAAAATAATGAATTAGAAGATTGTCGAAAACAAGTTGGACGACAATCTAAGTAATACATTCTTTGTGTATTTGGACCTATTGTTAGAAATTCTAAATTAGCGGCTTGTCTCTGTATTCATCAAGGAAATTCATATCCAACCATTCGTCCACTTTGAAATCTCCGTAGAAAGCAAGAAATCCACTCATATCGAGTGGCGTAGGGAGAATCTGTATTGAGGAAAGTCCTATGGAACAGAAATTGACTGTCTGCACATTGTTGAGGGTTATTTTGGCATTCTGTAGGTATGTGGTCTCTCGCTCCAGTGCAATTATATTATACACAATGGTTTCGTATACATCTTCACGATGGTCTTCTTGATAACAGGGCAGGCTGAAAATTACCATCTCGTCAGTCCTCTTGTTATTCTGAACGCGAAATGTTATGTTGATGCCCATAAACATATCGTCGTCATATTCCATTAAACCTGTCCGAAGATGAGCCGTTTTATGATCGGCACGAAGCAACAGCTGCAACTCAACGAGAGCTTGCCAGTAGTCGCGGTTCTTGGTTCCAATACTCTCGCACAGCACGTCAATCATACTGCGGCAATAGCTCATTGCCTGCTGACGCGCAACCAATGGGTCGGCATCATCACTGAATGTTCGACAGTCAAAGTATGCATTTTTTCGTTTTGCATCCAAATAGTCGCCAATTGAGCTGTCTTCATTTTCAAAAGGTGACTTCCATAGGCGAGTAGTGACGATGTAAGAGAATAGGTTAGATTTCATCATTATCGTAATGATTGTAGCGGTCAGGGTCAGGAATTGTTCTCATTCCTTCCATTTCAAATGGATTATAGCCTGTTCTTTGAGGTTTGTAAGTTTCGCTTTCATCCACGATATAGCCATCGCCATTCGGTTTATAGTGAAATGTCAACCGATGGCGAGCCTCTATACTCTCTTCATACGCTACTTCTGCCCATACATCACCATCAAGAGTCATATCAGGGTCATCAGAATGGTTTATGAAGTCCGTCGCTTCAATATATTGGGGTACTTTCTCCCATTTGCCTTTTTTGTTAATATAACCCCATAATTCTCCTTGTTTTACCGCAGCAAAACCATAATGGAAAGGTCTAACCTTTTCGTAATTGGCTTTGATAATTAATTTGCCTTCTTTGTCAACAAAACCCCATTTCCCTTTTTTGCACACAGGTGCCAATCCCTCGGAAAAACTACCTACTTTTTCAAATTTTAATTTGGCAATATCAATATCTTTCATAGCTAATTGTTTTTGTTGATTGTCATTTCTTTTTTGCTCCAGTTTCCATATGAATCTACATATCCTTCCTTGATACCCCCGTCCTCCTTGATGGCCGCTTCAGCAAGCAAGCCTCTTCTGCCAAGGTTTTTGAACGGACGTGCAATGAGGAAACGATGAGGTATAACCTCATTTCCATTAGTGCCAATGTACCCATACAGACCATCTATCTTCATCGCAGCCAACCCGCACGAGAATTTTGTGGCTTCCTCAAATGTGGGCTCGCACACTACTTCTCCATTGCCTTTGACGTAACTATTTTTGGTGAATGGATGGCCTTGATAGACGAGTTGCGCATTATCTCCAACAATGTCTATCGAATAATGCAAGTGTTTTATGCACATATCGCCATAGAAATCGATATACCCGTAACTACAATTGTCTAGTGTTCCCTCTACAATCACTGCTGCCAATCCACAGTCTGCAAAGTCACAAATGAGCGGATATTTTGGCTCTACGACCCAACTGCCCAAAAAACTAATCAACCCCCATCGATGTCCCACGCACACTGGAGCTACTGTTTTATAAAAATCACGCACTGCATTGAATTGAGGTTTTATCAGCCAGTCGTCGCCGGCATAGCCCCACAAGCCGTTATTGTCCTTTTGCCATTCGGTGTGGCCTAATTGTGTATCAATAGAACCATTTGGAGTGACACGTTGCGAATGTAATAATCTTTGCATTTGTTTGATTCTCGTAGTCTGTTTTTCATCCTTCTCTTTGGTCGTCTTCTCCAAAGCCTTTTCATCCTCAATATCGTTAAGCACTCTGCGAAACTGCTCCCTGAGAGAAGAATCTTCTGTGAGGTCGTTGTGCAACCGATACGAATCGTACAGGTGTGACCGAATACCTCTCATATTGTTCAAATCTTCCAGGTTATCAATATAATAGCGATATTTGCCAAAGCCTTCGTTAACGATTCTGATATTGAAGATATCCTCGATTGCCTTTCGCCACCTGTCGAATGTTCGTCGTGGAATCTTTACGCCATTGCTTATTTCCGTGTCAATCCAACGTCGGTTCAGCTCGTTAAATGAAATCTTACCTGCACGATGGATTGTCTCGATGATCCATAGATACTTGTTTATCAGATTACTTTCCATAGATGTATTCTCTTGAGTATTCTGATTGCAAAAGTACAGACAACCTCGGCCATATTGTGGCTAAGCTTTTAATTATTTTAAAAATCTGTAACTAATTTACTTGTATTCAATACGATGTGGACTGATTTCTAAAGGTTGCAATTTGAATTTTTTCGTAAATCAACTCATTTCAATATGTCTTTCATTGTGAAAATGCCCTTCTTGCCAGCCACCCATTCGGCAGCCATCAGCGCACCCTGTGCCAGTCCCTCGCGGCTGTGGGCCTCGTGGGTCAGCGTTATGGTGTCTATGGCGCTGTCGTAGCATACGGTGTGGGTGCCGGGCACTTCTCCCTCGCGGTATGATGTGATGGGAACCTGCTCTGCGCTGCGTCTGCCGTTCTCCGCTATTTGCTGCTGCAGCGTAATCGCAGTCCCGCTCGGTGCGTCGAGTTTGTGGATATGGTGAGTTTCAGTTATGCTCACCGAGTAATCGTTTCGTCCGATCATCAGTTTTGCCAGCCGCTCATTCAGGGCAAACATAATGTTCATACCAATGCTGAAATTCGTGGCAGTAAAAAGCGCTCCGCCTTTCTGGCGGCATAAGTCCGCCAATTCATCATATCGGTCGTACCAGCCTGTAGTGCCGCAAACAACGGGTACTCCAAGTTCCAGGCAGCGTCGTATATTGTCGGCTGCAGTCGCAGGTTGCGAAAACTCAATCGCAACATCCGATTGGCAGAGCAAATCGCATTTAGACTTAAACTCCACATCGTTGTCTATGGTACTTACAATCAGATGCCCGCGTTTAACAGCGACATTCTCCACAGCGTGCCCCATCTTGCCATAGCCTATAAGTGATATTTTCATACGTTTGTTTAGTTGAGTATCGTCAATTCAAAATGCAAAAATACATTTTTTCGACGATATGGCAAAAAAATTTTTGCCATATCAGACAAAATTAGTAATTTTGCAAAATCTTAATTGCATAAATAACCGTGACCGTAACCCTCAACCCCTGAAACTCTAAAACCTCAAATATTATGGTAGATTATAAGAAAATAGGGCTCGTGAACACCCGTGCAATGTTCGCAAAAGCCGTTGACGGCGGCTACGCCATCCCCGCATTCAATTTCAACAATATGGAGCAGATGCAGGCCATCATTCAGGCAGCTGTCGAAACCAAATCGCCTGTCATCCTTCAAGTCAGTAAGGGAGCTCGCGACTATGCCAACCCCACTCTCCTGCGCTATATGGCCGAAGGCGCCGTTGCCTACGCCAAAGAACTCGGATGCCCCAACCCACAGATTGTGCTTCACCTCGACCACGGCGACAGCTTCGAAACCTGCAAAAGCTGTATCGATAGCGGCTTCAGCAGCGTGATGTACGACGGTAGCGCACTGCCCTATGAAGAGAACATCCGCATTTCGCGCCAGGTGGTGGAATATGCCCACCAGTATGACGTAACCGTCGAGTGCGAACTCGGCGTGCTGGCTGGCGTCGAAGACGAAGTCGCTTCAGAGGTTAGTCACTACACCAAGCCTGAAGAGGTTATCGATTTTGCCACCCGTACTGGCTGTGACTCGCTGGCCATCAGCATCGGAACCAGCCACGGCGCCTACAAGTTCAAACCCGAGCAGTGCACCGTCGATCCGAAGACTGGCCGTCTGCTGCCTCCTCCGTTGGCGTTCGACGTCCTCGAGGCCATCGAGAAGAAGCTGCCCGGATTCCCCATCGTACTCCACGGCTCGTCAAGCGTGCCCCAGGACGAAGTCGATACTATCAACGCCAACGGTGGTGCACTCAAAGCCGCTGTAGGCATCCCCGAAGAGCAGCTCCGTAAAGCAGCCAAAAGCGCCGTGTGCAAAATCAACATTGACAGCGATAGCCGACTTGCAATGACAGCAGCCATCCGTAAACATTTGGCAGAGCATCCCGACCATTTCGACCCACGACAGTATCTTAAACCTGCTCGCGAAAGTATGAAGAAAATGTACATCCACAAGATTGTCAATGTTCTTGGTTCCAACGACAAACTCTAACAATCACGTTTTCAAATAAAAGTGACCAGTGAAAACATCCTCTGGTCACTTTTTTTTTGAAAAAAAAACAGTACCTGTAAAAAAAAAGAAAAAAATGTTACAAATGCATTAAGTAAACAAAAAATGACAGATACAACCATCGCAGACAATAACCCTCCAACCCTAAAACTCTAAAACCCTCAAATGACTCATCAGGAGAAACAAAAAGCTTTTGTCAGTATGATAAAAGAGCACGAACGCTTGATACTGAAAGTGTGTGCCCTTTATACTGACAGATGCCGCTCCGAACTCTGTGACCTTTATCAGGACGCCGTATGCGCCCTGTGGGAATCGTACGACACTTTCCGACACGACAGCAAACCCTCAACGTGGATTTACTCCGTCACCCGCTATACAATGCTCAATATAATGCGCCGTCACCGACTCCAAACCCAAGCCCTGAGCCAGTACGACGTTGAAACCATCACAGACCAAAGCAGCGACCCCGATGCCATCGACGAACTGCGACAGGCAATATCTACATTGCCACCTGACCAACGCGACATATTCATAATGTGGATGGAAGGATTCAATCTCAGCGAAATAGGCGAAGTTGTTGGATTATCCTATGGCACTGTTGCCACGCGCATAACTCGCATCAAATTGAAATTAAGACATATATTAAATGATTATAGGAGGTAGCATTATGAAAGAGAAAACTAGGATATGCAACGAAATGGACAAACTATACACGCGTTTCAACGATGCAATCGACAGCGTTAGCCTGCCGTCCGAAGACGAGCTGATGCAGTTGCTCGACAAGCACGACGCACAACCCGCAATGCGGACTCCCGTCGTCCCCGTCGTTCCCGTAAGCCGCCGTCCGCACGTCTGGCGATATGTCGCTGCTGCCGCTGTCATTGTCATACTCGCCTACCTCGGATGGATGATGTGGCCGCAAAACCAGCCGCAGCTCCCAATCATAGCTGCAACGACCGACAGCAACAACCTTCAACCTCAAACCTCAGATTCCTTAACCCATCAACCTCTCAATTTCTCAAACTCTAAAACTCTAAAAACCAGAACGGCATCGGTGAAACGAAACAGAATAATTGCTCCTCAATCCTCAACCATCAGCGACAGCAACGCGGAAAATATAATCCCTGCAGCAATTCCCGACGATCCGCAGACAATATTATCACGACCTCAGAATGTTGTCGCCTCTAAAGTCGCTGCATCGGAAACGGCCGACTCGACAGCGGCTGCTCCGCAACCAAATGAAAACGACAGCATCGACACACAGCAAAACCAAGAACGCAGCATCGAAGAGTATCCAGTCCGACCGACTATAAAGGAAACCGAAGATATTATCAAAGACGAAAACAACCAGCGCGCACTGCGCCATCGCAAAGCCACACGCCGCAAAAACAATAACAAACGTGAAGGGAACTTCATCCGCAAGCAATCTGAGAAAAAGGATGAGATACGCACCGTATCACCGCCGCCAACTCCCACTCCAATACCTCGACCCCACACAACCTCACTGGGCAACGGCAAAACGCAAACGATATGGTATTAAAAAAATGGTATTAAAAAAAGTTGATTATTAATAAAATTATTTTATATTTGCAGTTTAAACGGTTTATTAATTGAAAAAATAAAACAAACAAAATGAGAAAGTTGCTGTTTTTTTTCCTGACATTGACCTGTGTCCAAATCACAGTGGGGCAGGAGTGGAGCATTTTGGTCGGGGCCGATTCGAAGGCTCTGCAGTACAACAAAAAGAAAAGTGTTATGGCTCGTAATCCGGGCTACATCGGGCATCTCAACGGGACAGCCTATATTATGGGTTTCTACGATGAATTGCTGCCCAAAGCCTATCTGGCGGCCTATGACGGTGACCTGAAGGAACTGCGCAAAACCGACTTGCCTTCCGAACCAAACCAGTCGCTCTACGGTGGTTTCGCTAACGAAAAGTCAATTGACCTGCTGATGACGCAGAAGGGTTCGTCGTCATATACGGCATATAAAATCAGCTATGATCCAGCTACGCTTGAAAAATTAGGCGAACCGGTGGAATTGGTAACTTTCAGCCGCGGAACGAGCGACAAAACATACACCTACGTCAGCTCGTCGCAGTCGCAGGAATGGCTGAGCCTCATCTTTGCCGTAGTCGATGACGGCAACGTAGAGTGGCTCGTCGGACTTTACGACACTGAACTTGAGGAACTTTGGAGTATGGAGTTCCGTCAGGATGCCATCGATGACTATTTCGTCACCGATAGCGGTGAGGTGGTCGTTGCAGGCTTCTACGAGAAGAAAAACAGCGACGAAACACGTCTGCAGTTTGCCATCCTCGACGGCGAGCGCGAGCAGAGCTATACTTGCAACGAAGTTTTGCCGCAAATTCGCAATATGGAAATAGTGCGATACGAAGATGGCAAAATATACTGTACTGGTATGCTCGTCGGTGAGTCGCAGGACGGCAAGGATACGTGGAATTCCGGCTTCTATTCACTTGTGTATGACACACGGGCCAAACGTATGACAAAATTCGAGAAAGTTGATTTCACCAAGGAAAATATCTGCGATCTCTGCAATGCGTCGCGTAATCTCAAACTGAAAATATTATCGACTGACAAAATTCGCTTCGCCGATTCGCACTATGACAACGACGGTACCACCGTGCTGTATGAGCGTACATACAACTATTTTCTCGACGGCATATTTATACATTCGGAATATGTGGGTATTCTCGCCTATCGCATAGACAAGCAGGGACATATCGAATGGCACAAAGTGTTGATGCGTGACATCCAGGCACCCAATGGTATTGATAATAATGTGCGTACCAAACTTACGCCCGCCGGCGACGCATACACCATCTTCTATATGGATCTGCATGTCAATGTGGGTGCGAAAGATGGCAAAACAGTTTCCGTCGCACCTCTCGAACGCAGCAAACTGGGTTTGATGGCAACAACCATCGACCACCAAGGCAATGTCAAACGCTCGATGCTCACCGTGCCTCCCAAGTCGGTCACTGTCGGTGCGCCCCATCCGCTCGACGATGGTAGCTATATGCTGCTTTTGGCACGTCCTTTCAATTCGAACATCGGAATTTTGAATTATAAATAATGTTTTAGGTATGCAGGCTCCCTTGCCTGCGATAAATAGGGATTATTCGCTTATAAGTCCAGAATAGAAAAAACGAAAACGTATGAAAACCAAAGTCTCAAGTATTGTCCTTGTCTTTGTGCTGCTGTTTGCGGGCACCGCCCGCTCGCAGCAGGTGTATGATTTGAATCACTTTGACGGCATCAAGTCGGAAGGCCCTGTGCCCTCCGATCTGCGCCTCTCATTAGAGGAACTATATTCGCTCGACAAACAGAGGGTGCGCGACTACAACGACGGTCGCCTACGCAACCGCGACAAAGTGTTGTCGGCATCGTTTCAAATCAATCGTATTATGTCATCGGGACGCATCCTATACGGCGACCCAATCACGCGAATGGTGGAACATATAGCCGACACGCTGCTGAAGGACTATCCGACACTTCGCAAAGAGCTTCGTTTCTATACCCTAAAGTCGCCGGATGTCAATGCGTTTGCAACCGGACAGGGTATGGTTTTCGTCTGCACAGGTCTCGTCGCACAGGTTGAGGACGAAGCGCAGCTGGCATTCATCATCAGCCACGAAATAGTCCACTACCTGCGCAAACACAGCCTCGAAGAAATATCGCGTCGCAAACGTGACAGCGACGATATCGATGCCGAAACGCAAGAAATGCGCGATTTTATCAAATATCACAACCGCTCGCGCGAAATGGAGAGCGAAGCTGATAGCCTTGGACTGACAATGTTCTACCTGCCTAGTCCCTACGCAAAGGATGTCACCGACGGCGTTTTTGACGTGCTGCAGTACGGCTACCTGCCTTTCGACGAACAAGTCTTCGACACAGCCTATTTCAACACGCCCTACTACAAGATGAAATCAGAATATTTTATGAATGAGGTCGATCCCATCTCGGCACGCGACGACTACAACGACTCGCTCAGCACGCACCCCAATATTCTGAAACGTCGCACGGCAACCAGCTCCATCATCGGTAATGCCCGTGGCGGCAGCCGCTATGTGACAACAACGCAGGCTGAATTTGAACGCATACGTACCCTTGCCCGTTTCGAGTGTGTACGTCAGGATGTTATCTATGCAGAATATGTACGTGGGTTCTACGACTGCTATCTGCTGAAGAAAATCTATCCCGACAATCAGTATGTCGATCGTGCGATGTGCCAGTCTCTCTATGGTCTTTCGAAATACAAGAGCAACACCAACACCAGCGGTGTGGTGGGCGACTACAAGGATTTTGAGGGCGAGGTGCAGCAGTGCTACTACTTTTTCCGCCGCATCAAGAAGGAAGATCTGGCTCTAATCACTGCTCGCACGCTCTGGCAGAACCACTGCAAGTACCCAGCCGATAAACAGATAGCCGATATGACTGAGGATATTTTCGCTGACTTGAAGGTGAAATACAACTGGTCGCCCGATTTCTTCGCCAGTGAGCCGCAGGCAGGACAGGAACAGGACACCGCCACCGAGAACCTTTCGAAGTATGAACGTCTGAAACGCAAGAAAAACCAGCAGCGTGCCAGCGACCCACTCAGCTACGCGTTCACCGACCTGCTGATGAACGACAAAGCCTTCCCGGAATACCTCAACAACCATTTGAAACCATTGGAACACAAGAAATCGGAATTAGTCGGCAGCCACCGTAACCAGTTGGTTTATTGCCCCTCGTACTATGTGGTCAGCAAGCAGGACGGCGAACTGAATATTCTGAAATCGAACCGCAGTGAGGAGGCTCTTTATTCCGACATCAGTCGGGCAGCAGCCAAAAGCGGCATCGGTTCTATCGATTTCAGCGACCAGGCTCTCAAAAATATCACCACCGATGAACGTTACAACGAGTGGGTCGATTTGAACGAATGGGTAGGCGAATTTTGGCAGACAAAAGGCGACTTCGATATGCATTTTTCGGTACAGCCGCAGATGCAGCGCATCGTCGATAAATATGATGCCGGCACTATCAATATGTCCATCGTTCTCAACCGCGAGAACCTTGTCAACCGCGTCAATAGCAATTACCTCTTCGGCGTTTGGATTCTGCCCATCACCCCGCTGGTGCTGAACACTGTCTTCTCACATACCGAGGTGACGCTTCTCTATAACGTCCAGATCGATGCCGTCAGCGGTCAACGTCTGTCGAAACACGCCACAACCTACGACCTTAAAGACGAGAAATCCCGTGTCCGCTCGACGCTTTACGACCATTTCCTGCATATCGACAGCGATACGTTGACACAAACTCCTGGCTATATGGGTTCGCGCTTCAATGTCTCTGTTTCGCCTACCGTCGGACTCGGCACCATAGACCGTATCATTGGCAACGGCAATGGTGAATTGTCGCTTCGCAACAGCCCGGTAAGCTTGGGTCTTACAGGCGACATTGAATACGTCGCCACACGCCGCGGTGCACTGCATCTGGCGGCAACCTATATGATGCTTTCAGTAACTGATAATGGTACCCTCTGCGACGTCAACAACCTGATGTTCAGCCTCGCTTGGCGTCGCTATGGCAAACTGGCGCCGCTGGGCTACTACTGGCAGTTCGGTGCCGATGTCGATTTGGTCAAAGTGCCCACTCCGCCCACTACCTACACGGTCAATAGAACAATGTTCGGTGCTCACCTCCAGTTAGGACGCACACACATATTCTACGACCACCTGGTCTTTGGCTATTTCGTTCGCTATGCACTCCTTTTCCCCAATGACTTCTTCAAAGAATACGACGCTAATCTTGCTGCCGGGCAGTCGTTCCTCAGCAATACTATGCGTGTCGGCCTTACCATCGGCTTCCAGCCGTGAGAAGTATGATGAAAAAATGCAGAAATCTATTATCCTGTAATTTCCACAAAAATAATGCAAATAAAAACAACAATATGAAAAAAATCTTAACATTTGTCGCTGCTATTGCCATCACATCGATGGTCAGCGCCCAATTCTACGGCAACGTAGCTACAGGCCGCGGAGGCCAAATATCAATCTACGGTGGTATCGCCTCCACATCCGCATCACCACAAATCAAGTACAACACTCCTTACACAGACTACTGGGGCATCACCTATGTCTGGGCCGACATTAATGCCGACAAAGTCACACCAATCCTCTCGCCTGCTTTTCTGCTCACCCTGCAAAGCCTCAAAGACCAGTCCGAAAAATTCAAAATAGGAGGTGGACTTGGCGTCGGTTTCACACAGTGCCAGTGGCAGGCCCAACTTTCGGCAGCCACATCAGGCATTCCCAACGACTATACTTTGTGGTCAAAGTCCAACCTTATCGACGTTCAGATGGGAATCGAAGGTTCCTACCTCCTGTCGGAACAATTCAGCATCGACTTCGCCATTGGTCCCGACATCCTTTTTGCTGCAGGCAACCAAGTGCGTAGCGAGAAAAGCGTCGCAGGAACCCTCATACCTGATGACAACGCCAACAATTGGAAAAAAGCCGAAAAATGCGAAAGTATTTCAGCTCCCTCTATCGACGTCGGAGCCTATGCACGCATTGGCGCTAACTACCATTTCACCGAAACAATGTGGGCCGGACTCACATTCCAGTATCATATGCCATTTTTCAATTTTGCTACCCTGGTTCAGGACGAATACTCCAAAGACGCATTTCTCATAGCCGATGACAACCTCATCTATACCGATATCAAACACCACGGCTGGGCATTGATGCTTACCCTCGGTATCAATTTCGAATAATCTTTTTGTTAGTATATAAAAAGTCTGTATGTATGCACTTTCTTTCGACTTGCGGAAGAAAGTGCATTTTTTTGAGCATCTGTTTTGTATTTGGTGGTTGATTCTATAAAGGGCGCGGTTAATGGAAGAACGCTCGATGTCAATGCGGGGAGCAATGGATATTGTGTACAAGTCCCAAACCTATGCTGCGCTCAATAATCTTGAAACCGGTCTTTATTACCAAAGTCCAGCCTATCTTTATGACACGCTGTCGCAAGAATTGAGTCCTTCTTCAGACAACTATCTGTTGATTGCTGACATACACCTTGGCATCAGTCAGTTCGGCATTATTTACACCTACAGGAATTGTATCGTGTATATACAGCGGCAGATATATAGTGTCGTGCACCGTCAGCCATAGTGTGTCGACAACGATTGTAGTGTCATATATCCAATTGTCGACAATTGTTGTGTCGTGGATATAGTTGTTTATGTAGGTTGTATCGTAAATCCAATTATCAACAATTGTTGTATCGTGAATAAACACATCAACATAGGCAGTGTCGTGCACTGATATATATGTTGTGTCGTAAATATATTGAGGCAAATAGATTGTGTCACCTAAGTTCCATTAAGAAACGCAACTTTTGAGGACAAAAAAGTGCGTAAAAACATAATTTTTTCCAACAAAGGGAGGGGAAAATCCCCCCGCCTTTGTGTGGATGGAAAAAAGTTGCTATTTTTGCGCCTCCTTCCAAAAAAATGCAAAAATGGGACAACTAAACCAAATGCAAAGATACGCAATATCTTTGATGCTGAAAGAAAAAAAGACGCAGAGCGCAATAGCGGAAGCCATAGGTGTCAACAAATCAACGGTTTCGC
>JAGDCN010000022.1 GCA_017958525.1 Bacteroidales bacterium
AAGTCTGACCCTCAATGATGAACTATGCGAACGTTTGAATTATTCAAACATCTACAAATTTTCACTTAAAATCGGTTCAAGCAAATACGTCTTCAACGAATTTGAGTACAACAAGTCAGAATGCAGAATTTGGCTTACCGACTACGACAGAGGAGTGTATTGGAGCAATATGAAATATATTTTCGGCAATCCCTGACAGCTACATCTTCTCGAAAGATGTCTTTATGCCATTGGCATAAGTGTCTATCGATTCTATGCAGTTGCAAGCCGGATTGTAATAAAAATAGGTTTCGTTTGTACCTTTAGTGCGACAAACGTATTCGGTAAGGATTTTCTCAATATAAAGGGTGGCACACTCGACACCCAAGTTCCAAGCCAGCCGATAGGCGTCGCTCGGCGAAATACGTTCATAATGAGTTTTCATTTTGGCCTTACCGTCGCGTAGCGAAGTGACGGTACCACGATAGGTTTCCTCAATTTCGCGATTGCGGAAATAGATGACATCCGATGTATCGCGCGCATCAAGGCGCATCCACACGTTGAGCGAGAAATGTCGCAACTGATAGTCATACGAATAATTTGTTCCACCACGAGTGGTAAACTTGCTCTGATGCGGTTGCAAGTATTCCTCTGCCTCCATTTGAACAAAATTGACAGTGA
Organism: Bacteroidales bacterium; assembly: GCA_017958525.1. Lineage (GTDB taxonomy): Bacteria > Bacteroidota > Bacteroidia > Bacteroidales > P3 > Colimorpha. The sequence goes on from JAGDCN010000022.1 coordinate 661, forward strand.
AATGCTGCTCGTCGGCAACCGGCAATCTGGAAGGGTTATCAACAATGACAACAGGTATCTGCGAGCGACTGAGCGAATAAAGGAACGCACCTGTAAACTGGGCGAGGAGCGTACTGTCGTCCAGTTGGTTGAGAATAGCCGTCTTGGATGCTATCACTGAATCCTGCTCACGTTCGGACATAAACATAAACCCCGCGATGTCGTTGAGCGAACTGTTTGTATGTATCACTCCCTGCGGAAGGGCAACATAAATCTTTTCGGTGGCCAAAACAGTTTGCCGTTCGAACTTGTTGAGAAAAGTGCTGGCAAAATAGAGGTCACTAGTACAGCTACCGAAGAACAAGCTCACAAATAGCAAAGCTATACAACTGAAAGACAATTTTTTGTTTTTACGCATTGAGAGAAATAAACTGATTAGTAAAATAAGTAACGAAACATTATTAATAATATTGTGAAACGTGCCCCAAAACCTATTATTTCGCTTTTCAAAAAAAATAGTATTTTTGCACATTGATTCAAGCAGAATATCAACAAACAAACAATTAATAATCAACACAAAACAATAAAAAAGGATGAAGAAGAAGAGTTTGAAAGAAGAAATTGTCTCCTATTTGCTGGTTGCATTGGGCAGTATGTTGTTCGCTGTAGGCGATGTAATGTTTGTCAATCCTTACAATCTGGCACCTGGTGGTGTTTATGGTCTTGCCAACGTTTTCCACGCCTTGTGGGGGTGGAAGATTTCGGTTGCCGGTATTTGTATGGACATTCCGTTGTTGATAATCGGCACATTGGTACTGGGTCCGCGCTTTGGCATAAAAACCATTGTGTCAGTAATACTTATACCAATCTTCACCTATTTTGTCGAAATCACCTGGGGCTATGCTCCGCTGATTCACGACGGTCTCTACGACAGCAGCGAAGGCCTGGTGAGCTATCTCAGCTATACTGTCGGTCACGGCGACGCCGCCATTGACAAGTTCTTCGTCCCCGACTTCTTCCTCAACACTGTCGTAGCCGGCTTGATTTATGGTGTTGCCATCGGAGTTATTTTCCGTGCTGGTGCCACTTCGGGCGGCAGCGACATCATTTCAATGATCATCCACAAATACACCAAGATTTCACTTGGAGTGCTGGTCCTGATTGTTGACAGCTGCATCTCTCTGACAACCTTGATTATTGGCGACATCCGCCTGCCTATATATTCGATGATACTTATTTTCATCGAAAGCAAGTTGATCGACATCATTGTAGAAGGTGTGACGACTTACAAGACCGTATTCATCATCACCGACAAAATTGACGAGGTGAAAGGGTTCATCCTGAACGATTTGGAGCGTGGCGGCACTTGTTTCCCCGGTCTTGGTCTCTACCAAGGTCAGGAACGAAAGATGATCTATGTCACCCTCGACCGTACCGACCTTGTGAAACTGAAAGCCAACTTGCGCCATCTTGACCCGAACGCATTTGTAAACGTGATTGAAAGTGCCGAGATTATGGGTCTGGGCTTTAAAGCGCTGCCCGAAGAATAAAGACTCCGACAATGAAAGTTCTCCAGCTCTGCTACAAGCCTCCCCGCCCTCCTGTCGATGGTGGTACACTGGCAATGAACAGCATAACCGAAGGCTTGCTGGAAAACGGGCAGGAAGTAACGGTACTGACTGTAGAAAGCGACAAGCATCCCGTAAGACGCGAATCGCTGGAAGAAAAATATCTGCAATCCTCACACTTCGAGTCGGTTTATATCGACCTTTCAATTCATCCATTGGATGCCGCTGTTGCCTTGCTTTGCGGCGAGTCGTACAACGTCAAGCGGTTCTACAGCAAACACTTCGCCTCAAAACTGGCTGAAATACTGAAAAAAAACAGCTTCGATATCATCCATATCGAAAGTATTTTCCTGGCGCCTTATGTGCCGACAATACGCCAGCACAGTAACGCGCGAATAGTGCTGCGGGCCCACAATGTCGAACACCGGATATGGCGTCAGATGGCGGAAAGCACACGTAATCCTCTGAAACGATGGTATTTGAAAAAACTGGCATTGGCATTGCGCCAATACGAGTTGGAACATATAAACGATTTCGATGGCATTGCCTGCATCTCCGCTGCCGACGTTGAAACATTCCGCCGGCAGGGTTGCCACAAACCATTGATTGACATCCCGTTCGGCATCGACATTAAAACTATTGACAATGTTGACCCTGAACCGAACACACTGTTTCATATCGGCTCGATGGACTGGATGCCGAATCAAGACGGCATACGTTGGTTTTTGGACAAAGTGTGGCCGTCTCTTCACAACGAATTGCCACAGGTACAGCTCTTTCTGGCGGGTCGCAAGATGCCGGCCGACTTGATGGAACTGCACACCGAAGGCGTAACCGTTGTCGGTGAAGTCCCGGATGCAGCCAACTTTATCGCATCAAAACAGATAAACATTGTTCCACTCTTGGCTGGAAGCGGCATAAGGGTGAAAATAATAGAAGCAATGTCGCTCGGCAAAACGGTGATTACCACCAGTGTTGGTGCTGCAGGCATCGACTACGCTGACGGAAAAAACATCCTGATTGCCGACACGCCCGAACAATTCACCGCACAGGTGCGTCGTTGCGTTGAGCAGCCCGACTTCTGCAGGCTATTAGGCGACAACGCACGTGCATTGATACTCGAAAAATATAACAACCAAACACTTATAAAAAGGCTGATAGATTTTTACAATAAAAAATAATGTTTTACGTTAAATATGATAATACAAATTCAACATCGTAAAACAATGAAAACAAAGTCTTCACTGAAATCAATAATTCTCGTATTACTTTTTGCCATTGCCACTACAGCATCGGCCCAAATCAAAATTCCCGAAACCAACGTCAGTTTCGACTTCCCATCAGGCGGATGGAAATACTTGCAGACCAACAAGCTAAGTAACAACACCGTCATCTACCTTTATTCATACGCTGCCGACTATGTAATCGATAGTTCCGGCGATACGATTATCCCGTTTATGCGCATCTATGTCCGCAAGAATTACGACGGCAACGTCTATGACTTAGCATACAGTCGTTTTATGGTTCAGCCGTTCCAGTCGCTCGACGAAAAGATGCATCCAAACGGTATGCTTGAATATCTTGGAGCCTATACCAACGAAGACGATGGCAAAGACTACGAATTCAAGATGGTATATGTTAAGGATCGCAGCAACATCCTTGAAATCCGCCTCGAAAGCACGGTCGATACCTTCGAAGAATTTGAAGAAGATTTTACCGGCATCGTCAGTTCAATCAAAACCAATTAACAATTCCCGTCACAAAAGGCAAGGACAAAAAACAATCATACAAAGTGAAACGTCTTCTCTTTCTGACACTTGCGGTTATTGCAGCACTTGGCGTCGCTGCACAGGAGACACCCGACAACGACGACTCGCAATACTCACACCAATACAATAAACTATACAAGAACTATGTCAAGGAGCCTGAGAACGTGGCTTCAATGCTGGCTTTGGCCGAATTCTATGCCGACACCGCCAACCCGATGCGTAACTACGCCACTGCGATGAAGTATATAACCTCTGCAGAAGACCGTTTTGTAGTCATTCTTGAAGACCGCGACAAATACCGCGAAGTCAGCCGTCTGCTGAAACACAAAATCAACCTGCAGTTGCTCAGGCAGACAAAATACAGCATCATCCTCAAGGCCAGACACTTCCTCGACACCGAAGAGACCATTAACGAGAACACGCTGGACAGCTATGCCGACGCTTTCCGCAACGACCAGAGCACTATGCGCCTGATTGACTACAGGCGTATGGAGAGCCGATACCTGAAGGCTTGCAAGGAAAACACACTGGAATCATACAAACAGTTCATTGACAGCTATGCAGCCACATCCGAAGGCGAGGATGCCGTGAAAGCCATCGGTATAGTCGCCGACAAAACCGTTGCCGCAGCACAAACCGAAAAGGAGGTCGATTCACTGCTGGCAGACTATTTCGACATCGAAAGCGTCAAGTCGGCAGCACAGCGGCGCAAAAGTGCCATAGCCTACGCTGCTCTCTGCGCCAACCCTTCGCAACGCGCCTATCGCGACTTCATCAGCAAATATCCTGGAAGTAATGAATATTCGTTGGTTCTTGAAAAAATGGACAATGAAGTCAGCGACCAGTTTAGCCGTCTAAGCACACCACGCGAGTATGCTGACTTTGCGCTCAACAACCCCGACAACCCGCTGGCGGAACAGGCCATCGAAAAGTTGAAACAATCCATTACCGAGCAGCGCAATATGGAAGCTCTGCACATCTACCTCGACGAGTTCCCGCTGGATGTCAACCACAGCGACATCTACCTGACCTACTACAATTGGCACACCGAGGAGGGCAACTTGGCTCCCCTGCAGCTGTTCAGCGACAACAACCCCGACTTCCCCTTCAAAGCAGCTTTGGACAATGCCATTGACGCGGCTCTGCACTACGATTCAATCGACATTTCTATGCCTTTCGTCGAAAAGGATTTCAGTCAATGGGCTTCAAAGATTTATCATCTGACTGGCAAACGTCAGTCGTTCGTGGCTCTACAGAGGACTCTGCAACACCTGATAGCGGCAAAAAACTGGCACAAGGCACTGGAACGCATCGACTATTTCGCTCTCTCGTTCGAAGACAACTGTGTTGATCAGGTCGCCGAGTTGCGCTCTATTTTGGAAAGACCCGAAAACCACAAGCTGACACTTACACCCATCGTGCGCCCCTCATACAGTATGATGCACCCTTTGATGCATCCCGACGGCCAACGCCTCTTTTACAACCGCAGCGATGCCAGCGGCACTGCCATCCATTCAGCACAGTGGACGCCAACCAAGAACAGCGGCATTTGGAAAGGCGCAGGCAAAATTGCCTTCACCAACATCACTAACGAAAACATACACATTTTCAACTTCTTCGACAACGGCAACAAAATGCTGTTGGGCAAGGACGGCGACATTATGGTTGCCGAACAGGGCAGCGACGGATGGACTGTCATCGAAACACTGCCAGAACCCGTCAATGGTCCCTACAATGACTTCGACGCCTATATGCTACCCGACGGCAACGGCATACTCTTCGCCAGCGACCGTCCCGGCGGACAGAATCTGCAGCCCTCATACTCCTACTTTCACGGCGACACCAAACCGGCTTCTGACATCTATTTCTGCCCACGCAGCAGCAAAGGCTGGGGACAACCTGTCAACCTCGGAATCGGTGTCAACAGCCCCTATATGGAGTGCAGCCCAGTCGTCAGCGACGACCTGAAAACCATATACTTCATCACCGACGGGCGCGGTGGAATGGGATACTGCGACCTTTACTTTGCCACACGCGACAATGTTGATGACTGGCAGCACTGGAGCTCGCCAACCAACTACGGCAAGGAAATCAACAGTGGCGGCGACGAGTCCAGCGTAACGCCTGGTGCCGACCGCAAAATGCTGACAATTTGCAGCAATAGCCACGGACGCTATGGCGCATACACCATTCCTGCAATGCACACCATCGACGACCGTATGCGTACCGTCAGCATCAATGCCAACGAGGTGGGATTCAGCATCGACATCGTCGATGCCGAGACACAGAAAGTCATCAGCAAAGAGCAGAGAATACCACGCCAAAGCCAATGGCAGACCTCGCTTTTCGCAGACAAACAGTACCTGCTTTTCATCCATTGCGATGGTCTGTTCATACCGGCTCAACTTTTCACCCCGTCGGCCTCTGACAAACTGACGCCACACGCCTACGAGAAAAGCGAGCTCAACAATATGAGCCGCAATGGAAAACCGTTGCCTCTGCCGGGCATAATATTCGAGAACAACAAAGACCAACTGAAAGCCAGTTCCCTGACCGAAGTCGATCATCTGGCACAATTCCTGACCAGCCATCAGTATCTCAACATCGAGATAATCATCAATGTCGCAGGCTCAAACGACACGTTCTGCTACAACCTGTCGCAGGCACGTGGACAGCAGTTGAAGCAACAGTTAGCCAACCGCGGCATCGACGCCGACCGCATCGTCGTATCGCCCTACGGCAACAGCATCGCCAAGAAAGACAGCAGCGCCGCCCCTGTCAGCGTCAACATCAGTTATTAAACTTTATTAACAATCACCTGATGATTTCTTTTTTGCAACAGCGTGATTTTGTTGCAAAAAAGGATGTACTTTTGCACTCGAATTTACACACTGCCGGTAATGGAAAAACACAAGGTTATAACATTTGAAAACCGCGAGTTGCACTACCGCGACGAAGGGCGCGAGCACCAGCAGACACTGGTTCTTCTGCACGGATTTCTGCAAAACCAGTGCGTATGGAGCTCGTTCACGCTGACCTATATGCGATATATGCGCGTCATAACCATCGACCTGCCCGGACACGGCTACAGCTCCACTTTTTCCGACGTCCACACAATGGACTTTATGGCCAACGCTGTCAAAGCCGTGCTGGATGATGCCGGCGTCGAAAAATGCGTGATGGCCGGCCATTCGCTGGGCGGATATGTGGCTCTGGCCTTTGCCGACAACTATGGATATATGCTGCAGGGACTTGCCCTGCTCCACTCGCACGCTATGGCCGACAATGCCGACAAACGCCTTCAGCGTGACGAAGTCTGCCGACAAGTGCATCTCAACCGTGCAGGATTCATCGTCGATTTCATCACCAACCTCTTCGACGACTCGAAACGCGAGTATCTGGCACAAGACATCAAAGAGCTGCGCGACCAGTGCCTCGAAACACGCGAAGAGGGCATCCTCGCCGCACAACGCGGTATGAAAGTACGGACCTCACGCATCCGCACACTGGCCAGACTCGACATACCGGTCCTCTTCGTCTATGGCAAGAACGACCCACGCATTCCGGTCGAAGAAGGCCTCTCGCAGGCTATGATCCCCCACCGCTCCGAAGTGCTGCTCATCGACAACGTGGCTCATATGTCCTTTATGGAAGACCGCGACTTCGTCAAGCGACGCCTCTCAGACTTCGTCGGGCAGTGCTACGCCTGAAAACGAGAGCCATTCGCAGCTGTCAACAGGGCAGGTTCCACAACAAAAACAACCGAATTGCGACTCACCACACCCGACATTCTAAAAATGACGGGTTATGACCACATATTACACTTTATGGATCAGTATGATACACTATTCAACAAAAATAAACACAAAAAAATTTTTTCGTATCAGAAAAATGTAGTACATTTGTTTTCTCAATTCAAAACAAATTATTAACATAAATAATTGATTAAGATGAAAGTAAACGAAATTATGGCTAACCTGGAAGCCAAACATCCGGGCGAAAATGAGTACTTGCAGGCCGTTCGCGAGGTCCTGGAAACCATCGAAGAAGAATACAACAAGCACCCCGAATTCGAGGCTGCCAAGATCGTTGAGCGCATTGTTGAGCCCGATCGTATCTTCAAGTTCCGCGTCGTTTGGGTTGACGATAAGGGTCAGACCCAGGTGAACCTCGGCTACCGTGTACAGTACAACGCTGCCCTCGGTGCATACAAAGGCGGTCTCCGCTTCCACCCGAAGGTCAACGAGTCTATGCTGAAATTCCTCGGCTTCGAGCAGATCTTCAAGAACAGCCTTACTATGCTGCCTCTCGGTGGTGGTAAGGGTGGTGCCGACTTCGATCCCGTTGGAAAGAGCGACGCTGAAATCATGCGCTTCTGCCAGGCCTTCGTCT
>JAGDCN010000023.1 GCA_017958525.1 Bacteroidales bacterium
TAGACGAACATCTGCGCCGCGTTCTCCGCACACGCTTCCGCATTCGCCCGGAATGGTTCTCGGAATACAACCACGGGCACAAAAGCCTCTATTCCGACCCCGCAAGGGTAGCAAGCAACACTTTGGTGATGCTCAAGAACAACGGCATCCTACCGCTAAAGGATCCGAAAAGGATGAAGCAGATAGCCGTCATCGGGCCCAATGCCGCCGATTCCGCGATGGCCCTAGGCAACTACAACGGCGAACCACCCTATCAGAAAACCATATTCAAAGCATTTGAAGAAGATATCTGGGCCTATATGATTTCTTCTTCAACCCAGAATGCACAATTCGCGTCGGTCTATTTCGACACCGCCTGCCATTTGGCCGACAACAGCTACAAACTCCCACGAGACTTCTGGAAACAGATAGAAAAGAGCGACGTTGTTATCTTCTGCGGCGGCCTCTCCCCTGCCCTCGAAGGTGAAGAGCTACAGATCAATCTGCCCGGCTTCTACAAGGGCGACCGCACCGCCATAGAACTGCCATCACCGCAGCGCGACCTCATCAAGGAAATCAAGCGTCGCACTGGCAAGCCCATCATCCTCGTGCTCTGCACGGGCAGTGCCATAGGCCTCGAAGAGGTGGTGGACGACGTCGATGCCATCGTCGTTGCCTGGTACGGTGGCCAAGATATGGGCACCGCCGTAGTCAATGCCCTGTTCGGCTATACCGACGGCTTCGGACGCCTGCCTATCACGTTCTACAAATCCACCGCCCAGCTGCCGCCGTTCGACGACTACAATATGCAGCAGCGCACCTACCGCTATATGACCGAGGAGCCGCTGTTTCCCTTCGGCTACGGCCTCAACTACGGCCACTTCCACTATGACAGCATCGCGTTCGACCGCGAAAGCCTGACGGTAAGCGGACTGCTCACCCTCGACAGCGTCGACGGCTTCAGGAACAGCAGCAACGAGATTATACAAATCTACCTCGAAGGCGATGGCATCACGGCACCGCGCCACCAACTGGTGGCCACACAGCCTGTTTATCTCGAACTCATCACCGCCGGACGCAACCACTGCCGTTTTGAAATACCCATCGACCCCTTCTGGCTGCGCCGCTACAACGAGCAGAGCGACACGATGGAACTGCCCTCCAAAGGGACAGCAATGACACTCCGCATACAAAACGGGCCTTCGTTCGATTTCATCTGGTAAAAAACTTCGTTGAACGTCTGAAAGAACAATAAAAAAACAATCCGTCAGGAAAACCTGACGGATTGTTTTTATTACGGATTTATTTTTAAAAGGTATGAGTCTTCATACATTAAAAATGGAAACCGATGCGAAGCGAAAGCATTCCGACGCTGCGGGTCTGCGTGGCAGGAGTCGAAGCATCTGCGGCGGCCAAAACAGGGTTCATTTCAGGGCTGCTGGAATACTGGATAGCGTGCTTGCCATAGCCGTTGTAGTGCAGACTGGCGCTGACGTGCTGGCCAAAATAGCAGCCAAGACCAAGTTGGAAGGCAACGTTGGTTGTGGCCATATAGCGCATTTTGAAAGTGCCGGCGGCAGTGCTGTTACCTTGTTCCTTGGTGATGAAGAAGAAATCGGGACCAATGCCGAACTCTGCAAACGGGGTGAAGATATCATCGAGTTGATAACGATAATTGACACCAACATAGACAGGCACATTGAAATAGTTGGGGCAGCTGCCGTTGTCAGCATTCATATAGGCCTCGCGGAGGTCGCTCTGGATGCGGTTCCACTGGAAATCGCCGTGGATGTAGGGCGAAACCTCGCCAAATCCGACGTCGAAGCGATAGGAAACACGGTATCCTAAACCGAAACCAAACACAGCGCTTTTACCAGCATTGAAACGAGTCATAGGTATGTTCTCGTTGACAGCATTGATATTGACATCGTCGTTGAATTGACCTGTGGGAAGGTTAAAATTCAGATAAATAGACTGCTCGAGATGGGTGAGCTGTGCATTTGCCGCGAATCCGCCCATAACAAATGCAGCCAAAATACATAAACTTTTAATTCTGTTCATATTACCTTTAATTTTTATTTTAATTTCTGACGGCAAAAATAATATTTTTTTTTCGTTTACAAATTTTTTATAACATATTTTTTTGACATAAGGACAAACATTCGTATTTTTGCAAAAATTTATGTATATTATATTATAAATTCAAAACATTGAAAACAAAACTTCTACCACACGCTCTAATGTTGGCAGCCGTAATGTTTATCGGCTTTGAAGCCAACGCGCAGGTTGTCTTTTCGCCTGTTTTCTCACAGATAAGACTTGAGGCACGTGCCGATTTTGATTATTTCCACACCGAGAACCAGAATTCGGCGACCGGCACCACGGCCACCGAAACACCCTATGGTTTCCACGGCAAGTATTTCAACTTTATCGTTGGAGGTGACCTCAACGACAAGTTCAGCTATTTCTTCCGTCAGCGAGTGATAGCACAGGACGGTTCAGTGTCGTTCTTCGACAACACCGATTTCCTGTACCTGACATACCATCCGAACAAGAACTGGATGTTTCGTCTTGGTAAGGATGCCCTTGCCGTAGGAGGTTTCGAGTATGATGCAGCCCCCATAGACGTTCTTTTCAGCACCAACTATTGGGACAACTTTTACTGTTTCCAGCTTGGTGGTGCCATTGCAATCAAAAGCGATGATGGCAACCAGATGGTACTGGCACAGTTAGCCAACTCACCATACGTCCACTACGGCGCCTTCCCCGGCATCACACCAGGACAGGAATGGCGCAGAGGACTTCTTTCCTATAACCTTTATTGGTCTGGCAAATTTGGGCATTTCAGCACCCTCTATTCCGTCAATATGTTTGAACGTGCCGACAACGGACATATGAGCTACATCGCGCTCGGAAACAAAGTTACATTTGAACGTTGGGACTTGTATGTTGACCTTATCCATCACGCTTTGTCAAGGAGCGACTGGGGCAAGAATTTTGCTGCCATTGGATGTTTCAATTTCCACCTCACAGAGGATTTCAACCTTTATGGCAAAGCCTCATACGAGCAGAACAAGTCAGAGGTGGACCTCAACACCATCAATGACTTAGACTGCCTCATAGCCGCTGGCAGCCGCATAACCAAATACGGCATTGGTTTCGAGTACAACCCCTCATTCTGCAAGGACGTGCGTCTGCACGGTGTCCTCTCCTACTGCGAGAATCATCACGAGCAGTCACTCACAAACACCAACGAGTTCACCAACACTTTCACTGTCAATTTTGGCATAACCTGGCATATGAACATACACCGTATGTTTATGGAACGCGGACTTTAACCTGCAATTCATTATAACAGCATAAACAATTATGGACGAGAACAGCAACAAACGTCACAGCCTTCTTTCTGTACTGAATCCTTTCGAGGTATTCCGCCATCACGAGACCATAGAGAAACAAGGCAACAGTGACAAACCCCGCGAAACAAAACGGTTCAAATTCACCACACTGCGCAGTTTTGAAGCACTAATTTTTTTAGTAATCTTCTTCGCTTTCTTCGGTTTGTTGTCATATAAGATGACACTGCCCAATATGCTGAACACCTTTATGCAGACAGCCTATCACCTGCTGCTGGAGACAGTGTTCTACATTATGGCAATATGTGTGCTTATGGGAGCCATAAGTAAATTATTCACTGAATTTGGCGTTGTACGACTGATGGAGAACATCCTTCGTCCTTTGATGAAACCTCTCTACAACCTGCCTGGCGTAGCTGCCCTTGGTTCTGTGATGACATTCCTCTCCGACAATCCTGCCATCATATCGTTAGCCAAAGATAACAACTTTGCACGCTATTTCAAGAAATACCAGCTGGTGAGCCTCACCAATTTCGGCACCGCCTTCGGTATGGGACTTGTTGTCATAGCTTTTATGACTGGCAAAGGCTTTGGCGGCGGAGCTATAGTGGGACTTTTTGGTGCCGTTATCGGAAGCATTGTCAGCACACGCTTGATGCAACGTTTCACCTTAAGAAGCTATCCGGAACTTGACGCTCCTGTCACCGAAGAAGAAGGCACCGAGCAAAACATCTCCTTCAAAAGCGAAGGTTCTGTCTTCCAACGTTTTCTCAACGCTATGCTCGATGGCGGCAAAAGTGGTGTCGGTATTGGCGTCGCCATTATTCCCGGCGTTTTGTGCATTTCCACAGTAGTTATGATGCTCACTTTCGGTCCTGCAGGTGCGAACGGTGAATATACCGGTGTCGCCTACGAAGGTGTGCCTGTCATCACTTGGCTTGCCGACAAAATCAACGTGGTCTTCTTCTGGCTCTTTGGTTTTGAAAGCGGTGCACTGGTGTCGTTTCCAATCACCGCACTCGGTGCTGTCGGTGCAGCTATCGGTCTAGTACCCACCTTCATCGACGCTGGAATCATCAACAACAACGCCATAGCCGTCTTTACTGCTATGGGTATGTGCTGGAGCGGTTACCTCAGCACCCATACTGCAATGCTCGACAGTCTTGGTTTCCGAAATCTTATCGGCAAAGCCATTGGAGCCCACACCATCGGCGGCCTTTGCGCCGGCATAGCCGCGCACTGGATGTACGTTCTGCTGGCACTGATATTCTAAACAATGAATTTGAAAGTAACTAAAAACTATACCAAAACAATGAACCCTATCGTCAGCATTATTATGGGCAGCACCTCCGACCTGCCGGTGATGGAGAAAGCCTGCCAGTTCTTTGAGGAGATGGAGATACCTTTCGAGGTCAACGCCCTCTCCGCCCACCGTACACCCACAGAAGTCAGCGACTTCGCGCGCAATGCACAAGGACGCGGTATTAAAGTTATAATTGCCGGTGCCGGAATGGCCGCAGCCCTCCCCGGCGTCATTGCTGCCGAAACGCCACTGCCCGTTATCGGAGTACCTATCAAAGGCAGCTGCCTTGAAGGTCTTGACGCAACATTTGCCATTATGCAGATGCCTCCGGGAATCCCTGTCGCAACCGTAGCCATCAACGGCGCACAGAATGCCGCCATCCTGGCGATGCAAATGCTAGCTCTCAGCGACGAAGCTATGATGCAGAAACTTACAACCTACAAGGCCGGCCTGAAAAAGAAAATCGTCAAAGCCAACGAGGAACTGTCGAAGCTGGAGTACAAGTTCAAATGCTGATGGTTTGCAATCGTTGATTTCCCGAACAAAGCACTAATCCAATTCAATTCACAAAGACAAAACAAAAAACATTTATTATGAAACCTATGCGCTCGGTAAGGCTTTGCTTCACATTCTGCATTATTTTGCTGCTGATTGTCATCATCAATGCAGTGGTAATCAACGGTAATCTGCCTGAAAAGGAACACAAATTCACCCTAGACCAAAAGGTGACGATGGAATTCCTGTTGGGCAACGACACGACATACCTACCGCTCAAACAGGGCGACAGCGTCAAATTTTTGGGCTATTGCAAACCTCACTACTACAAACCCCACCGCTTTCTGGTCGAGACCTACGACGGGCAGCGCGGATACATCTCGCTCTGCAACCTGGGCATTCCCTTCATTAAAGAAAAAACCGGCGACACAATATACGTAAAAAAAGACAATGTCAATAAGCACAAGTATATCTACGATACCAAAGACAAGAAAGACAACGAGATAGGATACAAAGATGTCTATCCCGTGTTGAGTGACACCCTGCCCTACTTGGTTATCGAGGACCACGGCGAATACTATATGTCTCCCAAGAAGTTTGAAAACTTATTCCTTGGCAAAAGTATCGAAGAGGCTGACAAGCACTACCATCCAGCTATGCAGATCTACCACGACAAAAAAGAAGCAAAGGTCAGCTATCTGGATTTCTTTATTCTTGACAAGAAGAAAGGTGTATTCCGCTACCCTGTGGTGACCTACAACGACTCAATGATTGCCACAAGCTACGAGTTGGTATCGTCACGCAACAACAATAATAAACTTTCCATCAAAAACCTGCCTTTCTTTGCTCCAATTCTAGACTGCCATCTTCTTTCGTCACTCATTCAAGAGCCATTCTATGGCGCCGCAGTACCGGGGATGACGCTATCAAAAGCCGACAATCCGACTACTCTGATGTGGATTATTACTATTCTCACATTGATTTGCGATCTGATTTGGATGTTCTTCACAGGAGCGATACCCGTATTCCTGCTGGGCTACCTGTTCCGCTTCCATTTCCTGTTCTACCACTTGGGAGACTCTATTCTCGCCATATTGACATTCATCGTGGCGGTCGTGAGCGGCTACGTATGGACAATTCTGATGCTCTCGTGGGGTATGCAGTGGGTATTAATTCCAGTGATTGTGGTAGCGCAAATCTGGGCTGCTGGCTTGGCTGTAAGACCGCTAAATACCAGACCTCACGACCGCTGTCCACAGTGCAGGCGGCTCTATACCGTCAACCTTGATCACTCCGACCTTGTCAACGAATACGACCAATGGGAAAACCGTTCGCGCACA
>JAGDCN010000024.1 GCA_017958525.1 Bacteroidales bacterium
GCGGAAAGAGAGGGATTCGAACCCCCGGACCCTCGCAGGTCAACGGTTTTCAAGACCGCCGCATTCGACCGCTCTGCCATCTTTCCAAATTCGGTTGCAAAAGTACAAACATTTCGCATAATGACAAAATTTTTTTAATTTATGGATCTAAATGATTTGAAAATAAGTTGTTTAGTAGATGGTATCAGTGCTTACAAAGCAAATGAATAACAGGTTTTAATGAAACAAAGTGGAAAAATGGAATAAAACAAGGTGTTTTTTGTAAAATAAACAGTATAATTCAGAGAAATATTAGTGTTCGATTAGAGCCTAAGCAATATAAGTGTGTAATCAGACATTGCAAGATATCAGTTTGTTATGAATGTGAAGTGTGTTTTTTTGAAAAAAAATTTTGTCAGTTTCCAAAAATAGAGTACTTTTGCAGCCGATTTCGGGAGACGAAATATTCCTCAATAGCTCAGTTGGTTAGAGCACCTGACTGTTAATCAGGGGGTCGCAGGTTCAAGTCCTGCTTGGGGAGCATAAGAGGGTGGAACATTCCAAAATAGATTCCTCAATAGCTCAGTTGGTTAGAGCACCTGACTGTTAATCAGGGGGTCGCAGGTTCAAGTCCTGCTTGGGGAGCGAAAATATAAAAAGATGTGATAAATTAAGGCTGTAAAGCAATTTTACAGCCTTAATTTCGTTTATTAGTATTACAAAACAATATGTAAATGGGAAAGGTTGCAATCGTTTTAGTATTGACACTGGTATTGCTGCTGCTTTGCTTTGTTGGACTGGGAATCAGAACGCTGCTTCATCGTGGTGAATTGAAGCGACGCTGTTCCGGGATAGACCCTTACAGCGGTAAGCACAACGGCTGCTCTTGTGCAGATCGGATGGGGGAGAGTTGTGCCGAACGCAACCGTCGCCCGTACCAGCCGATGGAAGTGAACGAGAACATCTATGGTGAATTGTAAAATTTCATCTGAATTACCACTTAACATTAACATTAAAAAGATTTTACTCATTACACTGTAATACTCCTGTCATCGACAGGGTTGTTGTCAATTACAAAACGGATGCAAATAATAAAAGTTGTCTTTTTGCGTTAAATATTACAGTGTATAAATCGAAAATGGACAAATAAAGTAAAAATCAGTATATGAACACAATAGATCTTATCAACAATCATCGCAGCATACGTAAGTTCAAGGACAAACCGATTGATAAAGAAGTAATGGATCGCATCCTGGAATGTGGAATGCGAGCATCTAATACTGGCAATATGCAGATATACAGTATTATCGTTACTCAGGAACGTGATAATATTGAAGCGCTATCAAAACTTCACTTTGGACAAGGCGCGACGGCTGCGGCTTTTCTGACCATTTGTGTTGATGTGAACCGCTACCACCATTGGTGCCGTCTGCGTGGCTGCGACGAGCCTTACGATAATTTTCTTTGGTTGATGTCGGGTACTGTCGATGCTTCGCTTGCTGCACAAAATATCTGTATTGCCGCTGAAAACGAAGGACTTGGATTCTGCTATCTGGGCACAGTGATGTACAATACAAAAAACATAGCAGAACTGTTGGAATTGCCTAAGGGTGTTGTGCCTGTCGTTACGCTCTGTATGGGGTATCCTGATGAAACTCCTTCACTAAGTGAGCGGCTTCCCCTTGATGGTGTCGTGCACCAGGAAAAATACCACAATTATAACGACGATGACATCAATCGAATCCACCGCATACGAGAGGAGTTTCCGTTCAACCAGGAAATGGTTCGTCAAAATGGCACCCGCAACCTGGCTGAGATTTTCACCAAGATTCGTTATCCCAAGAAAGACAATGTTGTAATTTCGCAGGCTTTAATGGAATTTGTCAAACAGGCGGGAATGATGGAAAACGAGTAACTTTAACAAAAATAAAAATGCCGCAGTACTTGACAGCACTGCGGCATTTTTTGTGTTCGAAACTCTTACTGTACATCTCTGGGATCGAGAGGCTGGGCGAGAAGGCCCGTGAATTTGCCAGTATTATCGAACTCCATACGGGTGTATTTCAGTGTGTGGCCGGCTGCTTTCTGACTCACGACAACATAGGTGTAAGGTTTGGGTTTTTTGCCGTCAGCACCACGATATTTGGCATCGAATTCATAGACAACCATCTTCTCGACACGGTATTTCTCTCCTTTGTATTTCTCATTCAAATATTTGAGGATTGCACTGGTGTAACGTTCCTTTGCAAGCACTTTTCCAGTCTTGATGAGTTTTTCCTCGCTCATACTATAGACGGCTTCGAACTTGTTTTTCTGGTTGTTGGCATAATAGGCAACACATTCGTCACCCGAACGCTCATACCAGTCGGGACCTGCACTGAGGCGTGTGGCAGGATAACGTTTTGCGAAATTGGCGGCAATAACCTGTGAGGGCTCGAAAGATTCAATTTCAGGAACATCCTCGACGGGTTTGGGGCGCTTTTTGTTCGACTTCTTGGTTTTGGAAGTCTCTTCGTCGTTGCTCACATCCTCAGGATTAGAGTGGGTGTAGTAGTCTTTCTTAACCACGTCGGGGTCGGGGGCAGTGGAACGCTGCAACTTGCCGCGAGTGTCGAAAATCATTTCGCAGTCGATAGAGCCAAGTCCTTTCTTAATGATAATCATCCGGTAATAGTTGTCACCGCTCATTTCCTCAACATACTCGGTGCTTTTGATTCGATAGCCAGGATAGTTGTTGACGAAATATGTGTTCATCATCGTAGGACATTCTTCGAGTGCCACAGGGAACGAACTATACTGCCAGTCGCCATTTGCAGTGAAATAGCAGCGTCCGTTCTGTCCATCGGTGACAAATTCGGCAATATACTGTCCTGGAGCCTGATACCAGGTTTTTACCTTGTATGATTCGTATGTTTTTTCAAGAGCCAGAAGAACTGACTTCGGTACTTCGGTCTCTTTAACCTTGGTCTGAGCTGCTGCCAACAATGGCAGGCAAATCAATGCTACAAGAAAGAATCGTTTCATTTTGTATCGTTTATTTATTTAGTCAAACAACAAGGCATTTTATTGCATTGTCTCCTTTTTTTTTTCGCATAACGGTGAAATGTTAAAATTATTATACGTAAAACTTTCTTTTTTGTTTCATTTTCTGAAAAGTACGTCTTTGCGGTCGGGACTGACGGAGACGGCCATTATACGGACGCCAGTGTAGTGCTCGAGTGCCGAGAGGTAGGATAGCAGCTTCGAAGGCAGTGTATTGTAGCTCTCAATGTCGGTCAACGGTTGCTTCCATCCTTCGAAAGTTATGAGTTTTGGCTTGATTTCCACTTCGTTGAATTCAAATGGAATTTCATCGGTTTCCTTGTCGTTGATTGAGTATTCGATGCACATTTTTACTTCATCGAAATCGTTCATCACATCGGGTTTGGTGACAATGAGGTCGGTTACACCGTTGAGCATACAAGCATATTTCAGTGCCGGTATGTCAATCCATCCGCAACGACGTGCACGGCCAGTGGTGGCACCGAATTCGTGGCCAAGTTCACACAGAGTGTGACCTGTCTCATCGAACAACTCGGTAGGGAACGGGCCTGCTCCAACACGGGTGCAGTAGGCTTTTGTGATACCCATTACGCGCCCGATGGACGAAGGTGCGACACCGAGACCGGAGCAGACACCAGCTGTAATGGTTGAAGACGACGTTACGAAAGGATACGATCCGAAATCGATGTCAAGCATAGAGCCCTGTGCTCCTTCAGCCAGTACTTTTTTGCCTTCTTTCAGACATCTGTTGATGAAGTATTCGCTGTTGATGAGTTTGAATTTGCGCAGCGTTTCGAGCGATTCCATCCAGCGTACTTCGTATTCGTCAAGGGTCATATTGCCAATGCGGAATGCGTCGGTGTCGAAATTGAGCATTTTGGCGATTTGCAGGTGTTGAAATTTTAACAGTTGGTATTTCTCTCTGAAATCGAATTCCATTATGTCACCGATGCGGATGCCGGTACGTGCGATTTTGTCGGTATAGGCTGGTCCGATGCCTTTTAGCGTCGAGCCTATTTTTGCATTACCTTTGGCTTGCTCGTTGGCAGCGTCGAGCAGACGGTGCGACGGGAGTATAAGGTGTGCTTTTTTGGATATGAAAAGATTGTCAGTGGGTTCGACGCCCTTTTGGCGCAATGCTTCTATTTCTTCATTAAAGATTGCAGGTTCAATAAGGACACCGTTGCCGATAACGTTCAACTTTTGCTTGTGGAATATGCCTGAAGGGATGATGTGAAGGACGTGCTTGATGCCGTTGAATTCGAGGGTGTGACCCGCATTGGGACCTCCCTGGAAGCGAGCGATGACATCATATTCAGGGGTAAGGACATCGACAATTTTGCCTTTGCCCTCGTCGCCCCACTGCAAACCTAACAAAACATCTACTTTACTCATTTCTGTATTTTTTATATATTTTATTCTATTTTAAAGATATACACATATTGATTGAAGGCCGTGGGCCTCAAAAAAACATTACGAAAATACGAAAAATATTTGAATTGGGTGCTATATTGTGAAAAATGTTTACTAATTACTTGTCGCGCTGGCGTTTAAACCAATCGATAAAATCGGGCAGGTCGTCCATTGGGCGGAATCCGGCTTTGAATGGTTCATCGGGAATTGCGCAGGTATCGAGATAGCCTATCAGTGTAGCACAGTCGAACTCGCCAATCATAGCTTCGATGGTGACATAAACGCCAACCAGTTGGTCGTCATCATCGGCCACAGGGTTGGGCAGTGCTACGCGAATGCCAAGGATATCAGGTTCTTCTTCGCTTTCGAGTTGCATAAAATACATTTGCTTGGTTTCGAAGCGGTATTTGTCGAAAGTCACTTTCATGTCTGACCCTTTGGGCTGTTTAAAAGCCACAAATTCCCACCAGTCAAAGTCGGGTGCGTTGTCGGTAAGCTCGACGACATAGCGAAACAGGTCGGTATCGCCTTCGGCAGAAAAAGTCAAAGTCCGCCCTGTAGGTGTAGGCTCGCTGATTTCGAAGGTCAAACCTTCGCAATATATGTCTAGCTGTTTTTGAAGTTCATCAAGCAGGTTCTGCTGCTCTGTGTCGTTCAAATCGCCCAGCATAGTCAAGCGTTCGTTATTGTCGGCAAACCATTGCCAGAATTTTTCGTATTCGTGCATATGCTATTGAATTATGATAGTTATACAAATATTGCCTCGCATTCCAGTTCTACTCCGAATCGGTTTTTGACATCGGCTATGATGGTGTCGGCCAGACGGCGGACGTCCTTGGAGGTGCATCCGCCGCGGTTGACAAGCACCAAAGCCTGCTTTTCATAGACACCGACGCGGCCCATTGTGCGTCCTTTCCATCCACAGCGTTCTATCAGCCATCCGGCAGCAAGTTTGTGGCGGCCGTCGTCAGTGGGGAAGGCTACGATGTCGGGATAATCAGTACGCAGGGATTCATAAAGTTCGTTGTCAACAATGGGGTTCTTGAAAAAACTGCCCGCGTTGCCAATCTCATCGGGATTGGGCAGTTTGCTGTCGCGTACAGCAGTGACGATATCAGCCAACTGTCGAGCCGTTGGATGGTCAATATTGCGCTCGGCAAGAGCGTTTACCAATGCTTTATAAGAAAGATCTGGAATGAATTGTTCGTCGAGTTTGAAAACCACTCGGTCGATAATGTAACGGTTTTTCCATTTGCCTTTGAAGTTCGACCAGCGGTAGCCGAATCCGCAATCGGCAGCTTCAATCCAACGATCCGAACCGTCTGTAAAATCGTAGCAGTGGACACGATGTATGACATCTTTGGCCTCTTTGCCGTAAGCTCCGATATTCTGTACTGGTGCCGCGCCTACGGAGCCTGGAATGGAAGCCAGATTTTCAAGTCCGTACCATTGGTTTTTGATGCAATGGTTCACAAAATCGAGCCAGCGTGTCCCGGCACCGGCCACGACATAGTAGTGCCCGTCTTTTTTTTCGAGCAGCGTTATTTCACTGTTGGCAGGATGGATGATATAGCCCTCGTATAAGTCTGGTAGAATTACGTTACTGCCACAGCCGAGGATGAATTGTGGAACGTCTTTGTATGAATTGTTTTTTGCGAACATCCAATAGTCATTTTGTGAACACAGATTGATGAAACACATAGTTTGGGAGTCGATGCCGAACGTGTTGAATCCGCGCAGTGAGAATGCAGTTTCTATTCTAAGATATCTATTTACTGCTATGTTGGAGTTGTAGTATTCGGGTTTCTCTGTCACGTCCTCTATGATGCGAAGGAATGGAGGAAACTGTATTGACGATGTGTCCTCGGCATCCTCGATTTCGAGTAGCAAGTGGTCTAACCGTGGCTCTATAAATTCGTCCAATTCGAAGTATTGGTCTTTCCATAGAAAGCAGCTGCGCAACTTGTGGATAGTGCTTTTTTCGGGATTAGCCTCGTTGAGCAGTTCGCGGTATTGATTCTCGTCGATTTGGCGTTCAAGTTCGTAGCGTCGGTCAGATGTGATGTGAATCTTTGTTGTAAGAAAATAGACATTATGGCCGTTTTCACCACGCATACGTAAGCGCCGCTCCTGTCCGTTGATAGGTGTCAGATATGTCTGGTAAATCTCGCTTGTGTTGCTGTTAGGAATTTCTCCAATCTTTTCCACCAGATATTTGCGTTCTATCTCTATCGGCTGTGGTATGCCCAAAACGTGGGATATTTCAGTCAGTACACGGTTTATTTTCTCCTCAAAAGTGCAGTCGTTACCTACAACACGAAGGTGCGGATGTCCAGTCCAGGCATTCATCAGTCTGTCGTCGATGGCGCGAGCCTGTTCCGGTGTTTCTTTGCGCGCGGCGTTATTGCCAAGATTGTAAAATAATTCTGCTCCTTTGGCAGCAGTAGCCATATGTATCACAGCAGCATAGCGGGCGTCTCGCAGCTCCACCACGGTTTTACCCATTGTTTCAAGCAGACTGTCCCACGTTTCGTCTGCCATATAGGCACGTATGTCCATAGTGCCGCGGTCACAGACTATCAATGATGGTTGCTCGCTTTGACGCGCGATGCATTCCAGACGATTTTCAATTTCCAGTTGGAACTCCATCAGTTGTCGCTCGCTTTCAATGAAAAGTTTTTTGTTGGTGGTCAGAAAATCCACTCCCGATTGGGAAAAAAGAGTTGCTGCTTCGGGAATGGTCAGAACATAATAGCCCATCCCTGAAAAATGTTCAACAATTCGTGCCAATGCAGTGGTTTTGCCTGCACAGGGGCCACCGGTCAAAACAATTTTTGTAATGTCTTTTTTCATTTTGCGATATCCTTTCTTTCTTCTTTGGGTCCCAATTCTTTACGCGGTTTGCGAAGTGGCGGGACATAGCCTATGTGGAATACCTGACGATGTGTCAAAAGTAGAACTGTAGAGAGTGCGGCACCAAGAAAGTCGCATATCATACACGAAATCCACACTCCCGTAACGCCGTCGCCACCGGCACGATGAAAAATGCCTGGCAGAACTAATGCTATGGGTATCAAAAATATTACTTGACGAGACAGACTGGTGACTATGGCTATCCAAGGTTGGTCAATTGATTGGAAAAGCTGGGAATTGACAATGGTGTATGCTATCAACGGCGCGAATACCATAAGGTATCGCAGTGCTGGTGTGCCGACCGCCAGAATGGAAGCTTCCGAATTAAAACAGCTGATGATAGTCTGCGGAAAAAGTAGAGAAACAGAAGTGCCAATAATTCCCAATGCCACACAGACTTTCATTGTCAGCATATAAACCTCGCGCAGTCGGTCGTTGTGACTGGCACCGTAGTTATAACCGGCAATTGGTTGCATACCCTGACAGACCCCAAGGAACATCATAATAATTAGTCCTGCCGCCGAATTGACCACACCATAGACGGCAACGGCATTGTCTCCGCCGTATGTGGCCAATTGTCTGTTCAGAACTGCCACAACGGCGAATGCAGCCACATTCATAGAGAATGGACTGATGCCAATAGCCAGAATGTTTCGGAAAATATACAGTTTAGGTGCCCACGCGTGACGACGGAAGCGTATAAAACTGTGGGGTTGCACAAAATGAATGACTGCCACTAGCGCCGTAATGGTCATTGAAATGGTAGTACCCCAGGCGGCACCAGCGACACCCAATCCAAGAATGCCGATAAACAGATAATCCAGAAGTATGTTGATGAGAGCACCACTGATCATTATCCACATCGCTTTGGTGGGATATCCCGAGGCACGTATCAAGCCCGTAAGGTTGTATGTCATTGTCACCAAGAACATTCCCGGCAACACAATATCCATATACAAGCAGGCATATTCAAGTGTCTGTGCCGATGCTCCAAAAAGGGTCAGAATAGGACGCATCCAAACGTAGCCCGCTGTGACGAACAGAAAGCCGAAAAAGAATGTCAGCAGCATTGTGTTGCCTAGGATTTTCTCTGCCCAACGTACATCCTTGCGACCTAGCACAATACTCATTCGTGACGAAGCACCTGCTCCCACAAGCGAACCAAATGCGTGGATGATATTCATCACGGGGAAGGTAATTGCCAATGCAGCCAGATAAAGAGTACCGTTTCCGTCGGCACTGTGTCCCAAAAAGATGCGGTCAACAATGTTGTATATTGATGTGACTATCTGGCTCACAACAGCGGGAAGAGCGTATTCCCACAGAAGTTTTCCAATGCCTTTAGTCTCCAGTTCTTTAGTTTTATCCATCTTGTGGTTGGTTAATTATCTCGTCCACTTATATTCTCATCTTTTTCCTTTAATCCTGTTGCTCAGCGCCATAAGTGCATTGTATGCTACCAGGCCATTGGCCAGTTCTATCGAGCGTTCATCGACGATCAGGTTTGGTCGGTGCAGATTGCTGAAGGGGGTTCCTGGTTCGTGGATTCCGATGCGGAAATAGCAGGCTGGTATTTTCTGGGCAAAAAAAGCGAAATCTTCTGCCGTCATTCTCAAATCGAGCCAATCCACCTTGTCGTTGCCCAAAAAAGCGCAGGCATTGTCATATACTTGCTGCGTGCATTCGTCGTCGTTCACAACGTAGGGGTAGCCATAGTCGATAAAGAGGTCGCACTTGCCGCCCATACTTTCTGCTATGCCTTCTGAAATATGACGTATTTTTTCGTGAGCTTCAAGACGCCATTTCTCGTCGAATGTGCGAATGATGCCTTCCATCTTCACTTCGTCGGGAATGATGTTGGTGCGTCCGCTGCCGATGAATTTGCCAAAACTCAATGTAGTCGGCATCATCGGAGCAGCATTCCGGCTAACAACTTGTTGCAGAGCCACTACTATATGGCTGGCAATCAAGATGGGGTCAACGCTAAGGTGTGGTGTGGCACCGTGTCCGCCTTTGCCTTTGACAGTCCAATACAGTTCATCAGTCGATGCCATATATTTGCCTTTCCGCATACCTACGCGACCAAAGTCCATTTCAGGCAGACAGTGGAAAGAGTATATTTCATTGGGCGTCAGTTCGTCAAAAAGGCCGTCCTCCATCATCATTCGTGCACCGCCAGGATATTTTTCCTCCGATGGCTCGAAGATGAACATCAGAGTGCCACAAAACTCTTTCTTTATCTCGCACAGGATTTTGGCGGCACCCAGTAGCGAACTGGTGTGCATATCGTGGCCGCAGGCGTGCATAACACCGGGGTTTTCAGACGCAAAGGGCAGTCCTGTGTCCTCTTGCAATGGGAGGGCATCATAGTCGGCTCTCAGGGCCACGCAGTATGGTTGCTCTCCGTTTTCTGCGCGGCCTTCTCCTTTTAAAATGGCCATACATCCTGTCTGTCCAATGCCTGTGCGGGGTTCGAGTCCCATCTCACGCAGACGGTCAGCGACAAATGCCATTGTGCCGTATTCTTCTTGCGACAACTCAGGGTGGCGGTGCAGCCAGCGTCGCCATTCTATCACTTCAGGATTGATTCGATGTGCAATTTCTTTGATTTTGTCAATCATTTTTTTCTCTTGTTGAAGACGGGGTTAGCATAAATAGTAAGGAAAATATCCATCAGTTTCTCTCGCGCCGCAGTGGAAGGTCCTTTGAAGGATGTAAACTCTGTATATGCAATGAATTCCTCCATCTGGCTGGTGGTATAATTGTCAACATAGTCGGCATTGCCACTTAATAGATCGGCGGCAATGTAATTCGTTTTGTGTAGTTTGTATCCTTCGTGTATGCGCTTGTCAACAATATCGGCAAGTGCTGCAAAACGTTCGTTTTTGATTAACAGGGCACTTTTAGAGACTTCCTCTGTACTGATGGGCTCGCAGAAATGCAGATGCACGTTACCTTTCTGTTGTGATATACCCATCATAATGCTCAGCACATCTTCGTGGGCTGTTTTTTCGTAAATGCCTGTCGTAGCAGTATATTCAGCTATACTTTTCATCCTGTCGCAGGGCTCGTATTCGTAGCTTATGGCCACTGGCAAAATGTGCATATTGTTGAAATCGGTTTCAAAATCACCAGTACCAGCCATTGAAAACATTTTCAGTAATCCCTGGTCAGTGCGGTCGTCGCCGTTTTTCGTGCGACCGTTGCGTTGCGCAATCCACACGGAGCTTTTCTTCTCGAAAAGCACGTGGTGGATATAGTTCGAAAGAAAAACAGAATTGTTGTAGAAATCGCGTCGCGAACCATCACGGATAATGGTGAACATTTTGTTCAGTCGGAACAAATCAATTATAAAGTCGTTCTTCATTAGGTTGTTGCCGAAGCCGATTTCGGGGGTTTTAAAGCCATTAGAAATCAGTGC
This sequence comes from Bacteroidales bacterium, assembly GCA_017958525.1. GTDB lineage: Bacteria > Bacteroidota > Bacteroidia > Bacteroidales > P3 > Colimorpha. Next base: position 10,769 of record JAGDCN010000024.1, read on the forward strand.
TACATCAAGCAAACCGGCATCCAGTGTGATATCTCGATGGTTCGAAACAAACAAATAGGTCTGGTCTTTCTTTAGGTTCTCCAGCCCGTCGTATGTGAACGACGTCATACTGCGCTGAACAATCTGGTATATCAATGGTCTCATTACCATATACTGCAACTCGTCGCAGGTACTGATGCATTCCATCATCGCCGAAAAACTGGATACGTCGGTTTTCGGATTCATCGTCTTCACCAATCGGGCAAACATCGGATTGTGTGCCAGACGGGAAATTGCTCGCGGCACCTCCTCGTTGCTATAGGGCTCTATGCTTGAGAAATCAAATTCAGACATCTTTAAATGATTATTTTTCAACGTTCAACTCATAGGCTTTCTCTTTCAACATTCCGTTGTAGAAGGAAATGGTAGTAATAACGCTCCCTTTGGCTACTTCAAACGGACCTGTGTATCGCTTGAAGTTTCCGTCGCCGGTGTGATAATATATGTTTGTTCCCTCTATTTCCCAGTGTAGAGTAGCTATAGTGGCGCCTTCCGCATTTTTCTCGTAGGTAACCCAGGGCTTGAATGACGAAGCCCCGATGCGATAGTCGTTGGCTTCCAAACGAATCCGGTGGCGGCTTACGCGACTGCGGAAATCCTCCCATTGACGGTTCTGTATTGGCGACCACAGCACCTCGGACATTGCGCACAAACGCGGCAGCAACATATATTCTGCCATCTCTGGAGTGTTTATGTACTCTGTCCACAGGTTGCATTGTGCGCCTAGGACGTGCTTCTTCTGAGATTCTGTCCGCATCCCTGCGACAGGATCAAAACTATACACCTTGTGTAGGGTTACCAGCGAATTGGGCATTGCTGGCGGCTGAAAATCGGCGTTGGCTTGGTAGAAATTCAGATAGCAGTAATCCAAGGGGGTCATAATAACATCGTTGCCGTGTTGCGACGCTTTTATGCCTCCTTCGCTGCCTCTCCACGACATAACTGTGGCGTCGGCAGACACTCCACCGTCAAGTATTTCGTCCCATCCAATAATCTTCTTGCCTTGTCCTTTCAGGTAGTTCTCCATCTCTACAACCATCCAGCCCTGCAACTGCTCGTAGTCGTTCAGCTTCAATTCTTTCATTCTTTTCTTGCAACGCGGACAGCGTTCCCAGTTCTCTTTCACTGCCTCGTCGCCGCCTATGTGGATGTAATTGCACGGGAAAAGAGGGATAATCTCATCCATTATATCCTTTAGGAATAGCATAACGCTGTCATTGCCAGCACACAAAATGGCACGTGGTGGCCAATAGGGACCGTATTGTACAGTGTATGTAGTGTCGTCGCCGGCACAAGCCAACTGCGGATAGGCTTCCAGCACAGCGCAGCAGTGACCCGGAAAATCAATCTCTGGAATCACGTCTATATACCGCTCGGCAGCGTAATTTACAATCTCCTCAATTTCAGCTTTTGTGTAGTAGCCGCCGTTCGAACGTTCCTCGCCTTCACGTGGTGCGTCGGCTTCGCCCCACGGCTGGTCGTCGCGATCCACACGCCACGAACCGATGTCGTTCAGTAGCGGATATTTCGAAATCTCTATCCGCCATCCGTGGTCATCGGTCAGATGCCAGTGGAACTTGTTCATCTTGTATTGCGCCATCAAATCCAAATGCTTCTTGACTTGGCTGACACCGAAAAAGTGACGTGAAACATCAAGGTGACTGCCGCGCCAGGCATACTGCGGATAGTCGCGTATTTGGCAGAAAGGCAGTTGTATCTTGCTGTATCTCACTTCGGATATGTCTTCTGGCAGCATCTGTACAAATGTCTGGAATCCATAGAAAAGTCCTCTTTCAGTGTTTGCAGCGATGACAATGCCGTCTTTGTTGATGTCAATGGTATAGCCTTCGTCGCCTAAATCATTGTCGGGAGTTTCGTTGATAATTAGTTGCAGACTGTTGGTTTCGCGTGTACCTGTCAAGATGGGGTTGAAATGCCATTGCCTCAAATGGGCGAAAATGTATTTCACCGATTGGTCGTTTTGTCCTACACCACCAGCGTAGCAGCGTGTCGATGACGACAGTGTGTAACTGCCTTTCTCGATAGTCATTTCGGCAGGTTGAGGAATGATTGCATAGTTTTCGATGACCACTTTGCGACCGCACGACGTTACAAGTGTCGCAATAAGCATCACGAAACAAGCGATATATGTGAATTTTCGCATCTTTTTATGTATTATATATAAAATGCAAAGATAACAAACTTTTTTAACATTTCGCTTGATGCCGACATTTTTTTGTTCAAACATACTTTTTTCGCCCTTTTTGTGTTATCCTTGCAAAACTCACGCGAAAAGTTATGGGTAGCACATCACTGAAAAAACTTCTTTCGGATTCAATGATTTACGGTCTCAGTTCCATCGTCGGCCGATTCTTGAACTATTTGCTTGTCCCTCTCTACACTTATACGCTGGTCAGTTCCGGCAACTACGGTGTAGTCACAAATGTGTATGCCTATACGGCATTGCTGCTTGTGCTGCTAACTTTTGGAATGGAGACGACTTTCTTCTATTTTGCCAACCGCGACCGGGAGCATAGTTCGACAGTTTTTTCGACTGCGTTGTGGATGGTGGGTACGGTAGCTTTGTTTTTTGTCGCCATTGTTAATGTGTTTATAGAACCTATATCTGGAGCTTTGGGCTATGCTGAACATCCTGAATATATGCGCATAATGTCTGCTGTTGTGGCATTAGATGCTTTTCAGGCAATACTGTTTGCCTATCTCCGTTTCCAAGGACGTGCGTGGAAGTTTGCCGCACTCAAATTGGTTTTCATTTTGTGTAATATCGGCATCAACTTGTTTGTCTTCCTCTTGGCTCCGCGACTGGCTGTCAGTCATACAGCACTCGCAGGATGGTATAATGCCGACAACCAGGTCTATTACATATTCTTGACCAACCTTATTTGCACTGCTCCTATCACGTTGGCTTTCATCCCCGAACTGCGCCATATGCACAACGGTATCGACCGCACACTGGTGCGTCAAATGCTGCGTTACACTTGGCCTTTACTGCTGCTTGGATTGGCTGGAATTCTCAACCAAGTGGCTGACAAGATCGTCTATCGTTTCCTCGTCCCGGGAACGGAAGGCGATGCACAACTTGGCATTTATGGCGCCTGTGTAAAGATTGCGATGATTATGGCTATGATCACCCAAGCTTTTCGTTATGCCTACGAGCCTTTCGTTTTTGCGCAAGGGCAGGGGAAGGATAGCAAAGAAAGTCAGGCGCTGGTAATGAAGTATTTTGTTATGGTTACATTGTTGGCGTTCTTGGCTGTGGTGGCTTTTATGCCGCTACTTAAACACATCATTGCACCGCGTTACTGGGAGGGTCTCCGTGCCGTTCCGATAGTGATGATTGCCGAGATTTTTATGGGCATCTATTTTAACTTGTCGTTTTGGTACAAATTGATAGCCAAAACCTACTGGGGAGCAATTCTTTCTGGCATCGGATGTATAGTTTTGCTGATGGTGAACATCATTTTCGTCCCACGTTTTGGATATATGGCTTGTGCCTGGGGTGGTTTTTGTGGCTATGGCGTCTGTATGGTTCTCAGCTATTTCATCGGACAACATTACAATCCAGTCAAATACCCTATCAAGTCCATAGTCGGATATTTCCTTTTGGCAATCATCCTCTTCGCTGCAATGGGCTTTGTCGGATATGACGGATGGAAAGCACTGTTGCTCAATGCTCTGTTTCTGTTAGTCTTCGTTGCCGTATTGGCGTTCAACGAACGTGAACTAGTAGGGAATGTGTTGAGGAAATTAAAAATCAAAAGATAACAGTTAGTCTCAGCTACTCTATTTCAGCTGTTATTTTAAAACACAACTCTTTCGCATAGCGAATAGGTGAGACCGAAATTGATAAGTTCCTTGCCTTCACAAGTCTCTTTGTTTTCTTTTAGCTCGTTCATATCAAATTCATCGACGTTACCGTCATATCGGTAGCATCGACACGTTTTCCCACACGATGTCGCCAACAATGTAACTAGCAAAAAGACGAATAATATTTTGTATCTTTTTTCCAAAACTCAGAATAGTTAATGTTTAACTTCCAAAAAACTTTTTATTGCACCTTCGTTTATGTTGCGATAAGCGTATGAGGCGGTCGTTTCACCGTCTTCCACCAGTAGCACAATTGGAAAAGCTGCACGTGTGATGTGGATAAAAAGCTCTTTGTCAATATGCACTTCGTTAAAGCGGGGCGAACGCGAATCCTCATAGAAAAGGTCGTACGATGCGCTGTCCCTCACTTCAGGAAATATGTAAGTAATATTTCCGCTGTCCAGATTATATCTATCGACAATGGTGGCTATTTTCTCGGCAGCAAGTCTGCAATAGCCGCATTTTGGACTGAAAAACGCCACAATTTGCCGCCCTCTGTCAAGTCCTAAATTCGACAATTCAGGTGCTGCTACACTATCCTGAATGCTCTCGTCAACAGCTGTTATCTGTTGGCGAAACAGCTCTGCATCATAACGTTCGTCGTTCCCTGTGTAGAACCAGCTGTCAGGCGGTGTGAGTGTAAAGGTGGTTACAATTGGAGTGAGAATCAGTGCCGTAGTAACATACCATTTGTTGTAGAAAGACATCGAGGCCAGCACACCCACACACAACATAGCGAACATCATCACCATAGCAAGAAGGTCTAGTACGTGGTGGATACGGGTCATATAGAAGTAAAAAAGTACACCGGTGGCGATATATATGAGGACGATAAGCCACCAACGCGGATGCCAGTCCTGTGGCGCAAATTTAAAGATATAAACAAGCGCCAAAACCAATATGGCGTTCTTGAAAATGGATTGGACAGGATTGAACGGTATCAAATCGCCGAAACAGTGACAGTTGTCTGTACGTCCCACAAGGTGGGCGTATGTGAGGAAGACAATGAAGCAAATCAGAAATAGCAACGCCATCAAAACTGTGAAACGGTGGTTCCTGTGCGATATAAGCGATGCTCCAAGTATCAGTTCAAGGGCCAGTACTATTCGTGCGAGGTAGAAGCACATAACCATCGGAAAAAGACCGAAGCTGTATATGTACATCTCGAATGCATCGATAGTGACAAATTTAGCCACTGCCGAGAAAAGAAAAACTATGCCGGCCAGTATTTTCAGCGTCGATGCCGAAATGCGTAAAGCCTTCATCTCTTTTTAGTCGTCCGTTGGATGTTCTGAAGGTATGGTGGTGACTGTCTCCACATCAAGTTCTACACAATCTACTTTTCGTGTAGAAGTCACATATTCACCGTTTTTCAGTTCCTGGAAACCCATCTCGATAAGATGCTCACATTTAAATCCTCTATCGACATTTACGACAACGGTGTCGGCAACAGTGTTGGTCGAACCGTCAAGGGAAATAGCTTGGTAACTGTCGCTTATGCAATGGCAGTAGCGGCTTTTCTTGCAAGCCCCAAAAAACGTCAGAACGGCAACAAAAACAAAAAGTGTAACTATTCTCTTGAGTTTCATTATTGTCTTTTTTTGATTTTCTTATAATTGTAAATTATCGTTTCTCCGCAAGGTGGAAACTTGTTACTGATAAGGCTCGAAGTCGAAGTCGGTGCATAGAATCGAGTCTGTACGGTCAGGATAAAGTACGGGATCTTTGTCGAAAAGCACATAGCGCAATTGTTCGCAGGTGCCTTTGTCAATGACCATAATTCTAATGCTCTGTGGGTTGGCCTGCTGACCGAAGACGGCACAACGGCAGGTGCGCTCTTTACTGCACGACGAGAGACCGGCGATAATGGCGACAGCAGCTGCCAATAAGACTATTTTTTTCATATTTAGGATTTATTTTTTTCGCGATGATTCAAAATGCAAAAATACCACTTTTTTTTCAATCTGTGAAAAAAAATTACAAAACGTTGCAAATCAACATCCCGTCGCGGATGTCCAGCATAATGTTTTCTACGCGTGGGTCGCTATTGACGTAGTTGTTGAACTCATTGACACAGCGTGTGTCGCTGTCTTGATGTAGCTTTATGTCGAGCACTTTTCGACCCCACAGGGTGTTGTCGATGACTATAATTCCGCCACTTCGCATTCGCGGTACCAGCAGGTCGTAAAACTGTTTGTTTTGACGCTTTCCTGCATCAATAAACGCAAAATCAATGATGGAGGAGGACTCTTTTATTGTTTCCGGAATCAGCTTTCCTGCGTCGCCGATATGCAGTTCCACGCAGTTTTCCAGGTTGGCACTTGCCAGGTTACGGCGGATAAGGGATTCATATTCTTCGTTGACCTCGAACGTATGGAGTTTTCCTCCGCTTGAAAGTCCGCGGGCGATACAAATGGTTGAGTAGCCCACGAAAGTCCCAATTTCCACTGCGCACTTGGCTTGCGCTGATCGGCACAGCATAGTCAGCAGACGCCCTTCATACGGACCGCAAAGCATTTGTGGCTGCGCAGTGTGCAGATGGGTCCAGCGTTCAATACTGTCGAGTGTCTCATCAACAGCCGTCGTATGCGATGCCAAATAACTATCCAAAATTTCAGCTTTCAACTCTCTATAGTCCTCTCAGTATTTCCTCCAGTGTCACCTCATCCTTTATCAGAACGTCACGGGCTTTCGAACCGTTGTAGGGCCCCACAATGCCGGCGGCTTCAAGTTGGTCGATGATGCGTCCGGCACGGTTGTAGCCTAACGAAAGTTTGCGCTGCAGCAGCGATGTGCTGCCGAACTGCGAAGCCACCACAAGGCGCGCCGCGTCGTTGAAGAATTCGTCTTTCGACTTGGCGTCGAATTCCTTGTTTGGTTCGTCGTTCTCGTCAAGATATTCGGGCAGCAGGAATCCCTCGCCGTCGGCATATCCGCGCTGTTCGCCGATGAAGTGCGACAGGCGTTCAATCTCGATTGTTTCGATAAGGGCGCATTGACAGCGCACCAAGTCCTTGCCGGCTAACGAGATGAGCATATCGCCACGACCAATCAGTTGGTTTGCACCACTGGTGTCGAGGATAGTGCGCGAGTCGATGGCTGATATGACGCGGAAAGCAATTCGTGCAGGGAAGTTTGCCTTGATGGCACCGGTAATGATGTTGGTTGTAGGACGCTGGGTGGCTATGATCAGGTGGATACCGATGGCACGGGCCAGCTGCGCCAGTCGGCAGATAGGCAGTTCCACCTCCTTGCCGGCGGTCATAATAAGGTCGGCGAACTCGTCGATAACGAGAACAATATAAGGCAAATAGCGGTGACCGTGGTCGGGATTGAGTTGACGACTGATGAATTTGGGATTGTATTCCTGTATGTTGCGCACTTTGGCAGCTTTCAGCAGGTCGTATCGCTGATCCATCTCGATGCAGAGTGAGTTGAGCGTCCGCACCACTTTCTTTACGTCGGTGATGATGGCCTCTTCCGAGTCGGGCAGTTTGGCCAAATAGTGCCGCTCTATGGCGTTGTACAGCGACAACTCAACCTTCTTGGGGTCAACCATAATGAACTTGAGTTCAGCAGGATGCTTCTTGTATAGCAGTGAAGCAATGACAGCGTTCAACCCCACCGACTTACCCGTACCTGTCGCACCTGCCATCAGCAGGTGGGGCATCTTTGCCAGGTCGGTGACAAACACGTCGTTCGATATTGTTTTGCCAAAGGCTATAGGCAGCTCGGCCTTGCTGTTCTTGAAGGCGTCGCTTGTCAGCATCGTCTTCATCGACACAATCTGCGGATTGGCGTTGGGTACCTCGATACCGATTGTGCCTTTGCCGGGGATGGGAGCAATGATGCGGATACCCAGCGCCGCAAGCGACAAGGCGATATCGTCCTCCAGACTTTTGATTTTCGAAATGCGGATGCCCGGAGCGGGCTTTATTTCGTAGAGCGTAACTGTCGGGCCCGGCGAGGCGGTAATTTCAACGATGTCAATATTGTAGTTGTGCAGCGTTTCGACAATGCGGTCCTTGTTAGCCACCAGTTCCTCGCTGGTTACCTTCACGTTTTTCTTCTCCCAGTCCTCCAGAATGTCGATGTCGGGCATCTTGAAATCTTTGAGATCCAACTTGGGATCGTATGGCTCGTCGATGCCGTAGTGCACCCGATAGTCGTCGGGGTCTAGCTCTGTCTCTTCTTCGCTGTTGGTCAGAGTGTCATTGTCGTTCGTTTCGTTCACAGTGAAAATAGGGTCGCCGCCCTCCGTTTTTTCTCCAGGTCTTCCGGCGCGGCGGTTGATGCGGTCAAACTCGTCGTCAATACTGAAAGTCACCTTTCCGTCGTCGGCATTGCCTTGGGTCTCCTCAGCATCGTTCTCCTTGCCGTTGCGGCGTTTTTTCACGCTGTCGGTAACGATATTGTCTAAATGCGAGTCGCTTTCAAAATCAGCACCGTCACTCTTTTCGCCATCACTCTCTTCGTCGTCGTTTTCTTCGTCATCGTCCTCCTCATCGTCGATGTCTGTGTCACGATGGAACAGGCGGGCAAAGAAACCGGGCCGCTTTTCCTCCTCGTCTTCATCGTCCTCTTCTTCAATTTCCGGCTCTACAGTCTTCTCCTGTGGACGCTCTTTGCGTTCGGGCAGTTTGATGCGAACGTGGAACACCAACACCAGGAATATACAGGCCAGGAATAGTAGCAGGATTGGAAGGCCGATGCGAAGCAGACTATAGAGCATACGTGCAAGTTCAGTGCCAACAACTCCCGACAGGGCAGCACCCAGCGTATATTGGTCGCCCTTGTCTGGATTGGCCAGCCATCCGATGGTGGTGCAAAGCCACATTACCCAAAACAGTGTGGACCACAGTGTTTTGCGCCATAGGCGGTCGTCGCGCCACAACGTGCGTCGCGGTGCTTTTTCGCTCTTAGATACGTGGTTTTTCACTATCAAGCGAAGACCATAGACAAAAAGAAGAAAACAAAAACCCATCGACGCAAGTCCGAACGAGTTGCTTACCAGCTGTTTTGCCAGCCATCCGCCCAGTGTGCCGCACCAGTTGGTCGTTTTGGCCGGCTCAAGTCCCAAGTGGATGTATGCCACCGAAAAACTGACGATGGCCACAAAGGCATATACGGACAGAAGCACGTAGAATGCTCCACGCGCCACAGCGAACTGCTTGGAGGCCAGAAACTGCTTCAAGCCTCCCTCTTTAGTGGGTTTTACCTTCTTTTTATTCTTCGCTTTCAACTCTCAGTTCTCAATTATCAATTCCAACTAATCAGTCTTCCTGCAGATACTTCATCTCTTCGCTGATCTGTTTGAAGAGTTCCTTGAAGTCCTCGTCCGAGATGGTGTCGTAGCCACTGGGCAGCAGCATATCAACCTCTTTCACCTTTCCTTTCTTCACCTCGGTGGCGGTCAGTGTCAGCTGGCGGCCTTCGCCAAGGTCGGTAGAATACTCAAGACCGATGCCTCTGATGCCGTAGAAAAGCAGGTTCACATCGGGGCCCATCTCGTCGTTATACCACACAACAATGGGGTGGTCGTCACCCTCTTCACCAAAGACGTGGATAATAGCCTTCTTGGCCGTAACACCGGCAATGGTCTTCGTCTCGCCTGCCACATATTCGATATACATACCCTCGTCGTCGGGAATCGTAAGACTGTCAATCTGGGCCTGGGTCAACTCGGTCTTGGCCAGAATCTTGCTCGAACCTTGGTAGTCAAGCTCTACGTCGTTCTGCGACAAATACATAAAAATCATACTCAGGTCCCAGCACATATACTGCTTGCGACCGTCGATGAGAATGCTGTTGATCATCGGTGAATTGGTAAAAACCTTACTGGACGTCAGCACTTTGTCATCGTAAACCTTCAACTCGGCGGTGGCCATCTGGTCGGGGACTTGGAAAGCGGTCTCGCCAGTCGATTCTACCTTGTAGATAATCGTACCTTTGAAGGTGTTCTGAGCCGTCAGCGCTCCCATCGACAATACGGCAAACGCCGCAAATAACATTATTTTTTTCATAATTAAAGTTGATTTGTTTCTGTATAATTCTTTTTCTGTTTTTATGCAGCCGTCTTCGGATGCGATATATTTTTGATATAACGATATTTTTTATATATTATTTTGCAGTGATAAGAAAAAACTTGCGGTATGGTGTTACAGCATCGGTACCAGTGTCCACAGTCGGTTGGAGTTGGATCCCTTTATAAGTATTGTGGCGTTGCTTACGGTGTTGTCTGTCAATTGCTTTGCAGCTTCTTCGGTCGTGGCATACCATTCCACCAAATGCTTCCCTTCGGCAAAACGGAACTCGTCGCCAATCAGGATGATGCGATCAAATCCGGCGGATTCGATGCGGTCATACAGATTGCTGTGCTCGCTGCGCGACTCATTCCCCAGTTCCTTCATAGCTCCAAGGATGACCATTTTGTTGTTGGCCTTCATTGCGGCAAAGTTGTCAACCGCCACTTGCATACTCGACGGGTTGGCGTTGTAGCAATCCAGAATCAGTGTGTTGCGCTCTGTTTTGCGGCACTGCGAGCGGTTGTTTGAAGGCTGGTACTGCTCGATGGCGGTTTTGATGTCATATAGTTCAACACCAAAATAGTGTCCCACACATACTGCCGCCATCGCATTGGTATAATTGTAATCGCCTATCAGTTGCGACTGGACACTATAGACTGTGTCGCCTTCTTCAAAATAGAATTTCATATAGGGGTCGGACGATATGTATGAGCCTTTGTACTCAGCCGTCTCGCTGCTACCGTAGGTTACTACCGATGCCATAGGCAGATTGACACCGCGCGGGATAAAATCCGTGCCGTAGTCGGTAGGTGTCACGCTGGGTATCGACGGCACCACACCAGGCAGAACAGATGGCGACTGGGCAAGCTGGGCCATCTTCTCGGCACGCTCCATCAGAATACCGTCGTCGGCATTGACAAAAATCACTCCGGCCATTGCCGCCAGATGTTTATATAGCTCGGTCTTGGTGCGTATCACCCCCTTGAACGAGCCGAAACCCTCCAGATGCGCCTTGCCGACATTGGTAATCAATCCAAATTCAGGATTGGCAATATTGCACAGGAAGTCGATTTCGCCAGGATGATTGGCACCCATTTCGACTATCAGTATTTCAGTGTCGGCGGGTGTCGAAAGCAACGTCAGCGGTACGCCGATGTGATTGTTCAGGTTGCCTTGAGTGCAATGAACGTGGTATTTCTTTGAAAGGACGGCATTTATCAACTCTTTTGTCGTTGTTTTGCCATTGGTGCCGGTGATGCCGATGACGGGTATTGTCATCTGGCTGCGGTGATAACGTGCCAACTCTTGCAGCGTCTGCAGTGAGTTCTTCACGACTATGCAGCGGTCGTCAACTTTGTGGTTGGCGTTGTCGATAATGCATAGCGCAGCACCGCTCTCAAGCGCTTGAGGGGCAAATTGGTTGCCGTCGAAATTGTCGCCGCGCAGGCCAAAAAAGATGCAACCTTCGCTGATTTGTCGCGAATCGGTGGTCACCGTGCGTGTTTTGAGGTATTCAGAATAGAGCTCTTCAATAGTCATATTACCTTTTTTTTACTTTCGGGAGTTATAAGATGTGGCTAAATAGGGAGTTACGATCTTCGAACAGTACGAGTTTTGAAGCGTCCATTGTGTATATTGTATTGTCCATTTTTAACTTCCTTCTATTACTTCCACTTTAACGTCAAAGTTAAAACGCCAAAAAATGTTTTTTATTTTATGGAATGCGAGAAAGGATATAAAAGTCGGTCCGACCGATTTGGGTTAAAGCAACATAAAAAATAAAGGGTTCTTTTGAAGAACCCTTTTGTCTGTCGGGGCGAGAAGACTCGAACTTCCGACCCCTTGCACCCCATGCAAGTGCGCTAGCCAACTGCGCCACGCCCCGAACTCGGTTTGTCATTTTTGTTGGGGAAAACAGCGTTTCCCTGCCTCAAATGCGGGTGCAAAAGTACTACTTTTTGCGATACCCACCAAATTTTTTTTGCTTTATTTTGCGAAATAGTATTCTATAGGTCTTTTAACTATCTAATTAACACTACAGTACCCTTACGTATAATTTGGTCGAAAGGATAGGTTATTTTGTGGCAGGATATGAGGTAAGTATATACTCCTTGCGGGCATTTTTGTCCATTTTTGCCTGTTCCGTTCCACGGTTCTTCGGGGTTGTAGGACTCGAAAACGAGGGCACCGTGGCGGTCGTAGATGAAGAGGTGGTAGCGTTGAACGTCGTTCATCTTGACCAGGAACGTGTTGTTGGTGCTCTCTTCTGGCGTAAAAGCGTTGGGCACCCAAATTGTGGTGTGGTCAACATAAACCGTAACTGTTGTGGTGTCGAAGCAGGCGTAGGGGTTGTAAGCCCAAAGCCGCACATTGATGGAATCGACATCGTCGGGGACAATATACGATACTTCAGGCAGTTCTGAGGTGGCACCGTCGGGGAATTCCCAGCGTCGTGTTGTCGAATGCAGACTGTGGTCAGAGAAAACTGCCTCCATCTGTCCCAGCGAAACGGTGCGCGGTGTCACTTCGCCGACGGCTACAGGCATCGGCTCGACGGCGACAGTGACCGACTCGGAGTTGGTGCACACACCGTTGACGGCATTGACGGTATAGACAGTGGTGCTGGCAGGATTGACGATAATAAGGGCTCGGTGTTCCTGTCCGCCCAGCGTCGGGTCGGCCGGGTTTGCTGTCCAAGTGAAGCTTTCTGCCGTGGTGGTCACAGTCAGTTCGGCCTCTTCACCGCCGCACACGCCGCCTCCGTCGCCAAGGATGATGTCGGGAATGGTATCGACGGTGATAAGGATGGAGTCTTTGCCGTAGCATTCAGCACCAGCGGTTAGTCCGTAAAGGACGAACATCGTAGTCGTGTCGGGCATATAGGTGAAGGTGGATGTCGTCGCGAAGGTTTCGCCACCGTCCCACGAGTATTTGTACGACCCGTTGCCGCTCAGCGTTGTCGAGCTGCCCTCGCAGATGCGATCGGACGAAGCGGAGACGTGTGTCTCGGGCAGCGGCACAACGATGACGCGGATGGAATCGACGTCCTCCCATATCTGTCCGTTCCAAGTGATGTAGGAGTGAATGTAGTACATTGCTGACTCGGAGGGGGTCAGGTGGACGGTGTCGTTCTTAAGCTCGAAGGGGGTGGTTTCAGTGCCGCGGTACCATACGCAACTGTCGTTCATATCGGTGTATAGAAACCGCATATAGAGATCCAGCGGTTCGTTTGCGCAGATGATGGTGTCTTTGTATGGGTAAGCGAACTGGCGCCGTATTCCCACCAGCATCGTGTCGAAGCCGTAGTTGTAGCAAGAATCGTGTACATAGAGAGCCCAGCGGGAGTCGGGCGAAGTGGGTATGTTGATGGACTGGCCGTAGCGCATCTGACCGTTTTCCAAGTTTTTCCATTCTATGGCGCAGTTAGGCATACCGCCCTGTATGTCGGCCGTCAAGATGGTGCTGAAGGTCTCGCTGGTCAGTGTGTCGCGCGTGATAGTGCAGGTCATCGGCAGCACGTCAAGGATGTTGAATTGAACGGTGTCGGCCGGACAGGTCTCATAAGTGCGGAAACGGAACATAACTGATTCGGTGCCCTCTATTTCGCCGTCCTTATAAGGAAGGATGGTGTAGGTGGCGCGTGTTGTGTCGGCAGGGAAGTAGTAAACCGAGTTTTTCATTTCAAAGTCGGTACCGTTGAGCGCTGTCGAAGTGGCGTCGTAGAAAACGTCTATAGGCGTTGGCACAGGCATAGCTTGAGGACGCTCCAGATTGATGATGGCCATACAACCCTCGTACAAATCCGATGGATTCTGGGGATTGGATGGGTTGTCGAAGGTGAACGAGATGCCGTTTGAAGACAGACTGTTGGCTTCGAGGAACACGCAAGAGGGGAGGCTCTGGTCGCTGACATTGGCCACGCACATCTTCAGGTGATAGTTTTGGCACGGTATAACTGCAGCCTGTGCGGTCAAAACAACAGTCATACCGTCAAGGCTTGAATTGAGAAACGTAGGGTGGGCAACAAAATACTGTGCGAAATTGAGGCAGCAGGGACTCTCACTGCCGTACGATTGGCCGCCGTTGATGGTACTGATGGTGATGGCTGTGTCGGTGCCGGGCACCAAGGCTATGTTTTTCTGGTTGTAGGTTCCTCCGTTGGGGTTGGGACCCTGGAGGAAGAACGCGAAAATGTCGTTAAACTCAGAGCATTCAAATCCATAATACTCTTCTGAGGCAAAAACAAAGCGGAACTTGATAGTGTCCGACTTGGGGATAAAGTCAAATTCCAATACACTTTGGTTGTTGACGCTGTAGGAGTTGCCCCAACTGTGGACAGTGTTGATCAGATCGGCATCAGAATAGATTGGACAGTTGTGCGTGGTGCCGCTACCGTTGGGAACGATATAGCTCATTGCGCTGGCCGACAGTATGATGCCCTCGCTCATACCCAGTGTTGTGGGGGTGTTGCCGGTTGTGAACTTGCCCACGCCGTTGCAGTTGATGCTTGTTGAACTGCCATTGAAACGAACATTGGAAATATCCACACCCTGTCCCAGCATCACGTTGCGCACCAGCGAATCGGGGGTCCATCCCGTCAGTGACGAACCCGGCGTAATCTGCAATTGGGCGTTTGCAACGCACGGCATCAGCAGTGCGAAAAACATCAAAACAATTGTAAAAGCGTTATGTTTGAAATTTTTTCCCATCATAAATAGCATATTTTTGACGTTGCAAAGTTACGAAATTAATTTGATTTCCATACAGACGATTATATTTTTTATTTTTTTTTATGTGCCCATAATGTGTCCACCTTCTTTTTTACTCAAACACCCACGCCTTCGTTTTTTGTTCAAACACCAACAGTTTTTTACTAATACGCCTTCGTTTTAGTTTAAACACCCACGCCTTTTTTTGCAAAAGCACCTCCATTTTCAAGACGAAAAACAACCAATCGCAGACAGTCGGTGCCAGCGTACCACTTGTGTGCTAAATGTTAATTTTATCTTTGAAATATTGAATCATTTTAACGTTTTCAATACAGTGATTATTAATATATTGCAAATGGGCTACAAATATTCTCACCAGTTTTTGCCCATATTTTACTCTAATAAAATACTGACCAACATCTTATTATCTTCTATTGAAGTAGTATTTAGTAAGAATTTGATAAGAACTTTAGTAGAATTTGGTAAGAAGATGGTATCTGGAAAACAGGGCGTTATCAAGGGCAAAAATGGGCAAAAAAAGAGACGGAAATGTTAAATTTTAAGTTAAGATTAATTTAACATTTCCACGAAATGGACAATCGCGTTGGGGGATGGCTTTTGCCGTTGCCGGGTGCCAGCGTGTCAGTGCCGGGTGCCAGCGTCGTGTGTCAGTGCCGGGTGTCAGTGTAAAAAGATGAAAGAGACTGTCTGCGACGACAGCGCGGTTTTGTTGCCGCTGCGGCTGTTGTCAAGAATGCTGTTGCCGTCGGGGTTGTTGCTGCTGTCGGATTCGCTGCTGTCAGGGTTGCTACTGTCAGCGGGTTTTGCGTCTGATGTGTTCAGGCGTTGCTTCGAAATGCCTTTGTTTGCAAGGTAGTCGGAGAGGGTTTTGAGGCGTGCGATGTTGAGCAGCTGGCAGAAGGTTTTGTCGTCGCTGAGATTGTAGGCCGATGTAACGGAGAGGCGAAGTTCTGGGTTTTCTGTGAGAAAGATAACCATACGGTCCGCAATCTTGCGCCCAGCGGGCGATAGCTCGGTGGCTACTGGCGACGGGAATAGGTCGGCATAGCTGTATGTGCTGTCGAGGATGAAGGCGTCGAGGACGATGTTGTAGCGCTCATTGATGTAGAGCAGGTCTTCCTTGCTGCGGTCGAAGAGGATCGGCTGTGTCCAACTGAAATGGTCGGTTGCACGGCAGGTCACCTCGTATTCTTCGCCGGGTTGGACGAAAAATATGAAGCGCCCCTGGGCATCGGTTTTGACATAGTTTTGGTAGTTGTCGCGGGTTTTGTAGGTCACCGTTGCACCTTCCAGGATGTTGCCGCTGACGTCGCTGACGTTGCCGCTGACGCGTATGCAGTCGAGTCGGCCGCGGAATGCGATGATGCGGTCGGCACCGGCCAGGGCGTCGCGCTCAATCCACCATCCGCTACCTTGTCCGTCGAAGGTGAATCCGAAGTCGTCGTATGTCGAACAAAACGGAGCTTCGAGGCTTTGGACGGCACTGCGCCCGATGGGGTACATAACCACTGTGTCGCCCGTTTGTTCAAGTGCTACGAGGCGTGTGGCGTAGAGGTCGCTGCCACCATAGGTGTCGTTGCGGCCGGAGGACGAGAAGACAAGAAAATCACCGTAAATGGCGGGCATTGTTTCGTTGCCTTCGCTGTTAATGCGGTGCCCCAGGTTTTGCGGGTACTGCCATTGACCGTTGTGCCATTCGCTGTACCATAGGTCGCGTTGGCCGAATCCGATTGGACAATCGGAGGCGAAGACCATTGCACGCCCGTCGGCAGAGAAAACCGGATGCTCGACAGTGTATGAAAAACCGTAGGGTTTCACGCGACGGGTGTCGTATTTGCCAGGTTTTTTTTCATAATATTCATATAGGAAACAATCTCCCTTTTTGTCTTTTTTGGTAAAGTAGAGCACACCTGTAGAAGGGTGACGGACGGCATAGGTCATCTGTTGGTCGATGGCGGTCAGGGCTGTATCGATTTCGGGATAGCCGAGTTGGCCGTTGTTGATGCTGACAGCGAAAAGCATATCGTTGGACAAGAAGTGCAGTTTGTTGTCGAGAAAGCAGATGTCGTCAATCTTTGCCGGCAGTTGAGCGGATGTCTGCAGATTGGAGATTTGTAGCGAGAGATTCTTGCCGCGCGGATTGTCAACCTGCGCTGATGCTGCCAGTGCGACAAGCAGCATCAAGAAAAGCGAATATGTTTTTTTCGGTTTCACAATTGTCAAAATTCAATATTCAACTAAATCAGCACCAAAGGCAGCACCTGCGACATATCGGTGATGTAATGGAAAGTGAGTCCTGCAAGGTACTGTTGGGTGATGTCCTCAACATCGCGACGGTTGTCGTTGCAGAGCACGATGTCGGTGATTCCGGCACGTTTTGCAGCCAGTATTTTTTCGCGTATGCCGCCCACGGGGGTTACGGCACCACGCAGTGTGATTTCGCCTGTCATTGCAAAGTCGGCGCGAACCTTGCGTCCTGTAAAAGCGCTGACCATAGCAGTAAATATTGTGATGCCCGCCGAGGGCCCGTCCTTGGGTGTTGCCCCTTCTGGAACGTGGATATGGATGTTGCTGTTTTCCAGCTTTTCATCGTCGATGTTGAGCGAGGTGGCATTGGCTTTGATGTATTCGAATGCCCGTGTTGCCGACTCTTTCATCACATCGCCCAGGTTGCCGGTCATTGTCAGCGTGCCTTTGCCCTTGGAGGTGCAGGCTTCGATGAAGAGTATGGTTCCGCCCACCTGTGTCCACGCCAGTCCTGTAACCACGGCTACGCGAGGTTCGTCAACGCGTCGCTCGTCCTGATGGAGCGGGAGCCCCAGCACGGGCCGCAACTCGTTGATGCCGATTCGTTTAGGAGCCTCTTCGCCCGATGCGACTTTCACGGCGCGGTTGCGTATCACTTTGGCAATGGTCTTTTCGAGTTGTCGCACACCGGATTCACGAGTGTAGTCCTCAATCATTTTGCGCAGCACTTCGGCGGTGAAAGTGAATGAGTTGCGCTTAAAACCGTTCTCTGTAAGCTGGCGCGGCACGAGATATTGTTTTGCGATTTGCAGTTTTTCTTCCATTATGTAGCCTGGCACTTCGATGATTTCCATACGGTCGAGTAGGGCGGGGTGGATGCCGGCGGTGCTGTTGGCAGTGGCAATGAAAAGGACGTTGGAAAGGTCGTAGTCTATGTCAAGGTAGTTGTCGTGGAAAGCCAGGTTTTGTTCAGGGTCGAGTACTTCGAGCAGTGCAGCCATCGGGTCGCCGCTGAAATTGTTGGTTTGCACCTTGTCGATTTCGTCGAGGACGAAAACGGGGTTGCTGACGCCGGCTTTAATCATACCGCTGATGATGCGGCCAGGCATCGAACCTACGTATGTGCGGCGATGTCCGCGTATTTCGGCTTCGTCGTGCACACCGCCAAGAGCCACGCGCACATAGTTGCGACCCAGTGCAGAAGCTATGGACTTGCCGAGCGAGGTTTTGCCTGTGCCGGGTGCACCCACCAGACAAAGGACTGGCGATTTGCGCTGTTCGGTGAGGTTGAGGACGGCCATCATTTCCAGAATGCGTTCCTTTACTTTTTCCAGACCGAAGTGGTTGCTGTCGAGCCTTTTCCGCGCTTTATGCATATCGGTGTTGAATGAACCTCTATAGTTCCAGGGCAGGTCGAGCATTAAATTCAGGTAGTTGAGCTGCACGCTGTAGTCGGGTGATGCCGAATTGGTGCGCAACAGTTTGTCCATTTCGTGGTTGAAATGTTCGGCGACTTCGTCGGACCATAGCATTTTTGATGCTCGTTCGCGCAAATGTGCCACTTCGGCCTCGTTGGAGGCCCCACCCAGTTCTTCCTGTATGATGTGCATCTGCTGGTTGAGGAAATATTCGCGCTGCTGCTTGTCCATCGACACACGTGTTTTCTCTTGTATTTCGTGTCGTAGATCCTCCATAGCCGACAGACCTTGGATGTGTCTAATCAAGGCTACTATGCGGTCGGCAAAGGTTGGCGCTTCGAGAAGCTTTTGTTTGGAGGCTACATCGATGTCGATATGCGAGGCGATAAAGTTGACGAGCATTCTCGGTCCGCGTATCTCCTTGAGTGTCTTGATGGTGATGTCGCTTGGATTGGCTGATTTGAGGTATGAAATATAGCGTCGGGATAGTATTTTGACAGATTCGCGATCCTCTTTTGAGAAGGTTTCTATCAGGTCGGCGGTCGCGGCGGCTTGCTTTTCGCCCATCAGGAATGGCTTGACACTTACTATTTCGCCCAGTCGGAAGCAGCAACTGCCGCGCAATATGGCAATCACGTCGCTGTTGGGCATATCGATGACTTTGACCACCTGAGCCAGGCATCCAATGTCGTAGAGGTCGCTTCGTGCAGGTATGTCGGAATAGTCGTTGCGTTGTGTTACCACGCCGATGTATTCGCCCGATCCTGCTACTTTTCGCAAAAGTCGGAGCGACATATCTCTGGCAATATTTATGGGAGTTATAGTGCCGGGAAACAGTACGTTGCCCGTCATAGGCAGAATGGGTATGATGTCGGGACAACTGGGGTCTGTTTCGAAAAGAAACTCCTCCATATTGGTCCCGTCGGCCATAGGCAGTACCTCAATCATCGCAGAGCTCGTGTCAGATCCCCCCATTACGTCATTAAAAAGTTCGTCAATATATTCGTTCTTCATAAGTGTTTATTTCCGTTATAAAATATTCGGGCATATACAGGATTTCCCGAAACAATGTCATTTTACGCATAACGATGGCAAAAGTTTCGTTGTGGCATAAAAAAAAAGCTCTTGCGTGAAGAGCTTTTTCCTAACATTTAACCTAAAACAAACTACTTATTTTACTACAATTTTATTTCTTGTTGTATCTTTTGTACTTGCTCATAAATTTATCAACGCGTCCAGCGGTGTCAACAAGTTTCAACTTACCGGTGAAGTACGGGTGTGAGGTGTTCGAGATTTCCAACTTGACGACATCATATTCATTACCGTCGGTGTAAACGACTTTCTCTTTGGTGTTGGCACAACTTTTGGTGAGTATCATAGTGTCGTTCGACATATCTTTGAACACGACCAGTCTGTAATTCGATGGGTGGATTCCTTTTTTCATCTTTAGTGAATTTTTGCCGTTTTAAACAGTGGTTTTTTAAACGATTGTTATAATAAAATGATTATTTTTTTTTTTCTGATTTGAGGGTGCAAAAGTATATTTATTTTTGGAATTGGCAAAATTTTTTTTAAAAATACGTAGCAATAATGTTTTATGTCGCTGATATATAGCGATTATGTAAATTAATATTTTTGTTGTATTGTGTTGGCTATGCCTTCAGACCCGAACTGTTTTTGAAGATTAATTCCGAAAATTGACTTCAAAAAAACTTTATTCGTAGTAGGTGATTTGCCTGGTTATGACTTCATAAAGAAAGCCGTCGGTGGGTGTGACGTGATAGACGTAGGCCTGAATCCAGTTGCCCTGCTCGTCATAATAATATGTATAAAGGAATGCTTGGCGCAGTGTGGTCAGATAATATGAGCATCGTTCGGCGAGGAAGCCTTCGGTGTCGTAGCGCATTTTGTCGGTGCCGCGGTAGATGCTGCGTTCACCTTCGGTAAAGGTGGCCAACGAGCGCATACCAGCATTGTTATACTCATATTTTGTCGAAGCCACTTCTTTGCCTGATTCGTCTAAGGTGGTTACCTGCTGGAGTACGTTTTTCTTGTCGAAATAATAGATTGTGCGCGTTTCGAGCGAATCGGCAATACCAAACATTTCTGCGGATATGGTGTTGTTTTTCTTGTCGTAATTATAGGTTGTCTGCGATAAGAGCTCGCTGTAGGGCTCGTGTGTGCGGATGTCTTTGACAAGCCTGTTTTTCTTGTCATAGGTGTAGCTGACAATGATGACAGGGTTGCCCAGCGTGTCATAGTAGGTGTTTTGAGTGAAATAGCCCTCTCGGTTGAAGTTGTTGCGAACAGGTTGCCCGACAACGCGTCCCTGAGGGGTTCGTATGGTTGTGAGCACGGATTTTACATTGCCTTTCAGATGCTCCTCGTCGCGGTCAACTCCGAAATGCTGGGCTTTTGCCGCAAAGCCCATTGACAGCAACAATGCAGTAAGTATCAGTATTCTCGCTCTCATATTATGATGTGTTTTTAAAATGCAAAGATACACATTATTTTTGAAAAGCCATTTTTTTTCTCAAAAGTTTTTGGCGGAGAAACTCATTGCATCCCAACCCGACGGAGGGACGGTGATGTGGAAGCAAAAGGATTGTATAGACGTGACACATTGATCTGCCCTCATAAAGCCGATTCGCTGCAAGTTGATTTGTTTTGGCAGAATAGGCGTCGATTTCGTGAACAAAAAGTTTTTTTTGCGGGCTTCACACGATTTTTTAAGTTTATACGTTATAAAAAATCGAGCTGCTGTTGTCGGCAGTGCCTAAAGGGTTAAATAACAATAGACGAATATGATGAAACATCTTAAACTGACTGTCTTTTTTCTGGCTCTGCTAAGTGTTGGCTTGCAGTCGCTTTATGCTGCTGGCGGTAAGAAGCAGCCGCAGAAAGGCTACCGCTTTACACTCTTTATATATGACAACACCGATTCGGTGATGTATTTGGGCAATTATTATGCCGGTGCAACTTATGCGTTTGACACGGCATACAAGACACCAAAGGGAATGTTTGTATTTGAGAACAAAGAACGTGAGCTCAAACCAGGACTTTATTTCTTTGTTAACAAGAGTGGTACATATGTTGATTTCGCCATATATGGTGGCGAAAAACTGAACTTTCATTTTGATACGGAAGAGCCTGGGTGGCAGACAAATATGAATGTCAAGGGTTCGGAGGAGAATAAGTTGCTTTTTGATTTTCATAAGGCCAATCGTGCTGTATATCGTGTTGCAGACTCGGCAATAGCCCAAACCACTGACAGTGTGGAGATCGACCGGATACGCCGCTGGCAAAACAAGGCACTTGACAGCGTTAAATACTATTATCTTGGCAAAAAGCCCAATTCGATGCTGTCGCTGCTAATGAATGCCACTCGCGAGCCCGATGTGCCTGAAACAGACGCGAATGGGGTGAAACTCAATGATAGACAGAAGTGGGAGTATCTTATGGATCATTATTTTGACTATACAAGTCTTGACGATGATGCACTGATAAGAACACCTCCTTTGGTATTCAAAAGAAGATTGGACAGATATCTGGACAGCTATCTGAAAAATGCTCCGCCAGAGATAGTTATTGAATATGTTGACAAACTCATAGACAAAGCACAACCGTCGAAAGAAAACTTCCGCTATCTGGTCCATACGCTGGCAGAAAAGTATTTGCAAAGTAATGTAATGAGCTATGATGCTGTCTATGTTCACCTTGTGAAGCGCTATATTGAGCCTGGACTGTGTGAATGGATGTCGCCTTCGACAGTCGATATGAATGTGAAACGCGCCGACAAATGGGACAAACTGCTGATTGGCAAACCGGCTCCACTGCTGATAATGAAAGATGACAAGGGCCAATGGCAAAACCTATACGCACTCAACAACAAATACACTCTGCTTGTTTTCTGGTCGCCTACTTGCGGACATTGCAAATTGATTATCCCGGACCTGTACAAACGGTTTGAAAAATACCGTGATCGTTGCGATATTGGCGCTTTCGCCATCCTCAGTGAACCCGACGATGAAACCAGGCCCAAATGGCACGAATTTATCAAGAATAACAACCTTAAATGGCTCAATATCGACGGTGGCGAGGCCAATGTTGATTGGCACGAGGTGTACGATATAGAAACAACTCCACAAATATATCTGCTTGATAAAGACAAGAAAATATTGGCCAAAAAATTGAACGGCGAGACATTTGAGGATGTGATAAAAATTCTTGAAAAAATTGAATAATTATATGGTATTATGATGAAACGTTTATTTATCATCGGCTGTGCAGCACTGCTGCTGACAACGGCTTGCAAAAACAAAAGCAATATGGGAAACCCCTTCTTCGGGGAATGGAACACCCCTTACAACATTCCCGATTTTGAAAAAATAAAACCGGAGCACTATATACCAGCCTTTGAGGAGGGTATGAAACGTCAGAAAGCTGAAATAGACGCCATAGTCAACAACGTTGAGGCTCCAACGTTCGAGAATACAATTGAAGCTTTGGAGCAGAGCGGCGACCTGCTGAACGAAGTCAGCGCCGTTTTCTTCAACCTGGCCGAATGCATAAACAGCCCCGAAATGGAAAAGATTGCCGAGGAAGTGACTCCAATGGTTTCTGCCCACGGCGACGACATTATGCTCAACGCCAAACTGTTCGAACGCGTGAAAGCCATTTATGACCAGCGCGAATCTTTGGGACTCGAGGGCGAACAACTGCGTCTGACCGAAGAGACCTTCAAAAACTTTGTCCGCAATGGCGCCAACATTCCAGCCGACAAGCAGGACCGCTTCCGCGAAATCAACAGCCTGCTGGCTTCGCTGACGCTGCGCTTCGGCAATAACGTGCTGGCCGCCACCAATGGCTACAGGCTCGCCCTCAATGCCGACAAGGCCCGCAACATTGGCCTTACCGACGACCAACTGACGGCCGCTTTCGAGGCCAGCGCAGCAGCAGGCGTCGAAGACCACGCGCGCTTCACACTCCATATGCCCAGTTGGGAACCTTTTATGCAGAACTGCAACGACCGCGAGTTGCGCCAAAAAATGTGGGAGGCTTACGCCAACCGCTGCACCGGCGACAACTATAACAACAGTGCTATTATCGACAGCATCGTCAACCTGCGTCTGGAACGCGCCAACATCCTTGGCTTCGAAAGCCACGCCGCCTACACCCTCGACGACTGCCTGGCAAAGACCCCCGAAGCTGTCTATAAGTGCCTGATGGACCTCTGGACACCGGCTTTGAAGAAAGCCAAACAGGAGCGCGACGAATACCAGAAGATGCTGGAGAAAGACGAACCTGGTGCCAAACTGCAACCTTGGGACTGGCGTTATTACTGTGAGCGCTTGCGTGAAGAGCGATACAGCTTGGACGAGAACCAGATCCGTCCATACTTCCCATTGGAGAGTGTGCGCAGAGGTGCCTTTGATGTGGCCAACAAGCTCTATGGTCTCGTATTTCGTGAAAACGATGAATTGCCCAATTACCACCCTGATGCTGTAAGCTATGAAGTGCTTGACGGTGATAGTGTTATCGCAATACTTTATATGGACTTTTTCCCTCGTGAGAGCAAACGCAGCGGTGCCTGGATGACAAATTTCCGCGAACAGTATGTAGGCAAGGATGGTAAAAATGTTATACCTATTATCTCGATGGTGTGTAACTTCTCAAAGCCCACCAAAGAAAAGCCGTCGCTGCTCAATTTCGACGAATGTGAAACACTCTTTCACGAGTTCGGACACTGTCTGCACGGTATGCTCAGCCAGTGCCACTACCGTTCAATCAGCGGTACCAATGTGCCACGTGATTTCGTTGAAATGCCTAGCCAGGTGATGGAGAACTGGTGCCGCCACCCGCAAGTGATGAAAGGGTATGCCAAACACTATTTGACTGGTGAGGCTATTCCTGACAGCCTTATTTCCAAAATTGCCGCTGCTGCCACCTACGGACAAGGCTTTATCAATACAGAACTTCTGGCAGCATCACTTCTGGATATGGATTACCACAGCATCACCGTGCCTACCAAGATTGTGCTGCCCGACTTTGAGGACCAGGCAATGGCAAAAATCGGTCTTATACCTGAAATCATAAGCCGTTACAAGAGCCCTTACTTCCAGCACATCTTCAGCGGCGGATATTCGGCAGGCTATTATAGCTACACTTGGACAGCCATCCTCGATGCCGACGCTTTCGAGGCATTCCGCGAGAGCGGCGACCTCTACAACCCCGAACTTGCCAAGAAGTTCCGCTTCCTGCTGTCGCACGGCAACACCATCGACCCGATGAAGATGTACGTCGATTTCCGCGGCAAGGAGCCCAGCGTCGAACCGCTGAAACGTAATCGCGGACTTATTTAATTCCACGACACATAACAACATATCAACAATCAACATATCAACAACGAAACAATGGGAAGAGCATT
This sequence comes from Bacteroidales bacterium, assembly GCA_017958525.1. Lineage (GTDB taxonomy): Bacteria > Bacteroidota > Bacteroidia > Bacteroidales > P3 > Colimorpha. The sequence goes on from JAGDCN010000024.1 coordinate 35,544, forward strand.
TGAATACCGTAAAGCAAGAAAATTGAAAAGGTGGGGACATATGGCCCGCACCTTCACCAAGATCGGAAAAGAAATAGAACTTGCCGTCCTCGCCGGCGGTCCCGACCCATCGAGCAACCTGCGCCTGCGCCTGCTGATGCAGACAGCCAAAAGCGAGAGTATGCCCAAGGAGAACGTGGAACGTGCCATCAAACGCGCTACAGAGAAGGACAAGTCGGCATACAAAGAGGTGGTCTATGACGGCAAAGGACCTCACGGCACCGCCTTCGTTGTCGAAACTGCCACCGACAACCCCACTCGCACTGTCGCCAACATCCGCGCAGCCTTCGTGCGTGGCAAGGGCGAACTGGGAACGATGGGTATGAACGATTTTCTGTTTGAACGCAAGTGCAACTTTGTCGTTGCCTGGCGCGACGACATCGATATGGACGAGCTGGAACTCGAACTCATAGATTGCGACATCGACGAGGTGTTCCGCGACGAAGACGAGATTATGATTTACGCCGATTTCAAGAACTATGGTCCCATATCCAAGTATCTTGAAGACAAAGGATACGAAATCAAATCATTTAAGTTTGAACGCATTCCTATTACGATGCGCGAGCTTACCCCCGAACAGCAAGAGGATGTCAACGGCCTTATCGAACGCCTTGAGGCTGACGACGACGTTGTAAACGTATTCCATAATATGGCCTAAATATGGTAGGCAGGCGCCTCGCCTGCGTTAAAAAAAAAGCGGATACAAAATCACCGCTTTCATCCAAAAAGAATAGTGCTTTTTTGCCCACAACGGCAAAAAAGAACTATTTCTTTAAATTTACATATTTTTAAGATTCAGCCAATTACACAACAAGAAAACTTTTTTTTCATCAATTAGTCATCAATTCAAAAAATAGTTGTACTTTTGCAGCCGATTTCGCCAGAGAAATCACCACGCAATAAATCGTGGTTGTCGGCAAAGCCGACACCAACAAGCCGCATTCGTCTAGTGGTCCAGGACAACTGCCTCTCACGCAGTAGATCATCGGTTCGACTCCGATATGCGGTACCAAAGCGATAAAATCAGCAGATTTTGTCGCTTTTCTCTTTCTATAGTTATTCGCTAATCCTCGTCCCAAATGATTTTATACCAATCTCCTTTTGTATCAGAATTACGGTATAGCACAGGAGGAGTTGTAGGGTCTGGTATATAAGCTCTCAACTTCCATATCTCCTCTAGGTCATCCATAAAGTTGTTCGAATAGTTCGATTAGGGA
>JAGDCN010000025.1 GCA_017958525.1 Bacteroidales bacterium
AAAAAAAGAACCTTCTTGCGAGGTTCTTTTATGTATGGTTTGTTGCAGTCGGTTGCAGGGGCTTGTGCCGGTTGTGGAACTGCTATTTGCTCAGTCCGGTGATGATAAGTTCGATTTTGGTGTCGCGGAAGGCCTGGTGCTTGTTGAGGGCGGCGGCGGCGGCACGTTTGATTTCGTTTTGGGTCATTCCGGCTATAGTGATCTGGTTGGGGTCCATACCGTGGGCGACGAAGAATTCTTTGACGCTTTGAGCGCGTGCGATTGAAAGTTTCTGGTCGGCCTCGATATCGACGGCGTACGACTGGACGTAGCCCTTGATTTGGAAGGTGATATCGGGATGGCCTTTGAACATCTGCATATAGTTCAGCAGGGAGGTGTCGGACTCTGGCAGCAGTTTGGCATCGTCGTCAAAATAGATGTCGGCAATGGCAAAGGTGGTGCCCTTTTCGGTGCGGTTCAGGTTGAATCGCATCAGTGTATCGTCCTTGAAGATGTTGGAATTGAACTCTTTGAATATGGAGAAATAACCGTTTTTCTTGGCATAGAGTGAATAGCTGAAGCCGGGGACGAATTTGATTTTGCCACCGCGGAAGGCAGGATTTTTCACGATGGGACGGTTGTCGGTGTTTTTCTCAAGAATCAGCAGATCGACATCGACGTTTTTCTTCAGCACGGGATCATAGAAAACGACGAGAGGCTCAAACGACTCGACCTGGATGGACACTTTGATGCTGTGGCCTTCGCCCTTGGTGCTTTTGTTGTCGAGAACGATGTAATAGACTTCGCCTTTTCGCACCTGCAGCGAACGGAGGAAGTCCTCATCGTCGTTGGGATTGATAAAGTAGCGTTTGCCGTCGGCCTTCATACCCATAGTGGCGGTGGTCATACGACGGCTGCGAGGCTTTGCAGCGACCTGACCCTTGGCGTTTTTGGGCGTTGCAGCTGCGAGACCGGTAGTGTCTTTGGTGGACAGACTCGCTGCCAGAGGTTTTATCTTATTCTGGATGAGGTGGTTGCTGAAATAGACATCGGTATATTTATATACCACGAAATCATAGTCGTCCCATTCGTTGTTGGGTGTGATGCTGATTTCAAGGTTGCCACTGTAAGGTGCTGTAAATTTGTACCAAGTGGAGTTATGCTCATATTCAAAAACGTGAGGGTTGTTTTTGTCGCGCATAATCTCTTGTATGCGTCCTGCACCCTGCGGTGCCGTTGTGGGGCCGTAAGGCACGTCGGGAAGCAACTCGACAGCAAAGAGGCAGTCGTTGCTGTTGGCCGGCAATTCAATGTTTTGCGGCTCCTGCACGACGGGTTTGTTGGGTTTGCCCTTCGAGGTTTTGTTCTTATTTTGTCCTTGTACGCTACCGGTACTGAAAACCAGTGCTATGGCGAGGAAAGATATTGCGATATGTGCTTTCATCTATATAATTTTATTATGGTATAATCCTGTGCAAAATTACCAATTTTTTTACAAATATTGCTTTTAGGGAAAATATTTTTTGTTTATTCTGTTGTAGATAGTTGGTAATTAGTGTATTGGTGTTTGGTGTTTTGTTTTGTTTAATTCATACACTTTGCTTCTATCCGGACATTATGCATAATTTGTGGAAAAAATTTTCTTGGGAGTATGATTTTATTTCGTAACTTTGCAAGGAAATAATTTTAACAACATAAATAATAAAACGCTATGGTAGTAGAAGTTAATGAACAAAATTTTGCTGAAATCAAGTCGTCAAACCTTCCTGTGCTTCTTGACATCGGTGCCACTTGGTGCGGTCCCTGCAAGGCATTGGCCCCTATAGTTGAAGAGATAGCTAATGAATATGAGGGTAAGGCCCTGGTATGCAAGGTCGATGCCGACGAGTCGCCTGCCATCACTAGCGAGTTCCGCGTTCGTGGCGTGCCGACAGTGGTGTTCTTGAAGAACGGTGCCGCTGTTGACAAGACTGTCGGTCTGGTTGCAAAGGAGACTCTGACAGAGAAGCTGAATGCACTGCTGTAAGAGCTGAAAATTATGAATTTAAAAGCTTAAATTTCCGGCGGGAACCGCCGGAAGTTTATTCTTTACTATTGTCGTAATCTGTGTTTTCCGAATTAGAGAAATACAAGTCGCTGGATTTCTTCGCCAAACAGGTGGTGGAGGGGTTTATAACGGGACTTCACAAGAGCCCTTTCCACGGATTTTCGGTCGAATTTGCCGAGCACAGACTATACAATGCCGGTGAATCGACGAGGAATATCGACTGGAAGCTGTATGGCAGGACTGACAAACTGTTTGTGAAGCGCTTTGAGGAGGAGACCAACCTGCGATGCCAAGTGATGATTGACCAGTCGTCGTCGATGTATTTCCCAATCGAAAGGCAGGGTGATTTCAAATCGCCCAACAAACTGACATTTTCGGTTTATGCTGCTGCGCTAGTGATGGAACTGCTTGTCCGCCAACGCGATGCTTTCGGTCTTACACTGTTTTCGGACAATATTGATTTGCAGACTGAGGTGCGTTCCAATGTGTTGCATCAGCGATATGTCTATTCGATTCTCGAAGGGTTGCTGAAACCAGTCAAAGCGGAATACCTTGAGCAACGTGGCTCGTCGATAGCTGAGAGTATCCATCTGCTGGCTGAAAAGATGCATCGGCGCTCGCTGGTGGTGATTTTCACCGATGCCTTTGTGGGTGCAGAACATCAGGAACCTCTGTTTGACGCGCTGCGACACCTGCGGCACTGCAAACACGAGGTGCTGCTATTCCACACCTACGACCGCGACAAGGAGTTGGAGCTGAACTATGGCAATAAGCCATATTGGTTCATCGATATGGAGACAGGCAAACGCATAAAGGCTTTCCCGAACGAGATAGCAAGCCGTTATGCTGCAGCGATGCAACAGCAGACGGAACAGGTGAAACGGCACGCAATGCAGTATAGAATCGACTATGTGCCAGTGGATATCAACTTGGGTTTTGACCAAGTGATGCAACCTTACATACTGAAGCGTGGAAGACATTTTTAAGATTCAAATGGTTCACAGATGTCCTCGCCTGTGATATGATAAAGATTTGATTAATAAAGTAATAGTGAATAAATATGAAAAGTCTAATTATTAAAGTTATGATGTGCACTGTGCTGCTGGTTGTTGTGGCCTGCGGCAAACGGGAGGGTGTGATTGTGAAAAAGTATAAGATTGACGAAGTGATGGCTTTTGAGAAGCACTATTATAACGATGCTTTGTTCCATAGTGTGGACAGCTATGTCGAGGAGGATTGGCACTGGGACGGCAAGGAGATGTACCGCATTGACTATCGCAGCGACCATCCTTATTCGGAGAATTTCTTTTACGGTTCGCACGGTCGTTTGGAACGCACTACAGTGCCGGCCTATGGTATCAGTTCGGAGTTCCATTATGATGGTCGAATGCTGGAACACATTGATTTCTATCAAGATGAAAAACCTCTGATGACAGTCAGTGTTGTTCACGGCGAGAAAAAGATTGAAGAGATTGACTGCCAATATTACAATCTTGATACGAATGCCGTTGTAAAATGCTGCAATCCACTTGCTTCACTGCTCGGTAACGAGGTGGCCTCAAATCTGGAAAAGGAGAATGCACAACGTCGTTTGGAACAACACAAAAGGGGCGTAAAGTCGCTGAATATGCGTTACGTATTGTCGTGGAGCGACGACAATGTCACTGCCATCAAGTGCATCGATGCCGACGGCACCCGCAATATCGCCATTTCGTATGACGACAAGAACAATCCATACAACCAATTGTACGGCTACCGTGAGCTGTCCGACCCGCTATTTGGCTTTGAAATGTTGTCGGAGAATAACATCCTGACCATCAGGATGCCTTATCAGCGCAACAAAAACCAGCTGTTTACCTACCGTTACGAATATGACGGCAAGTGTCCAACCCGGCGAACACTTACTTATTCTTATCCGACGATAAGCGTAACAACCTTGGACAGTGTTATGTTCAGATATGAGAAGGTAGAGACTTTTGTGTATGTTGATTAAAAAAGAAGTTTGAAAAACAACTGTTAATATTATGAAACGTTTATTAATACTTTTTACCCTTATCTCGTTTATGACCATAGGATGCAAGTCGCACAAAGACAATGTCGTCAATGCCCGTCCGGAGTTTAATGCCGAAGAGACCTGGCAGCTTGCAACGATGCGCGGCAAGGAGGTGACCTTTGCTGAAGGACAGAAGAAGGTGAGTATCCAAATCAACCCCGAAGCTGGCACTTTCGGCGGCAACAGCGGCTGCAACCGTTATTTCGGCACTTTTAAGGACCTTGGTAACGGCAAAATGGAACTTTCGGACTTTAACGGCACCAAGATGGCTTGTCCCGAAGCGTTCCACAAAATGGAAAACAACTATATGCAACTGCTGCACCGTTGTGACGCTTACCGCCTTACGGAATACAGCTTGGAACTTTTGCAGGGCGACAAGGTTCTGCTGTCGTTCGAGAAGGTGAAATAGAATTGGATGGAGCGCCGGACGTTTTTCGTCGATGTCTTGTTGCCGCTGCATCTGCCCGGCACCTACACCTACCGTGTGCCGTTTGAATATAACGACTCCATTAGTGTGGGGCAGAGAGTTGTTGTGCAGTTCGGCACCAAACGTCTCTATTCGGCAGTGGTGCGCCGTGTGCACGAAAATGTACCGTCGTATGTTACCAAATATGTTCTTTCAATACTTGATTTAGAACCTATTGTAAGCGAGCGCCAACTTGTTTTTTGGGAATGGATGGCGGCTTACTATATGTGCTATCCCGGCGACGTTATGGCGGTGGCGATACCGTCGGCGTTCCGCCTATCGAGCGAGTCGTATATTGTTGTGCATCCTGAATTTGCCGGCGAATACGGCGACTTGGGCGAGGATGAGATAAAGATACTGGATGTCCTGTCGCGCAAAGAGAGGCTGGAAATTGGAGAAGTGGCAGAAATAACCGGATATCAGAAGATTATGCCGCTGGTGAAATCGATGATAGAGCGGCGTATTATTCTGATGGACGAGGAACTGAAACAGCGCTATTCGCCTCGACGAACTACTTATTTGTCGTTGAATGAGGAATATAAAGACGATAGTCGGTTGAAACAACTTTTCGATTCGCTTGAAAAGAAACAGAGTAACCATAAGCAGCTGCTGGCTTTGATGCAGTTTATGCAATTGAGCAGCTTCGGGAAAAGCGAAATCAAGAAAAAGGAACTGACAGACAACAAGGAACTTTCGTCGTCGGCAATTGATACGCTTGTCAAAAAGGAGATTCTGGTTGTTCGTCAGAAGGAGGAAAGCCGGTTGGAGGAATACACCTCTACGACGTCGGTGGATGAAATAAAGCTGAACGACGAGCAACAATGCGCGCTCGATACCATCCTGTCCAGCGACAAGAGTGTCAGCCTTCTTCACGGTGTCACTTCGAGCGGCAAGACGGAAGTCTATATTCGCCTGATGGACAAGGCAATAAAAGAGGGCAAGCAGGTGCTTTTCCTGCTTCCGGAAATTGCACTGACGGCACAGATCATCAATCGTTTGCGCCGTTTTTTCGGGAATATGGTCGGAGTGTATCATTCGCGGTTCAACACTCAGGAACGTGCTGAAGTGTGGCGTCGCACAATGGACACTTCTGAAAACGGATTCAGGTTGCTGGTTGGCGCCCGGTCGGCGTTGTTTTTGCCTTTTCACAATCTGGGGCTCGTCATTGTCGATGAGGAGCACGACAGCAGCTACAAGCAGAACGATCCGGCACCGCGCTACAATGGCCGCGACAGCGCCATCTATTTGGCACACAGTTGGAATGCCCGCACCGTGCTTGGATCTGCAACCCCATCGGTGGAAAGCTATTTCAATGCACAAAACGGGAAATACGGTTTTGCTGAAATGCCGCATCGCTTCGGAGGAATACAGATGCCTGAGGTGCTTTGCGTCGATATGAAAGACGCACAGCGCAAACGTGAGGTGCAGATGAATTTTTCGCAGTTCCTGCTGGGTTATATCAAAGAGGCGCTTGCCAACAAGGAGCAGGTGATACTTTTCCAGAACCGGCGCGGCTTTTCGTTGCGGCTTGAATGCGATGTTTGCCATTGGATTCCACAATGCAAGCACTGTGATGTGTCGCTTGTTTATCATAAGGCGACCAATAGTCTGCGCTGCCACTACTGCGGCTATTCCATCCCTGTGCCGCAGGAATGCCCTGCCTGTCATTCCACGACATTGAAAATGCGAGGATTCGGCACCGAACGTATAGAGGACGATTTGGCTGTGTTTTTCCCCGAAGCACGTATAGCAAGAATGGATCTTGATTCGACATCGCAGAAAAAGCGTTACATTGAGATTTTGAACGATTTTGACGAACACAAAATCGATATTCTTGTCGGTACGCAGATGGTGACCAAAGGTCTTGATTTTGACAATGTAAGCGTGGTGGGAATATTGTCGGCCGACAATCTGATCTCGTTTCCTGATTTCCGCTCGTACGAGCGCAGTTTCCAACAGATGACGCAGGTTAGTGGTCGCGCTGGTCGTCGCGGCAAGCAGGGAAAAGTTATTATCCAAAGCTATCAACCTTATCATCAGGCTATTCGAGATGCAATGGAAAACAACTATTTGTCGATGTACAAGAGTCAGATTGTGGAACGCAAAGTGTTCAAGTACCCTCCGTATCACAAGTTGATAGTCATTACGGTGCGTCATCAAAAAGAGGAACTTGTCAGCCAGGTCGCAGCTCTCTATGCCAGCCGTCTCAGGGCGCATTTTGCCGAGCGTGTTATGGGTCCGGAATACCCCAATGTGGCCCGCATACGCAACCAGTATCTCAAACGGATTATGGTCCGTTTCGCTGTCGGTGAGGCCATCGGCGAAGGGAAGCGGATTATGATTCAAGAATCCGAAGAGCTGCTGAAAGACAAGGCTTTTGCCCGTGTGCAGATATTATTCGATGTCGATCCGCAATGATTTTAACATTTGTTTTCTTTTTTTTTAGTATTTTTGCATTTTCCAGAAAATAACAAAATAAAATTAATAATATGATAGCAAAAGAGTTACTCAATCCCAAGAGCATCGTTATCTGCGGTGCATCTTCCGATGTTCACAAACCTGGTGGCAAATCTCTCAAGAATCTCCTTGAAAGTCCGTTCAAGGGCCAGGTATATGCCGTTAACCCTAAAGAAACTGAAGTTCAGGGTGTGAAGTGCTACGCCAAAGTGGAGGATCTGCCTCAGGTCGATTGCGCCATCCTCTGCATCGCTGCCAAATTCTGCGCCCAGACGGTTGATGTGCTGGCAAAAGAAAAAGGCTGCAAAGGCTTTATTATCGTCAGTGCCGGTTTCTCGGAGGAGAGCCACGAAGGTGCTGAAATCGAGAAGCATATCGTCGATACAATCAACAGTGTCGGTGGTTCGCTCATCGGTCCCAACTGCACAGGATTCCTCAATGTGAACTATGCCGGATGTTTCGATACTCCCATTCCGCCGCTTGATCCGAAGGGTGTCGATTTCATCACCGGAAGCGGTGCAACGGCAGTGTTCATCAAGGAGTACGGTATGAGCAACGGCTTGAAGTTCAACAGTGTTTGGGCTGTTGGAAACAGTGCTCAGCTGGGTATTGAGGACGTTCTGGAACATCTTGACGAAACCTTCGACCCTGAAAAGTCCAGCCACGTCATTATGCTCTATATGGAGAAAATCGGTGACCCGCAGCGTCTGCTCAAACACAGCCGCAGCCTGATCAACAAGGGTTGCCACATTGCAGCCATCAAGAGCGGCGGTTCCGCAGCCGGCAGCCGTGCAGCTTCGAGCCACACTGGCGCTTTGGCCACCAACGACGCCGCTGTCGATGCACTGTTCCGCAAGGCCGGCATCGTCCGCTGCCAGAACCGTCAGGAGCTGACCACCGTCTGCGCCGTCTTTATGCATCCTGAACTGAAAGGCAAACGCTGTGCCGTGGTGACCCACGCCGGCGGTCCCGCAGTGATGTTGACCGACGTGCTGAGCAACGGAGGTATGGAAGTTCCTTCGCTGAAGGATCATCCGAAGGCTCCCGAACTGCTGTCGAAACTGTTTGGCGGTTCGTCGGTAGGCAACCCCATCGACTTCCTCGCCACAGGTACTGCCGAGCAGCTTGGATTCATCCTCGACGCTGTCGAGAACGACTTCGACGAGATTGATTTCTCGGTTGTTATCTTCGGCTCGCCGGGATTGTTCTCGAACAAGGAGGTCTATGACCTGCTCGACGAGAAGATGAAGACCTGCAAGAAACCCATCTTCCCCGTGCTGCCGTCGATTATCAACGTCAAGAGCGAAATAGAGGATTTCATAGCCAAGGGTCGCATCAACTTCCCCGAAGAGTGCGTTCTGGGCAATGCCATCTGCAAGGTTTATAACACTCCCAAACCGCAGCCAGAGAATGTCGAACTGCCCAAAATTGATGTTGCTCGTATCCGCAAGACCGTCGAGCGTTGCAAGGACGGTTATATGGAGATTGCCGACTACAACGAACTGCTTGACGCTGCCGGCATCAGCCGCAAAAAGAGTGTCGAGGTCAGCAAGAAAGAGGATGCCCTTGCTTTTGCCAAAGAGGTTGGTTGCTCGAAGGATGTACCTCTGGTTATGAAGGTTGTCGGCCCGCTGCACAAGAGCGATGTGGGTGGTGTTACACTCGGAGTCAAGGATCTCGATACTGTTGCCAAAGAGTTTGACCGTCTGATTGTCATTCCCGAAACATATGCTGTTGAGATGTACCCGATGCTTGACGGTACGGATGTCTATATCGGTGCCATTCGCGACCCGAAGTTCGGCCATCAGATTTTCTTCGGTCTTGGAGGTATCTTCATCGAGGTGCTCAAGGATGTCCAGAGTGCTCTGGCTCCCATTACTGCCGCCGAAGCCAAAGAGATGCTTACCAAGCTCAAAGGCTATAAGATTCTCGAAGGTGTGCGTGGCCAGGAGGGTGTCAATATTGACCTCTATGCTGAGCAGGTGGCTCGCGTCAGTGCCCTTGTCCAGGCCGCTCCCGAAATTGCCGAGATGGACCTCAACCCGCTGCTGGGCAACCCGCGCTACGTCACAGCCGTCGATGCCCGCATCCGTTTGGAAAAATAACACTAATCAACAAAATTTCAAAAGCCCTGTACAATTATGTGCAGGGCTTTTTTAGTAATCAGTGATATAGAAAACGTGGCAAATGCCATTTTTTTTCGGAAAATAGTGATGGCTATTCCACTTTCAGTTTGGTGAACACCGCTTCGGGGACGTCGCGGTCGGTGTAGCGCCAGGTGCATTCGGCGTGGGAATAGTTGGGGTCTAAATAGATGCGTCCGCTGATGTTGGCACCATCTTTGAGCAGGCGGTCGGCGCCGTAGATGACAACGACGTTGTGGTAGGTATCGCCGCTGTGGGTGCGATAGTCGCCTCCAATGGTGTCGGGACTGGTCAGTGTAACAGCGTAGCCGAAACTGCTGCCTGTACATTCTTCATAATCAACGACCTTGCCAGTGAATTCAAAATCGTCGTAATTGTTGCAGGCCGCAAAGAGAATAAGGGCTGCTATGAGTGTAGTGATTTTTTTCATAATTAAGTAACAGTTTTGTTAAAAAAATAACAGGGAGTTAAAGTGGAAGTTAAACAGGGAGTTAAAGTGGAAGTTAAATAGGACAATAGAAATCATTTGTCCATTTTTACTTCCATTTTTACTTCCTTTTGTTTAACATTGAACTCCGAATTCTCGCAGAGCGGCGTTGAGCGAGGTCTTTTTGTCGGTACTTTCTTTGCGCTGGCCAATGATGAGGGCGCAGCTGACGCTATAGTCGCCGGCGGGGAAATGTTTGATATAACTGCCGGGGATGACGACGCTGCGTGGCGGAACGTAGCCACTGTAATATACAGGTTCCGAATTGCTGACATCAATAATCTTGGTGCTTCCAGTGATGACAGTGTTTGCACCGAGAACAGCCTCAGTGCCTATGTGGGCACCTTCAACCACGATGCAGCGTGAGCCGATAAAGCAGTTGTCCTCAATGATTACCGGTGCTGCCTGCACGGGTTCCAATACGCCACCGATGCCTACACCGCCGCTGAGATGGACGTTGCGTCCTATCTGGGCGCAGCTGCCCACGGTGGCCCAAGTGTCAACCATTGTGCCACTATCGACATAGGCACCTATATTCACATAGCTGGGCATCATTACAACTCCTTTTGCAAGATAAGCTCCGTAGCGTGCCGTTGCCGGAGGCACAACGCGCACACCTTGAGCGGCATAGTCGTGCTTAAGCGGTATTTTGTCGTAATATTCGAATGGACCCACCTCGATAGTCTGCATATCGCATATAGGGAAGTAGAGGAGCACAGCTTTTTTTACCCATTCGTTGACTTGCCAACGTTGGGCGGCAGTTCCCTCTTGGACAATCGGTTCGGCGACTCGCAATTCACCTTTGTCGAGAAGAGAGATTGTTTCCATTATAGCACTGCGCACATCGTCGCGATTGAGCATTTCGCGGTTGTCGAAAGCTTGTTCTACTAGTTCTTGTATGTTGGAAGTCATTTTTGAAAATTGAGAATTGAAAATTAATAATTAAAAGATAAATGGATATGATCTGCAGATTGAAAACACACTTTTTAACTTTTTTTTCAGTTCTTTACAATAAAAAATCCCTTTTTGAGTAATTACAAAAGTACAAACTTTTTTGAAATTGAAAATTGAAAATAATTTCGAATTGAAAATTATAAGACAAATGAATACGATCTGCAGTTTTAAAACACTCTCTACAAGCATGTGTTTCCGTGTCCTTGTCTGTGTATTGTTTCTTGTGTCGGTGTCGGCCGTCCGGTCGCAGAACCGCGATATAATGAGCGCTTACCAGCGTAATATGCAGCCACTGGTGGAGAAGGTGATCAATGCCGGCACCGACAACGAACGCTACAATGCCAACGAGCAGCTTGTACAGCTGTTTGAGGAGGCTTTGGAGGTTGACGAGTCATTTCATTGGAAGTGGGACTTGGGAACCTACATTTCGGTGCTGACCTCGTCTGACCGCCAGTTCCGCATAATCACGTGGCCTGTGGTTCGCGACAACGGGGAATATGAGTGTTTTGGCTTTGTGCAGTCGTACAATACGAAATCAGAGCGCTATGATGTCTATACGCTGCACGACAAGTCGGACGAAATCATTTCGGCCAACGAGGTGCTGCTGGAACCCGAAAATTGGTTGGGATGCGTGTATCAGGAGCTTCTGGAAAGCAAATATGAAGGAAAGCAATATTACACCCTGATAGGTTGGACGGGTATCAACGCCCTTTCGCAGCGCAAGGTTATCGAGCCCATCTGTTTCAGGAGCAACAGTTCGAAGCCGCAGTTCGGTCAGGCCTTGTTCCGCCGCGAGAAGAATTTGCGTCGCGTGGTTTTGGAGTATTCCAGCCGTGTGATGGTCAATGTGCATTTTGACGAACAGATGGTACGCACATACGAAAACAAGAAAATCAAGAAGAAAGGACGCACCATTAATGTGCAGGTGCCCAAGGAGGAGAAGATGAAGATGATCATTTTTGACGAGATTGCGCCAATGTTGCCGGGTATGGAGGGGCTGCCGCAATACTATGCTCCAACAGGCACGGAGATGGCTTATATCTTCAACAACGGCCGCTGGGAGCTGCGTGACAATGCACAAGGACGTCTGGCGGACCCAAAACTGAACAAGGATTTTGAGCCACTGCCCAAGAGTGATCCGGCGTATAAATTAAAAATTGAAAATTGAGAATTAAAAATTATTAATTCTACTTTCGGGAGTTAAAAGTTTATTCTCAATTTTCAATTCAACTGATGAGTTGATTCGTTGATGAGGAGAGTTAAAGTTTGAGGATACGAAGGGTGTGTTGGTGTCCGTCCTTGAGAATGATAGTCAGCAGGTAGGGGGCTTGTGGGAGAGTGTGCAGGTCAAGGGTGTAGATCGTTTGTCCGTTGGAGGATGATTCTTGAAGGTCGGGATTTGAGATTGCGACAGGATCAACTTGTCTGCGACGACCCATTACGTCAGTAATAAAGCAATGGCTGATGGCTGATGAGGGATTGTTGATTTCGATGGTCAGTATTCTGCTGGTGGGATTGGGATATACCTTGAGGTTGAATCCTGTGTTTTCGATTTCTGAGATATTTGTTTCGTTGTCGAAGATGGCAATCAGAGTGGTGTCGCTTGTAACAATGATATTCCTGGGATTGTCGATGTTGCTGTCATTCCATTCGATGAAGATGTGGTTTGGGTTTGGGGTTGCCGTGAGTGTGGCGATGTCGCCATAGTAATAGATGCCGCTGCCTGTCACTGAGCCATAGGCGGGTGTTTCGGTTATGGCGTTGACGGTATATCTTCGTGGCGCGAACGAGGCGGCAACAGGCAGTGAAGTGTCGCCGGGGCTGCAGACGGAGCAGATGCGAACTGTGTAGAATGAAGTTGGTGAAAGGTTTGTGAAGGTGTAGGCTGGAGAGGTGACTGAGACAGAAATGGAATCGAGATATAGAATCCATTGGCTTTCACCGGCGCCGGGGTTCCAGGCGATGCTGAGTTTGTCTGCGTAGCGTGTTCCTGTGACGTTGCGTGGTGCGGGGCAGGAGTTGAACCTTATGTTGACGTTGTCGATGGCGGCGGGTGTCTGGTTGCAGATGGTGTCGTCGTTGTGCCACATAAACACCCAGTCGTAATATCCGGGTGAGGATATTGAAAGAGTTCCTGTCCTGTATTGCCAGGAAGAGGTTTGGTTGAGTTCGATGGAACCATCTAGGGCTATACCGCCTTCCGGAATTGACAAGGCATTGTCAAATCCATTGCTTTCGCCGGGAATATAGGTCCTGTCGGATGGCACTAATGCAGCACGGAGATAATCGTTCGAAGCTTCGCCATTGCATTTCCAGTCGAAGCAGTAGGCATATTCGCCAGCGGTGTCGAGGTGGAAAGTCCGTATGGCAAAAACCGTTGATTCAGAATTGTTGTAGTGGTTGCTGCTGCCGTCGTCAGAAATGTAAAGCGAGCCTCCGGGATTGCCGGTGGCATTGCCCACGGTCCATCGGTTGCTTTCGGTGCCGTTGCGGAAAGTCCAACCGTTGGAACCCTCATCATCGAAATCGTCGCCGTAAGGCACAATGATTGGCGTGGTCATAAGTGTGGTGGCCGTAATGTGGCTTGCAACGACGCTATCGAAGCAGTCGGGATAGACGTAGATATGATATAAGGTACCTGAATCAAGGCCCGTAATCGTATAGAATGAATCGGCGACAAGAATGGAGGTGGCTGTTCCTGTTCCGGGTATGAAATCGACTGTGTCATACTCAAGATACCAGAATATATCCGCACGGCTGGAGTCGTTCCAAGCAACGGTGATGTTGTCTGTCCCGCTGCTGACGCTGTGCAGCTCTTCGGCTGGCGCACACGGCATCTCCTCGAGGACGATGTCGTCGATATAGGGTCGGTTTACCGGAGACTGGAAAGGAGCCTTGAAGGCAATGTGCCCGTGGGGGCCACGGTAGCTGGCCATTCTCACCGTATGGTGTGAATAGTTGCCTAGAGATTCGATACGGACGGTATCCATAGCAACGAAGGAATTGGTGTCGCCCGGGTCGCTCATCACACCAACCACTATGAATGAGTTATAGTAAAAATGGGCAGTACGCAGCCAGAAGGAGACCTGCAAGCCTCGTGCCGGATAGAGGACGGAGTCGGTGAGTGGCATAATTGCATACTGGTCGGAACACATAACGGGATAGTTCGCTGTGTGGAACCGCATAGCGTTGTGTCCGCTGTGGGCGTAGGTGGAGTCGTTATGTACAAGGGGCGCTCCGCTATATTCGCCACCAACGCTGGTGTTGTGCCGCAGCCAGCAGACAGGCAAGGTGTTCGTGTTCGAATAGGTGGTATAAGAGGGAAGACCTACTACGCTTTCGAAGTCCTCCACGAATGGCAGACTGTCGAGAGGGGCACATTGGGTATGGAATTGCACGGGATAGGAAGGATAGCCCTCGTGGTTGCCGCAGTTGGCAACGACCACCAGCTCGTAATCGGTGTTGGGCATAAGTCCACCTATGGCTGCGGTGTTGTCGGAGAAGATATAGGGTGGAGTGCTTCCAATGTCGAATCCAGGCTCACCTACATAGACAAGCCACTGGTTGGGACTGGTGTTGCCATTGGTTCCACAAGGATGCAGACCGCAATCCCACGTTGCATATACATTGTATGACGTAGTGCCTGTCACTTGGACATTCTCAGGTGTTGGGCAAGGTGCCGCTACCCTCAGTTCGATATTGTCGAGGGTGAAATTGTTGTTGGCCAAATTTTCGCTTTCGGGTGAAGGAGCATAAAAGACGATGTAACGGCCGCTGCCCGTATAGTTCGCGAAGCTTACCGTGACGGAATGGAGCGAAGAGAAAGGCTCGTCATTGAGGTCGATGGTGTCGACAGGCACAAATCCGGAATAGGTGTAGGAGAGCGAGGGGACGGTGAGTTCCATACTTGCCGCAGGCAAGTTGCCCGAGAACCAGGTGACATCATTGGCGACACCTACTATCAAGAGGGTGCTTGGAAGCGGCGTACCAGTGGCGCGGGGACGCTGGATAAGGAAGTTCACCTCCAGGCTTGTGATGTCGATAGAGGCATCCAGGCGTGGCAAT
>JAGDCN010000026.1 GCA_017958525.1 Bacteroidales bacterium
ACAGCCCGAAATCGAGCCGTCACACAGCACCGAGGCCACCTCGACACCTGCGCGGCAATGGAAATAGTAGTCGCGCACCTCGCCCTCATAGGGTCCCAGAAAACCCTCGCAGCCATAGCTGGCGCGGATACGACCCTCTTCGCGTGTGCGTTTTATAAAATCAAAAAGTCCGCGGAACTGCTCGTCGCTGAGCTGCAACTCAGGGTTATCAGCAGCACGTCCCATAGGAAATATTGAAAATAGTCGCCAGTTGCGAACACCTATTGAGATAAGATATTCCTTAAACTCATCCAAACGGTTGTAGTTGCGCGGATTGACGCAAGTCACTATATCCCATACTATGTCTGGTGTCCGCACAAGCATTTTGATGGCGTGGTCAGCACGTTCAAAGCTTCGTTCGTTACGGCGAATCCAGTTGTGGTCTTCTGTAAAACCGTCGAAAGAGATAGTTATCGAATGCATTCCGGCGCGAAGCAGGCTATCCAAACGCTTCTCGTCGAGCAAAAGTCCGTTGGTCACCACGCCCCACGGAAATCCACGGCGGTACAGTTCCAGCCCCACCTCTTCAAGGTCCTGTCGAACAAGGGATTCTCCGCCGGTAAAGGTACTGAACGGCTTGTGTGGATCGACGTGCGGCGTTATGTCGTCAATGGCTTTGAAGAAATCCTTGGCCGGCATATCGTCCACCGCCGGAGCCTGCTTGCAGTCGCTGCCGCAATGGCGGCAGTTCATATTGCAACGCAGCGTACACTCCCAGAAGAGGTTGCGCAACTCGTGCAACTCCGCCTTGTTATGGCAGATGCGACGGTGAAGGTTGAGTGCCATTCGCTGCCGAAAGTTCAAAGACTTGCTTTCACTCATATTTATTTCTTGCGTTTCATTTTGACGGTCACTTCGGCCTTCTTTTCACCAAGACGCCATTTGTCTCTACCACCTTCTGGTTCACCAAATTCAACATCCAGCACTTGGTTCTCAAACTTCCCGTTCTTGGCGCCGTCGATATCACGCACCATCACTCGTACCTGCTGCCAAGGACGGTCAGTGTTACGCACTTCGAAGTTGCCCTGGGCATCGGTAGTGTCGGAAATGCGTTTCAACTGCTCATCCCAATAGGGCGATTCGGGCAGGTTGTCAGGATCTATCTCGCTGTTTATCAACATCACCTGTACGCCTTTAACGGGTTTCCCATTCGAATCAACCACCCTACCCTTGACAGCATAGTCAACCGTCGGAACGCCATATACGGTCACTTGTGGTTCTCTTGGTTCTTCCGATTTTACAGTTGGCGGCTGTTGTAACATCACCGTATCGCTATAGGTTCTCACCGGCACCCCATACATAGGTCTTATTTGATTGTCTGGACGCTCAGTTTTTCGTTTTTCACCATTGTCAGATGCTACCTGTTTGTTACAATTGCAGGCCGAAAGACCAAAGAGACTCATAACGCTGACCAGCAGCCAGTTCTTCAGTTTGAGATATTTGATTTTCATTATTGACACACTTTATCAAAGAAACGCTCGCATACGATTTTTATTGTTGTAATCGAAAAAAAACGTAATTTTGTCTTCCTAAACGCATATAGCCCCAATATGGGAAAACTATTCGTTATCAGCAACAAGTATAATCCGTAAGTTTTATACTGGGGCGCTCTATGGCCAAACCACTGCCCAGACAGGCCTTTGGGGAAAGACATCTATTATAAACGGTTTGGGTTTTTGACGCGCAAACCAAGTGACATATATAATCCTGATGGGAAAAAGCTGGTCCTGCTCAACAATGAAGGTAAAGACTCGGATGGACTATATTGGAGAGATGTTCACTATATTTTCCCCGATTCAATATGTTACACTTGCCGAAATGGGGTTCTTGTTCAAGAGATCAAAGACCGACGATTCCGCCTTTCTGTTGGATACTCCAATGTCCCGTATAGAGACAAGGAGATTTTCAATAAAATAATAAATTCGATTGTAATTTCACATGTTGGCAAAGTAGAAGATGAAACCGTCTTTTTTGATAGCACATTGGTTTATGTTAACACCAGCAATCCAAGAGTTAGACGACTGTGCGAAATGCCATCGGTTGATGAAATACAAAAACGTTGAATGGGCGATATTTTGATGTGGCCAAGAATCCCGTTGTGGCGGATCTGCGTTCCGCCACATCAAGTACCCTAAATCCACAAATCACACACCTCGTTCCAGCCGACAGCATAGTCTCAGCGACGGGGCCTGTATGGGTCTGCTCCGTTATATCAACCATCGTTTAACCATCCTTCGA
>JAGDCN010000027.1 GCA_017958525.1 Bacteroidales bacterium
AACGCATAGGACAACTCATCGCCCTCCTCGACGAAAAGGAGCTCCGTTGGCTTGAACTCGACGAAAAAATCAATTAGACCCAAGCTTATTTAACAGCAATTACAAGCAATCAATCCGCAATTATCAAAGCATTTGAACAATTGGCTTTTTGATTGCAGATTTGATTTCTTATGTGTCAGTCCACTCAAACCAGTAAAAAAACACCAGCGACAAAAATACACCCCGGCTTCACAATTTTAAGTCCTATTCTGCGTTGTTAAGGCAAACACATTGCAGTATGGAGAATCTTACCCAGGGGGCGCTGAATGAAATCATAAAGCAATATGCGCCAAAGGAATACAACAGCATCATCATCGACAACGCCGTAGCAATCAAGCGCTACAATTATTGCTACATAGAAGCATTTGTGCAGCGTATCGAATACAAGACAGAACGCCGTTCGGCAGCCATCGACGACAATCTGGCAGAAAACCTTCGCTCCGCTTTAGGCAATGACAACAAGCCATACGTAAAAATCAGTCCTGAACTTGTAGAACAGTTCGACAAAGCACCGCGTTTCACAACCGAAGACTTCTTTTCGAGCACCAAAAAGAAAATGGCCGAGCTGATGAACGGCGGACGCGAAGTGGATCACCACCATCTGGAATTAGCCGTCGAACGCAACTACATCGCCAACGTACAAAGCCCCTATGCCGTGAAAACCGATTGCAGCATCGAACGCTGCCCAAACTGCGAAGGCAAAAAAACAGTTGAAAGCACTGACAACCAAGGCAACGCAACGACAATACCCTGTCCCAAATGCAAAGGCAACGGGAATATCGGCACATTGGCATATTTTATTCCCAAAGTGACCGACAAAAAAACGAGTCTGACACTTTGTCTTGAAGGTGAAATAGACGGGTTTCCACCATCGGCGATAAAAGCACTCATCGACGAGAAGCCCCTTGCAAAACGTATGCTGGCACATTATAACAGCATTGACTACGAAGCCTTTGACGAAGCCTTGAAGCCCTACCTCGACATCGTCAGGGACAAGACTGGCGAAGGCAACGCCATCGAAGAATACTACTACAAAATCATTCCCTGCCACACTTTTTCCTACCGCAACATCCTGACAGGTGAATTGAAGAAAGGAGTGGTCGTCAACCCCTCCGATTCGCCAGAGATAGTTTTCATCGGCAACGGCGACACCAAGCTCGTCAACCGTATGAAGGACAGCGCAAAACTTGTTAGCCGCTTCTTTGGCAATATCGGTCGAAGCAGTTCACTGCGCAACAAGCAAGACCTGAAACACACGGTCAGGCTGATGATTGCCACCGTCGTCGCCGACGGCATCGTCAGCGAAGAAGAGAAACAGTCGCTCACACTTGCCATACGCAACATCGACGAGCTTACCAGCAAGGAACAGGAAGAAATGACATCACTACTTAGCTACGAAAATACCGGATTTCTGACAGACGACGACTACCATTTTCAAGACATTGCCAATGCCAACGAGACATTGGCACGTATGCAGGAAATTGCCAACAGCGACGGACTTGTGCACGAAACCGAACGCGAACTCATTGAACGACTAAAACTCGAAATCGATGCCTAACATCAAGAAAACCAACGCAGCACGAATTCTGGACCAACACAAAATCAGCTACCGTCTGATTGAATACACCGTTGACGAGAACGACCTTGGCGCCGGCCATATAGCAGAGCAACTGGGACTACCCGTCGAGCAATTGTTCAAAACCCTTGTCCTGCGCGGCGACAAAAGTGGACTCTTCGTCTGTGTCATCCCTGGTGCCGAAGAAGTCGATCTAAAAAAAGCCGCCAAAGCCACCGGCAACAAAAAATGCGACCTCATCCCGATGAAAGAGCTGCTGCCCACCACTGGCTACATCCGCGGCGGCTGTTCGCCTATTGGAATGAAAAAGCCACTACCCACATTCTTCCATAGCAGCATCAACAATTACGACAGCGTCTATTGCAGTGCCGGCCAACGCGGCCTGCAATTCTGCCTTGCCCCTGCCGATCTGGTTCGTGCCGCCAACGGCACCGTCTGCGATTTGACAATCGGATAAAGCCTCCATCTATTTCGTGTCACGCAAAATGGCTGCGCATAAATCGCATACTTTGCAATGACGTGTTGCATTCACATACCGAGCCCAATCACTTAACATTTTGTTAACAACATTTTGTTAAGTCGGAGAAATGTTGTATCTTTGCATTGGTAAAAATAGGAGTGAATATGGCTAATCCTTTTATTTTCAATGGTTACGAAGGTGCGGAGTTGTTTTTCGACCGCGAGAATGAGCTTGAAACGCTAATGAAATGTGTTTCATCCAAAATCAATGTTACCCTGATTGCGCAGCGAAGAATGGGCAAAACAGGGTTGATCCTTCGTTTGATGGACGAACTGAAAAGCAGTGGCAGCTGTGTTACACCGATATATGTCGACATTTTTGCCACCCGTGACATCGCGGAATTGAACAAGTGTATTGCCAATGCCATCGTCAAGATATTTCCCGACGATACATCGGCAGGCATGAAACTGCTTGGTGTGTTGAAGGGTCTTAGGCCGATGTTTGGAATAGACCCGCTGTCGGGAAGTCCTCAGGTTCAGTTCTCTTATCAGAACCAGACAGAGAAAGAGTATACGTTGGAGGGGTTGCTGCAATTTCTTGAGCAGCAAAACAATCCCGTTCTGCTGGCCATAGACGAGTTTCAGCAGATACGCGAATATCCGGAAACGAACGTCGAAGCGATGTTGCGCACATATATCCAACGTCTGCACAATGTCTGTTTCATTTTCTGCGGCAGCAAGAAGCATATGATGACGGATATTTTCAGCAATCCACAGCGTCCTTTTTTCTCGAGCACTCAG
>JAGDCN010000028.1 GCA_017958525.1 Bacteroidales bacterium
AACTTCTTCCCATTTTTCGGTCGAAACTGGCGGGAATTCGGTGAACAATTTATTGTCTTCCATTATCTTAAGTATGTTTTGTTTATTCAAGCGAAAATACAAAGATACTAAAAATTTTTCATACGCGTAGTGTTGTCGAAAAAAGTTTGCTGCTTGTTATGTTCCACGTCGCTGCTGTCAGCCACCGCCTTCCTCCCGATCCTCCCTGGCCGTTCGAAGTATAGTCGAAATGGCGTAGCTGGTGTTTGGCTATCTTTACGCAGACGCAATGCCGATATGCCGGGACAAAGGAAGCTTATTGTTTTCCGTTCTCCGCTTTTCGCTTAATAAGAGAATGCGTAGCGGACAATATTTTCGCCCATCTTGAAGGCCTTGAGGCGTGTCTCCTGGCTGTCGTTGTGCACATCCTGGTCTTCCCAGCCGTCACCGAGGTCGCATTCCCAGCTGAAGAAACATACCAGTCGCCCTTCCCAGATGAGACCGTAGCCCTTGGGCGGCAGGTTGTCGTGCTCGTGGATTTTGGGCAAACCGTTGGGGAAATCATATTTCTGGTGATATATGGGATGGCTGAATGGCAGTTCGACGAAGTCCAGCTCTGGAAACACTTTTTTCATTTGAGGGACGATGAACTCGCGCAGGCCATAGTTGTCATCGATATGCAGAAATCCACCGCCAATCAAGTAGTTGCGAAGATTCTGTGCCTCCTGCGACGAGAAGACGACATTGCCGTGTCCGGTGATGTGTAGGAAGGGGTAGTTGAAGATTTCGCTGCTGCCGACATCGACGGTGGCGTACTTGGGGTCGAGGTTCATATTGGCGTCGGCATTGCAGAATGCGATGAGGTTGGTCAGCGAGGTCGGGTTGGCATACCAGTCGCCCCCACCGCCGTATTTTAGAAGTGCCAGCTGGGTGCGGCTTTGGGCAAAGGCGGTAAGGCAGGTGAAAAACGAAATAAGGAGTAATGTAAAAGTTGTTTTTCTCATTGTGTTTCAGTTTGACAGGTTGAAAAATGCCGTTGCGGCAAGGGCTGCTGTCTCGGTGCGGAGGCGGCAGTTGCCGAGGGTCACGGGGATGAAGCCGGCGGCGATGGCAGCGGAGACTTCGTTAGAACTAAAGTCACCTTCGGGACCGATAAGTATCAGTGCGTTGCTGCCGGGACGGTAGGCGTCACGCAGTGGTGTGCGGTGTTCGCCGTCGCAGTAGGCTATGAACTTTTGACCGTCAAACGGTCGGTCGATCAGTTCTTTGACTGCTGTCGGTTCGCTGATTTCAGGCAGGTAGGCTTTGAGCGACTGCTTGACGGCGCTGACGGCAATCTTGTCGAGACGCTCTTTCTTCAGTACGCAGCGCTCCGAATGGTCGCATATGATTGGCGTGATTTCGTCGATGCCAATTTCGACGGCCTTCTCTACCAGCCACTCCAGTCGAGCCGTGTTTTTGGTGGGTGCCACGGCGAGGTGGAGCCGGTAGGGGCGGTGGCCATAGTTTTCATTGAGTTCTACAATCTCCACGACACAGCTTTTGGGATTGGCGTCGATGATTTGGCAGCGGCACAGGGTCCCTTGTCCGTCGGTGAGGAATAGTTCGTCGCCTTCACGCATTCGCAGCACTTTTATACAATGGCGCGATTCCTCTTCGCTGAGGGTGCAAATGTTTGATTCTATGTTTTCTGAAAAGAACAGTTGCATAAATTCGGTTCAGATTTGTGTGTGCAAATGTACATATTTTTTCCGATTTCGACACAGACAGATGAAACTTTTCGGTACGCAGGCGTCTTCGTTTGCAGATAAATAGAAGACGGGGATGTCTGCGTACCTTTGTTTTTCGGAGAGAAAAACTAAAAATTCCGGATTCATACTTTTTTTTAATAAATGACGTTATGGAATGAAGCAAATTATTTTGTATATATACATCTTTGAGCTATATGAGAATGAAAAACATAGTTTTACTTGTGCTCTCGTTCTGCATTCTGCCGATTGCTGTGGCGCAGAAAGGAAGAATTGTGGAGTTCACGCAAAGCGGTCTGCCTGCCGAGATGCGCGAATACCTGGATCAGGCCACCAGCGACAAAGACAAAAAAGCCGAAGTGGCCCGTCTGATGGGCGTGTTCGGCACCAACTACAATGCAATGGACGGTGCGATGCAGGGTCGTGTTACAGCCATTTGCAACACCGTGTTGAAACTCAAGGTGCGTCAGCATCCCGATGTGTTCAATTTTATCTCGGTATTCAATGCGATGGCCGTTTCGGGTGGAGG
>JAGDCN010000029.1 GCA_017958525.1 Bacteroidales bacterium
GATGCCGAAGGTGTCAAAATCGGGCGTGTTGGAGGCAAGCAGGAAATAGTGTCCCTGTTCCATTGGCGGGATCACAGCATACGCCTTATGTTCCAGATAGTCGCTGCGCATTGCCACGGGCTGGTCCCACTGCTTCAGCACAGGAGCCTTCATAAGTTTACGGCGACGTTGGTTTTCATCTCTCAAACCGTAGTAGTCGAAACTTTGAACAATTCTGAAATAGAGATGATCTACATTTCGCATTGTGACCACCGCCAGATGCGGCTCGCCGGACGCCACCACCTCCGTCTGCCAGATAATGATGTTTTTGCGGGTGATAGAGCAACGCTGGTTGAAGCATTTTGCCGCTCCCGGACTGTCGGGAAAGAGCGACAGAGCCGTGTCGATGACGCTGACGGCTTCGACATAGCGTTTCTCTTTGGTGAGTAGTTCAGACAACTGACTGTAGAGCATCGTTATGTGGCTGTCGCCCGAACTTCGGTAACGCGCTATCGCCATCGGCAGTTGTTGCAGACGCATTTCCACACGTTTGACGCGGTCGATGCCAAGCAAATCGTTCAGCCAATCCGAACGCATCAAATAAAGCTCCATCATCACCCGATCAGATTTTTCGTTTTCGTTTCTAAACCTCTCCCATTCCTGCAGAGTCTGCAGAGCAAAGGCCGCCACACTGCGCGCACTGTCTTTGCTTTCAATCCGCGCCGATACAAAACGCTCGCACTCGGCATACAGCAGTTCGGGCTTGTCGATATCGGCTTCACGGATGGGTGGAAAATCAAGTTCCACAATTATTTCGATTGACATCCGCACCAATGCGTCGTACAGTGTCGGGGTCAGGTCGCCGCCCACACCATCGCTGTAGGAGGCCAGCATACCCAACGACTCGGAGGGTATGTTGCGCAGCAAGGCCGGATTGGACAAAGCCTGCCGCAACAGCGATGCCACAGTGTCCTGCAGACGCGCCACAGTCCAAAGACCCAGTTCCAGGTCGGCTTCTTCGGAGGGGCTGTTACTATTCAAGCTCCACCGGTAGTTGAAATAATAGCGCAGGTAATAGTCAGCCAGCATCACGCGGCACACAGCCTTGTCTGCCTCGTCGAGTATCGGCAGCAGCGCCTTGCAGCGCATCAACGCCGTATCGCCAGCATTTTCGCGGTAATGCGAGGCGGTATTAGACATCATTATCAACGCCATAAGGCTTTCGTGCGATTTTTTCTCTTTCAATGCCCGGTTATAGGCCTTCTCAGCCTGCTCGTAGGCTTGCGAATATAGTTGCTTCAGGTTCAGACTGTCAACAGCACGCCACGCGGTGGAATAAAAACCCTGTTGTGCTACGGTTGGCAACGCCAACGCTACGATGAAGCACATCACGGCAAAACATTTGAAAAGTCTCATATTTCACGTTTATTTATGTCTATTTACTTATGTTTGTAACAAATCGTGCTGATTTATTACACTACAGCATAAAAAAAACGTAACAAAAGGATAAAAATTGTGGAAACGGGTTTATTTGCACAAAACAAAAAAGAGGAATTTTCATTCCTCTTTTGCTTTGTGACTCCTGCAGGATTCAAACCTGCAACCTTCTGATCCGTAGTCAGATGCTCTATTCAGTTGAGCTAAGGAGCCATCTTCTGTTTCTCTCGAAATCGGGTGCAAAAGTACACACTTTTCCGATACTGACAAAATTTTTTTTCTATTTTTTCTTAAAAACAGAGTTATTTATTTGATTTATTGATTCTAAAAGTAAAAATTATTTTGTTTTCGCACCACTGTAATGATACACTTCCTTGTATAAAACATCTCGCATTTCGTCAAATTCACCGTCATCAAGTTCATATTTTGACATCACTATCATCTGTAATGCCAAATCATTGGCTCCGTGATATGACGGCTGCCAGTATTCCTGCGGGTTGCGCGTGAATCCAAGGTCCGTATAAAACTCCAACCGATGGTCTGCCTGTTCTGTTGAAGGCATCTCGGTTTCAAGAACAACCTGGTCGGGATATTGCGAAAGAAAACTAAGCATAGTAGCTTTGCCCAATCCACGGTTGCGAAATTCTTTATCAATAGCAAAATGCTCAATGTAAGCAAATTCCTCGAAGACCCAGTATGTTAGAATTCCAAGTGGCTCATCATCAAGAGTGGCGACTACGAAATGGAAACGCTCGTCGCGGTCTTCGAGGCTACTAAACGGAGGGCGCTCTTCTTCGGGAAATGCCGATTCGAAGAGCTCTTTGGCAAAATGGTTGTGTCTGCTTTCAGACAAAGGTTCAAATTCTATCATTATTTATAAGTATTTTATTTCTTAACTGCTATAGTCAAATCAAAGAATTAATTAAAAAAAGAGAAGTTGTTTAGAGCAACTGTGAGTTTAATTGCGTGATGGAAGGCAAAAGAGTTGTATCCTGTGAGGTTCACTTTGTTGTAGTGAAGAATATACCCTATTGACATTGCTGTGCCCACAGGAAGAGTCAACCCCATTGAAACAGAAGCAAAGGCACCATACCCAATTCCACCTTGATTAATATACTCGTATGAGCTGGTATAAGACGAAGGGGATTCTCCTCGCCAAATATCAAGAATACTGTATATAACCCCACCTATTTCAATATCGCTGCTTTCGACTTTCGTGTTGTTGACGTTGGCTCCAAGTGACAATTCAAGATCCAAACCATTGGACAACTCGAATTTATGCAGCAGTCCAAGGTCTATGTAGATTCGCTCTTCTGTTCCAGAAAGAGGACAATTGACGTATGCGTTCTGGTTTGTAAGGTAGGCAGTGTTGTGTCCGCTGTTTAAAAGCACCATTCCCGAAGTATGTAGTTTGGCATAGTCAAAACGGGCTAACCAACCCCAGTTGCTGCGATAGAAATCATAGCGAAAACCTATGCCCAACTGGAATGCAAGTCGATAGTACATATCGCCATACTCGGCGACAGTAATCTGGCGATAATTAGCCACCGAACTACCTATAAGATCCTGATTGGTAAGGTTGTTCCAAATCTGATTACCATAGGTTTCGCTGTACAGAATGCGCCCCAAGGTATTTGCATTGCGCGGATTGCCGTTGTAAAAATTGGCTTGTGCGGACGATGCGCTCAATGTACCCACGTCAATGGTGAACGACAACCCCTTCAAACGCCTTGGATTGTCATCGATTCGAGATGCCTTAGTATAGTTCGAAACAAGGGAAAGA
This sequence comes from Bacteroidales bacterium, assembly GCA_017958525.1. Classification (GTDB taxonomy): domain Bacteria; phylum Bacteroidota; class Bacteroidia; order Bacteroidales; family P3; genus Colimorpha. The sequence continues at coordinate 3,200 of JAGDCN010000029.1, forward strand.
AAACACACAAAAAGAACGACGAACTTCGAAAAACGAATTTCGGCATTATACGTGTATTTTCTTTTTATTCGTGCGACGGGTCCTGCTCCGTCGCCACTTCGGTCTCGATCCTTGTCGTTCACTTTTAAATTCTAATTATAAATTCTTAATTCTAAAAAAATTCTTTTTTAGACGATAGAATGTTGTGCAGCAGATCGCGGGCACGGAATAGCTGCACCTTTACCGTTCCCAAAGGCATATCCAGTTGCTCTGCTATTTCTTCGTATGAGAGTTCTTCAAAATAACGTAGTTCGACGAGTTTGCGGTAGCGTGGTTTAAGTTGGCTGACAACTTCGCGGAGTATCTTGATACGCTGTTGATGAATAATACTTTCTTCAGGATTATGGTCTTCCGAAGGTATCGGATATTCATAGACATCTTCACCGGCACGGGTCCGGATATCATCAAGATAAACAGTTTGCAGACGTTTCTTGCGAATATAATCCACACAATTATTGGTCGCTATAGAGAAAAGCCAAGTGCTGAAAGCGTGTGTGGGATTATAAAGATGCAGCGAGGCAAATGCTTTTCCGAAAGCCTCAATTGTCAGGTCGTCTGCTTCTGTAGGATTCTTCGTCATTTTCAACAGCATCAGATAGATAGGTTCCTTATACATACGCATAAGGTCTGCGTATGCACGTTGGTCGCCATCTTCGCGTGCCCGACACACCAATTGGTAGTCGCGTTGCGCTTTGTCTGTCGTCAGCTGAGAATTCACCTCCATTGTCTATTTTTTTTACATAACGTGGAAATAGACAAAAAAGTATCTGCAATTAAAAAATAAAGTTCAAAAAGCGGAGACAAAAAATACAGCGACTTGATTTCAAACCTCTTACCTAAAAAGAAAGCGCATACAATTTGCCAAATAAATTTCACGGCCAACAGTGCCACAAGCAATTGCCAAGGGAATAATCCACCTACAAAAAGAAGGACAAGGGATACAATGAATAGCAATTGCGAAAGCGGATAGACTGACAGCAATGCCTTATCTTTCCATCCGTAAAAACGACGCGAGGCACGACGATGTATTCTTTTTTGTCGCCATTCACCAAAGGTTTTGCTGCTCTCGTAATGCATACCTGCTCCTTTGCGCAGCATTACCACCGTATTTGAACGGGTGGCATTCTGGTTGACAAACAAATCGTCGGCACCGTCCGGAAAACTGTAATGGCTGATAAATCCACCACGGGCAAAGAAGAATTCACGGCGGTAAGAAAGGTTGCGCCCTGTCGCCGTATAGGGATTACCCATCAGTGCGGCACCAGCGTATGAAGCCGTATAAGTCATATTCTCATAGCGTTCCAAAGCATTGAGCAAACCTTTTTCCGGATTGAGAAGGCTGTAACCCAATACGAGCGAAGCTCCACGCATATAACCACATACCATTTCACCGATCCAGTCAAAATCATTAGGTCGGCAATCGGGTTCTGCAAGCAAAATAACATCGCCTATGGCCGACTTGATACCTATCGAAAGTGGATATTTCTTGCCTCTGAACATATTGACATCGGCTTTGAAATTTACAACTTTAAGGTTTGGATAGTTCTCTGAGCATACACGAAGCACAAATGTTGTATCGTCGGTGGACATATAATTGACAACAACAACTTCGTACTTGGGATAATCCTGTTCAAGCAGATACGGCAGACTCTTCTTCAGCGACTCGGCTTCGTTGTGCGACACAATGACTACCGACACCGATGGACGCTCTTTCTCACCGACCTCGTCAGGCTTGGGCTGTTTGTCGTTCTTGTATCTCGCCACCCTGAGCCACAGCAAGCCATAATAAAGACACAATGCAATAAACGACAGCAACAATATGGCAAGCAAAACAAGTGTATATCTGCTATTTAAAACACCATCAAAATTCATTTCTTTCACAATTTGATTTTACAAAAATAGTTACTATTTGGAAATTATTTGTAACTTTGCACTTGAATTTAAAAACATTTTATCAACAATAGGCATCATCAATAGGTGATATTAAATAAGTTATAATATAATAAATATTCTCCGTGCCCAACGATTTTCCATATTCCTCTTTCCAATTCGAACTGATCAATACTGACCACCGCTGCAAAGCGCGTGCCGGTCTGTTGCATACACCTCACGGTGACATACCAACTCCTATCTTTATGCCTGTTGGCACCGTCGGCAGCGTAAAGGCAGTCCACCAGCACGAGTTGGTGAACGACATTGATGCAAAAATCATCTTGGGCAACACCTACCACCTCTACCTCCGACCAGGTATGGATATTCTGCAAGAAGCAGGTGGGTTACACCGTTTCATCGGATGGGAACGTCCTATACTGACCGACAGCGGTGGATTTCAAGTTTTCTCGCTGGCAGAAAACCGTAAAATTCGCGAAGAGGGTTGTTCTTTCAAATCGCACATTGACGGTTCCAAACATATGTTCACTCCCGAAAACGTCATTGACATTCAGCGCCGCATCGGCAGCGACATTATGATGGCTTTCGACGAGTGTCCACCTGGCGAATCGCCATACAATTATGCTAAAAAATCGATGGAACTGACACACCGTTGGATGGATCGTTGTATAGCACGATACAGGGACACAGAACCCCTGTATGGCCACGAGCAGGCACTATTTCCCATCGTTCAAGGATGCAAGTATCCTGATTTACGCCGCATCAGCGCTGAACACGCCGCATCACACAACGCCATCGGCTACGCCATCGGCGGACTGGCCGTAGGCGAGCCCACCGAAGTAATGTACCAGATGATTGAAGTCGTCAATGCAATTCTGCCCGCCGACCGTCCTCGCTATCTTATGGGTGTCGGCACTCCAGCCAATCTGCTCGAAGCTATCGAACGCGGCGTCGATATGTTCGACTGCGTTATGCCGACTCGCAACGGCCGAAACGGAATGCTCTTCACTTGGAACGGAACCATTAATATCAAAAACAAAAAATGGGAATCCTGCTTTGAGCCCATCGATCCGACATCGACAGCCGAGGCCGACCGGGTTTATACACTGGCATATCTGCACCATCTCATCAAAAGCGAAGAACTGCTTGGTCTGCAAATAGCATCCATCCACAACCTCGCTTTCTACCTCTCACTGGTCCGCACCGCCCGCCAACACATCCTCGACGGCGATTACTCAGCCTGGAAAGCAGTTACCGTAGATAAACTGATGAAAAGAATTTAATAATCAAACAATCAATAATTATTATTTTATGAAAAAAATACTAATCGCAATGGCTTCATTGGCACTGGTATGTGCCTGCTCGAAGCAAAGCAACAACGATGAAGTCATCGTTGAAAAACCCCAAGTTCAAGTCCAGGACGGACGCTTCACACCTGAAGTGATGTGGAGTCTCGGCGTGATGAGCGAATACGCCATCAGCCCCAACGGCAGCCAGGTGCTCTACACTCTGCGCTACACTGATATGGAGCTGAACAAAAACAACGCTGAGCTCTACCTGATGCCTATTGAAGGTGGCGACGGTGAACGTCTGACCACAACATCACAGAGTGAATCCAACCCCGTATGGTTCGACGACAATACCATTATGTTCTGCCGTGGAAACCAGATTCTCTCGATGGATCTCAACACCAAGCGCGAAACTGTGGTAGCTGAACACGAACGCGGCTTCGAGGGCTTTAAGATGGCCCCCGACAACAAATCGCTGGTCTATATCAGCACTATCCCCGTCAAACGCCCCGAACATCTTGAAAAGCTCTTCGCAGGCCTCGACAAAACCACCGGCCGCATCAACGAAGACCTGATGTATCGCCACTGGGACAACTGGGTAGATGAAATTCCGCAGATTTTCTATGCACCCCTCGAAAACGGCAAAGCACAGATGGACAAAGTCGTTAATATCATCGACAGCACCTTCGAATGCCCGATGCGCCCCTGGGGAGGCACCGAACAATACAACTACAGCCCCGACAGCAAGACCATCGTCTATACCTGCCGCAAGAAAACCGGCTACGACTACGCACATTCCACCAACAGCGACATCTTTATCTATGACATCGAGAGCGGCAAAACAGTCAATATCAGCGAAGGAATTATGGGATACGACCAAAACCCCGTCTTCAGCCACAACGGCAAAATGGTTGCCTGGGAGAGTATGGAACGCGACGGCTACGAGAGCGACAAACTTCGCCTGATGGTGATGGATCTTGAAAACGGCGTCAAAACCGACCTCACCGCCGACTTCGATTATAGCGTCGGCAGCATCTGCTGGAGCGACGACGACAGCGAACTCTTCGCAGCAGTCTCCTATCGCGGTATGAGCGAAATCTTCGGCTTCAACCGCGAAACCAAAGAAGTGCGCCAGCTCAGCCACGGCTACCACGATGTCAACGGCATCCAGATGAACGGCAACACCATCGTCGCCACACAGGTTTCAATGCAGTATCCCGCCACCCTCTACGCATACAAAACCAGCGACAACCAAGCCGAAGGCACCAAGCTCAGCACTTTCAACGACGATGTCCTCTCACAGGTGCGTATGGGCAAAGTCGAAGAATGCTACGTGAAGACCGTCGATGGCAAGGATATGCTCACCTGGCTCATCTATCCCTACGACTACGACAGCACAAAGACCTACCCCGCCCTGCTCTTCTGCGAAGGCGGCCCACAAAGCCCCGTCAGCCAGTTCTGGAGCACACGCTGGAACTTCGAGGTGATGTCCGGCGCCGGCTATTTCGTCATCGCACCCAACCGCCGCGGTGTGCCCGGTTTCGGTATGGAATGGCTTGAAGAAATCAGCGGCGACTATGGCGGACTCTGTATGCAAGACTATATGTCCGCCACCGACTGGGCTGCCTCGCTACCTATGATCGACCGCGAACGCATCGGAGCCTGTGGAGCCTCCTTCGGCGGATACAGCGTCTATTGGCTTGCAGGCCACAACTATGGCGTCAAAGGCTACAACGACGGTATGCGTTTCAAAGCCCTGCTCGCACACAACGGTATGTTCAACTTCGAGCAGCAATACCTCGAAACCGAAGAAATGTGGTTCGACAACTGGGATCTCGGCGGCCCCTACTGGGACTGGAACAACCCCCAGATCAAGAAGAGCTACAGCAACTCACCACACCTCTTTGTCGATAAATGGAACGCACCTATCTGCGTTATCCACAGCGAGTTCGACTTCCGCATCGTTGCCAGCGAAGGTATGGCCGCATACAACGCCGCCCAGATGCGCCACATCCCCAGCCGCTACCTCTACTTCCCAGACGAGACCCACTGGGTGCTGCGCCCGCAGAACAGCCTCCTCTGGCATCGCAACTTCATCGACTGGTTCGACACCTATCTGAAATAGAACAATTTATTCATTATGAAACTTATCAAGTGCCGTCATTGCGGACGACCTTTCTACGACGAGAACGAGGCGTGCCCCTACTGTGGGCACGCCCTCGACTCATCGTCGAACAACAATCCCAACGAAAGCAACCTCAGCGAAAGCAATTCCAACGAAAGCAACCACAA
>JAGDCN010000030.1 GCA_017958525.1 Bacteroidales bacterium
GACATCTGGTGTCGTGACTATATGCCTATCCAAATAGATGAACATCGCTTTGTCATATACAAATACAATCCAGACTATCTGCAAAGCGCGTACTATCGGCGAACGATAACCGACGTATGGCAGATTGAAACTGTAAAAAGTCTGCCTCAAGACAATTTGGTATGCCTTGATTTGGTGCTGGATGGCGGCAATGTTGTGAAATGCGGCAACAGGGTCGTGATGACCGAAAAGGTGATTGCAGAAAACAAAAACAAGTCACGTACAGAGGTCCTAAAGCAACTTGAGGAGGCTTTTCAACGCGAGATTATACTCTTGCCTTGGGACAAAAACGAATTTCTTGGTCACAGCGACGGGATAATCCATTATCTTGGTGACAACCGAGTAATGATTACAAACTACAATGATTTCTCACCATATTTCTTCAATAAATTTCGGAAAGCGCTCAACCCTTTCTTTGAAGTGATTCCGATTAGGTTCAAAACCAAAACAAAACACCGCAGCAGCTGGGCATACATAAACTTCTTGAAACACAACAATCTTGTTATGGTACCACAACTTGGATTGCCGGAAGACGAGCAAGCTCTGCAACAAATATCCGCAGTTCTTCCACACTGCAACGTCACAGGAATCCCTTCAATTGAAGCTGTCAGGAAAGGCGGTGCACTGAACTGCATTTCCTGGAACAAACTCGACTAACAGACTTGCAATGGCAGATTTTCCAAATATAATAAAGATAAATCCTGACATTCAGGATGACATTCGTTTACCAATTGACGAAGATTTTGAATATCTGGATTTTTATCTTCCTGAAAACAACAATAGATCCAACATAAAGAAATTTATTTCACCTTACCAAGACGATGCTTTCTCGGAAGAAGTACTATTTGAAGTTGTAAACGAAAAACTCGGTTTTAACTTATCATTTGGTTTTTGGGAACATATTAATGAATCATTTGCCCATTATTGGGATGAAGAGGTGAGGATAGGCGGATGCTTGTACGCCGGTGCTATGTTTTCATCCATCCGACGGAATCTCATCGACAATCTCGTATATTGTCCAGACAACATCTTGGAAGTGATAACAGCAGCAATAGAGGACTTTATCTCATCAATTCCAGGAGTATATATAGATGCAGATTAAGCATCATAACATAACTAGACCAAGCGCCAGCCGAATGGCTGGCGCTTGGTCTGTTAATCATTAAATATTAAAAATCGAAAAACTATGTGTATATTTGCAAAAAATAATTTGGTGCATTTCTTATGAAAAGAATAACACTCTCACTGTTGCTATTGGTCTGCGTTGCCACTGCGTTGGCGCAGGACAGCCTCTGCTTCTCGCCGCGGTATCTGTACCTCGATATGCCATTGGTCGAGATGCCATACCAGCGGGCGGCCATCGGCACGACGGGCGGGTTCATTCCCTCATATTTGAATCCGGGTATGGGTTTTTCGTTAGCCCTTTCGACCGACCTCTACACCGCAGCACACTGGGGACTGCAAAATATCACATACAGCAAAGACCCGCAAAAACAATGGCGGCGGTCACAACTGGCCATCTATGGTTTTGACCTTATCACCACCTGGATGCCACTAAGCAACTCGTGGCTCCACGAAGAGTACCACCGCGCAGTGATGACTCTGCGAGGGGTGAACAGTTTCAATGAGGTGCTGCTCTTCCGTATCGGAAGCACCACCATCTCCGTCAGTCACGAGACCGACGAAGATATGGCAATGCTGTGCGACAATTACCACACAGATTTCATACGCCTGATGGCCGCAGGGCTGGAAGGTCAGACGATGCAGAACACCCGTATGAATCGCGACGAGTTCTTCTATCATCACGGTTTGCGCAATGAAGTGATTCTGTTGACCAACGCCCTTAACAACACCGCATATCTGGCGATGTGCGGTTGGGGCCGGGCTGACGAGGAGACCAGCAAGATGAACGCTGCCGAAAGAACCATTGCCGAGCGCGATTTCACAGGTATGGATCTTATGGCGTGGGCTCACGCCCTTTTCAATCCCGACGTACCATACGCTGCACGCGGCACACATCCTTCGGGCAACGGTATTGACCGCTATATCACCACCGACGACCTCTCGCCCGAGGCTATCCGCTATCTTCGTCGGCAGACCTTTGTCGATCTCCTCAACTGCATCTCACCCCTGATGATAGGCATATCGCGCTTCGATCTGGGAGATCATTTTGGAGGCAGACTATATGGCAATTTCGCCCTGCGACATTACCTCACTTCGTTCGGCGACGACAACAACATCGAACTGCTTTTCCAACTGCTGCGCAGCGAGAGACGACCATTGAATACCTATGTTGTTCTCCACAACTACAACAACTACCGTCATCCCTTTGGGGGATTGGAAATCGGTGTTGTTGATCTGCCTCTGTGGAGCGGCCGCCTTTTGATTTCGTCTAATCTGCACGGCTGGGTACAACCAGAAGACTTCCGCACGAGCCGAGCCTTTCCCGGCGGAAGCGCCACTCTGCGTTTGGCAGCCAACCTGTGGAACACTGGCAACTGCTACGCCCTCTGCATCCCATATATTGAGGTTGGCTACAAGACACGCGGCTGGGTGGCTGGCAACGTCTATATGGAATCCACCCCAATGCTTAATGCCGGCCTCCGCTGGCGGCTGTAATTACAAGCATACACAACCGACGATAAAGCAATTCTTCTCCACCAGCGCAGAAGCGACGAATCACTTCAAAAAACCTGTTCTATCGATTGTTTTCCAGCAATAATTGCAACCTTTCCGCGTTTATAGTGGGCATTATCAGCATTGAAAAAAATGGAACAGACCAACTCCTCCGACTATATCATCGTTCGCGACGCTACCGAGAACAACCTCAAGCACGTCGATGTCCGCATTCCCAAAGGCAAAATCACCGTAGTTACCGGTGTGTCGGGTTCGGGCAAGTCGTCGCTTGTGCTCGACACCATCGCAGCCAAGTCGCGCCGCGAGCTCAACGACACCTTCCCCTCGTTCGTGCAACAGTATCTGCCGAAATACGGACGTCCGCACGTGGGCGAGATTGAGAACCTGCCAATCGCCATCGTCATCGAGCAGCGTAAACCCGCCTCCAACTCGCGCTCCACTGTGGGCACCTACACCGACATATACTCCCTGCTGCGTCTACTTTTCTCGCGCATTGGCCGGCCTTTCGTAGGTTATAGCGATGCTTTCTCGTTCAACCACCCGTCGGGCAGTTGTCCACGCTGTGGAGGATTGGGTGAAATCCGCGAGCTTGACATCCACAAGTTGGTCGATTTCGACAAATCGCTCAACGACGAGGACACAATCCACTACATCGCCTTCCACAAAGGAGGCTGGCGCTGGATACGCTATGCCCACAGCGGCCTCTTCGACCTCGACAAGAAAATCAAGGACTACACTCCAGAGGAACTTGATCTCTTTCTCAACTCGCCGCAAATCAAGCTTAAGAATCCACCTTCCAACTGGCCAAAGACGGCAAAATACGAAGGACTCATACCGCGAATGTACCGAAGCATCATCAATTCGGAAGAGGGACTGCTGCACGCCGCGGCAATCAACCCGATGCTGACTATGGGCACTTGTCCCGACTGCGGAGGCACCCGCCTAAACGAAAAGATAAGATCCTGCAAGATTAACGGAATCAACATCGCCGAAGTGACAGCTATGAGTATCAGCGACTGCCGCTGCTGGATGGAGACCATTGACGACCCGTTGGCGGAGGACATAAAGCGTGCCACCACCGAACGGTTAGCCGCTTTGGAGGAAATCGGGCTCGGCTATCTTACCCTCGACCGCGCCATAGGCACCCTCTCCGGCGGCGAGGCGCAGCGCTGCAAGATTGCCAAATACATCAACTCTCCCCTCTCCGACATTATGTACATCCTTGACGAACCCAGCGTGGGCCTCCACAATCACGACATACTGCTGATGCAGAAATCTGTTCGGAAATTGAAAAACCACGGCAACACCGTCATATTGGTGGAACACCACAAAGAGATTATCCGCATTGCCGACCACATTATCGATATGGGTCCCGGCGCTGGTATGAATGGCGGCAATGTGGTCTTCGAAGGCAGCTATGAGGAGCTATTGCACAGCGAAACCCTCACAGGCACTATGCTCCTCGCGTCGGGCAAGATAAAGGCGCAAGTGCGCAGACCCAAGGATTTCTTTCACCTGAAGAATGCCAGTCTACACAACCTAAAAGACCTGACCGTCGATCTTCCTCTTGGTGTGATGTGCGGCATCGCCGGTGTGGCCGGTTCGGGGAAAAGTTCGCTGATGGAGTGTTTCCGACGTGCTTGGCCGCATCCCGATGAGATTGTCTATATAAGCCAGAAAAACATCGGTGTCAGCTTGCGTTCCACGCCAGCCACATATCTGGATGTGGCCGACGACATCCGCAAACTCTTCGCCAAAGCGAACAAAGTCAAAGCCGACCTCTTCACTTTCAACGGCAAGGGCGGATGTCCCGTATGCCAAGGGAAAGGAGTCATCGTCAACGATATGGCTTTTATGGATGCTATCGAGACCACCTGCGAGGCCTGCGGCGGACTCCGCTATTCGCCCGAAGTGCTATCATACAAGATGAAAGGGCTTAACATTGCCAAAGTAATGGACCTTACCGCCAACAAAGCTTATGAGCTGTTCGGCGGCACCATCATTGCCGAAAAGCTGGAACCCCTGCGCAAAGTAGGCTTGGGGTATCTTCATCTGAACCAGTCCCTTTCAACTCTTTCTGGCGGCGAGCTGCAACGCATCAAATTGGCCTCCAGCCTTCGCGACGAGGGCAAGGTTTTCATATTGGACGAACCTTCCGACGGTCTCCACGCAGGCGATGTTCGCCGCATCATTGATTTGTTTGATTCTATGGTTGAGGCAGGCAACACGGTTTTCCTCATCGAGCATAACGTCGATATGCTGAAAGCCTGCGATTATCTCGTCGAAATGGGTCCCGGCGGTGGTGCAATGGGCGGCCGCGTCATCTTTACAGGTATTCCAGAAGCAATGTTGCAAAGTCAGACTTCTGTCACCGGTCCTTATATGCGAGGATAAGTTTTACAGTTCAAACATCTTCACCTCGCAGTTGCCCAGCGCGAAGGAGGTGAACTCCTCGTTCTCCATCGGGACAAAATAGCTGGTGAAAATGCGGCAAATGCCGTTGTGAGCGACCACAAGAGCATCCTCGTTGCGCGCTTTCAACAGTTCTATGAACGGATAAACCCTGGCTGCGACATCGAGGAACGACTCGCCATCCTCGAAGCGCTTAAAGTATTTGCGTTTTTCCCACTGGTATTCCTTGTCAGCACGATTTGTACCCTCATACTTTCCGAAGTTCATCTCGTTGAGGCATTCAAGGGTCTCGAAGCGGCATCTTTCGTGTCTTTCTGCCACCATCCTGCCGGTCACCATCGCCCGCTGCAACTTGGAGGTGTAAATCACATCCAGATGCACACCTGACATCTCCTCCGCCAGACGTTCGGCCTGCCGCAGCCCCACCTCGTTCAACGGAATGTCCGTCATTCCCTGAACCCAGTCCTTCCGGTTCCAAATGGTCTCTCCGTGTCGTGTAAGATATATCTTCATACTCTATCTTTTCGGTTGTTCCGCCACAACTGCGAAGTATTCCAGCGGTTCGCTGTCTGATGCATTCTCCAGGCTGTGGGAATGTCCACGCGCACAGTATAGGCACTGACCAGCCGTAAGCGTCTCTTCCGTATCGTCGTATCGGCAACGAGCCCTTCCCTTGGTGATGTATATCATCTCACTGTTCTCCTCGTGAGTGTGGTAGCCAATGGTGCAGCCCACGTCAAGGTGTCCATACATAATTTTGTTCAGTCCGTCGTACTGCACGCGCATTTTCGTGATGCCCTCGCCACCTTTGAAATTCGGAGTGGCGGCTTCATCCATCTTGTTGAAATCTATTACCATTGTTTTGGCTTTATTTGTTCATATTTTATAACGTAAAAAACCACTTTTTATTGTGACAAGAATAACCCTACAGAAAGGTGTAAACTCAACTACCAAGTGCAACACCATTTGTCACAATAAATAAAAAAAGGCATCCCTTCCAGGGATGCCATATTCGTTATAATCATCGTCACAACTTGATAACCATCTCTATCGGGTAGTGGTCAGAAATGTAAGGGACCCCGTAGTCGCCGTTGAGTGTACGGAAACGCCTCACCTTGATGCCATTGACAAAGAAATGGTCTATAACGGCACCGCTGTCCTTGCCGAAAGCATTGTATGTAATGGCATTGCTGGTGAATTGCGTCAGCGAGCGTGCCGGCTCAAGGCCGACATTGTAGAAATTGTCGAAGATAGTGTCTTCAATGGGCGAATTCATATCACCGCCGACAATGACAGGGGTGCTGTATGCCAGCTGTGCAGCGTAGTTGGCGATAATCTTTGTCGATTCGGCTCGCGCAGTGTCACCGACGTGATCGAGGTGGGTGTTCATATAGACAAATTCCTCGCCACTCTCCAAATCGCGGAATTGTGCAATTGTCACTGTCCGACGGCAGGCAGCATCCCATCCCAGCGACGGCAACAGCGGCGTTTCGCTGAGCCACCGTGTTTTAGCTGACACCAACTTCAAACGGTTGATGTTATAATAGATAGCCATATACTCACCCTCTGTATAGCCATTATCGCGTCCCACACCTACACGGCGGTAACTGAGCAACTGCTGGTCAAGATAATCCAGCTGATGCTCAAGAGCCTCCTGCAATCCGAAGACATCAGGACGTTCGGTGTTGATCATTTTCACGACTGCATCTTTGCGATAGTCCCATCCGTTGTCACCGTCTATTTTCTGGTAAGAATCATATCTAATATTAAAAGACAAAACCTTCAACGTCTGCAGCTGCGAAAGTTGCGGCATCACAAGCAACAGAAGGAAAATGATCAGTTTCGTTATCTTAGACATAATTGGTTACAATAGCATTTACAAGTTGTGATTGACGGGGTTTATAACGAGGGGGAATATTATTTATTGTATAATATGTCAAAATTATTTCTCTTTGACTTTAATGGTTTCTATCATTTCGTCAAGTGATGTTACCAGCGACGCGTAACGTTCGACGTCGCTGCTGCCGCACCGTAAATTGTCAGCCATACAGGAGGGCACGTCTTTGGCTTTTTCTTCAAGATGTTTACCTTTGTGTGTGAGACTTACCAGCGTTTGACGGCCGTCGGCTATGCCACGTGTACGCACCAGCAGCCCCTCGCGTTCCATACGTTGCAGCAGAGGAGTGACAGTGTTTGTGTCGAGCATAAGACGATGTGTTATGTCGCTGACAAGCTGATTGTCACGTTCCCATAGCACCATCAGCACCAGATACTGCGGATAGGTGAGTCCCAGCGGCTCAAGCAGCGGGCGGTATGCCTGCGTGATGAGCCGCGAGACTGTATATAGGCGGAAACAGAGTTGATTGTCCAGTTTCAGTTGTTCAAGCATCGATCAGAGCATTGCCTCGATTTCCTTCTCCATATTTTCCGGTTCTTCGGTCGGCGGGAAGCGTTTGACAGTCTTACCGTCGCGCGAGACAAGAAACTTAGTGAAATTCCACTTGATGTCGCTTTCCTTTTCGACACTCTTGCTGATGGTTTTGAACAGCGTTGCCGAAGCTTTGGCTTTCAGACCTTTGTATTCTTCGGTGGGAGCCTGTTCCTTCAGGAAAGTGAAGATTGGATGCTCGTTGGCGCCGTTGACGTCGATTTTCCTCATAATCTGGAAGGTAACGCCATAGTTGAGGCGGCAGAATTCCTGTATCTCGCCGTCGCTGCCAGGGTCCTGCTGTGCGAACTGGTTGCAGGGGAATCCGATGATGACGAGGCCGCGGTCGCGATATTTCTCGTTGAGTTTTTCAAGGCCGTCGAACTGAGGGGTGAAACCGCATTTCGAGGCTGTATTGACGATAAGGAGAGTTTTTCCCTCGAAGTCTTTGAAATCTATCTCACTGCCGTTGCTGGCAATGGCTTTATAATCGTAAATGGACATATAATTACTGTTTTAAGGTGAGTTCTAAAAATATATTACATCATCTTGACAAGCCAGTTCTGGACACCGATTTTCTCGACCATATCAAGCTGTTCCTCGCTCCAATAGAGGTCTTCCTCTTCGTCGGCCAGGTAAGCCTTCACGATGTCATAGGTTGTGGGGTCGCAAGCCAGCATTGGGAGGGCTTTGTAGAGGGTTTCGACACCACGACGCTGAATTTCAAGGTCTGCCTTGATGTACTCGACAGCATCATCAATCATAGGACGGTCATAGTTGCCTTTCACCTGGGGAGTGCAACCCAGGTCGAGCATACGATCTGCGCATTTTTCAACCCAACCCATTTCCTCAGCATAATGGTCAATGTATTTCTGGCCCAACTTGGTGAAACCCTGGGATTTGAAAATCTGACCCTGCATTTTGTGTACAAGTGCGCCTTCGGTTAATTCGGTTATGATGCCCTGCATCATCTCATAAGTTGCTTTAAAATCCATTGTTTTAATGTTTTAAATTGTTATTAATTTATATCGTTCACGATGCAAAAATACAAACTTTTTCTTATATACAAACAAGATTTCAATAATTTAACATTATTTATGATTATATCGTGTACGATATTTCTAATAAACACATCGACGAGATTTCATTTCACACAAGAAAAAATCACAACAGTTTGCAAATTATTGACGGCCATCAATAATAAAACGGCGGTTTTGTTGTTATCAAATACAAAAGGAGGCTGAATTATGAATACGCAACGACAAAAGATGAAGATGCAGCAAAAGCTGACACCACAGCAACTGCTACTGCTACGATTACTGCAACTGCCTGTGACCCAACTTGAACAAAAGATAAAGGAAGAAGTCGAAAAGAATCCAATGATAGAAGTTGATAGCGCGCCGGTGCAAGAGGTCAGCGAAGCACCTGAAGCTGATGATTATGACGACAACGACGAAGAAAACGACTTCAAAGGTATTGACATTGACGACTATTTTGACGACGATGACTACAGTTATCGCGAGAGGTTGGAGAGCGACCGCAACAGCGAAAGGCGACAGTATGATTTTGCCGATGGCACTTCGTTCACCGAGTCGTTGATACGCCAGATGGAACTGCTTGGTTTTAACGAGCGCGAGCGCTCCATAGCCAACGAGATTATCGGCAGTATTGACGGAACAGGATATCTGGGTCGCGACACACAGTTGATAGCCAATGATATGGCATTTCGTTCTGATATGGAGGTCAGCAACGAAGAGGTGGTCAAGGTGCTGAAAGCCATACAGACACTCGATCCCGCCGGCATCGGAGCCCGCAACCTGCAGGAATGCCTTTTGATACAGTTGCACCGCATACCAGAGCCTGACAAAGATACACAACTGGCAATAAAAATAATAGAACGATATTTCGGACAACTGACCAATAAGAATTACGCCTCCTTGATGACAGTGCTGAAAATCGACGAAAAGCAACTGAACCGCGTGCTGTCCGTCATACGCCGCCTGAACCCAAAGCCAGGGTGGGGTCGCGAAGAGGAAAACAAAGGTGCGCACTACATCATTCCAGACTTTATTGTCACCGCCGAAGATGGCCGACTCAACTTCACGCTGAGCAGTCGTAACAGCCCCCAACTGCGCATCAACAGCGAATATACCGAGATGCTGCAGCAACTCAGCACACACAACAACTTGAACAAGAGCGAACGTGAGACAGTCAATTTCATTAAGGAAAAGACCGACTCAGCGCAAGCACTTATCGACACCATCGATCAGCGTAAACAGACTATGGCAACAACAATGGACGCCATACTAAAATACCAGCAGCAATACTTTATAACTGGCGACACACAAGACCTTAAGCCAATGCGGCTGAAGGACATCGCCGAAATGACCGGCTTTGATGAATCGACTATTTCGCGCGTCGTCAATGAAAAATATGTACAAACCGACTTCGGTACATTCCTGCTCAAAGATATTTTCAGCAAGGCCGTCGTAACTCAAAAAGGGGAAACACTGGCAATTGAACATATCAAAGAAGCCTTGAAAAAAATAATCGACGAAGAAGACAAAAGCAACCCTATGACCGACGAAGCGATAGTCAAAATACTGCAGGACAAAGGATTCCAGATGTCGCGACGCACAGTGGCAAAATACCGCGAAAGTATGGACATCCCCGTGGGAAGACTGCGCCGGGAAATCAAAGAAGACGCTGAATAGATGCCACACCGCCGCCGAAGAGAATATAACCCCCTGCAATGGATTAATGCCATTGTTGTCAGCATTATGCTGGCAACGGTTATGCCTGTTGCGGCACAAAGCGATGCACCAGAACGCAAAACAGCCGACTTCTACGACGGCGACGGTGCCGAGATACCGATGTGGCGGATATTTTATCGCGACAACCTGGCTGGCAACTTGGTACGACCGCGAATGATGCCGTTAGATTCGCTGCCCGACGAGATAAATCTGAAGCTGCTGAAAGACAGTGCAACATTCTGTTTCCCTATGAAAAACATCATAACATCGCCCTACGGCTGGCGCGAGCGATGGCAGCGTCCGCACCGCGGTGTTGACATCCTGCTGCGCACAGGCGACCCCGTCTATGCCTGTTTCGACGGAGTGGTCCGTATAGCACGGCCGATGGGTGGATACGGCAATCTGGTGGTGTTGCGCCACGAAAACGGCCTCGAAACCGTCTATGGCCACCTTTCAAAAATCAAAGTACGGCCGCGACAAAGAGTCAAGGCCGGCGACATTATCGGACTTGGTGGAAGCACAGGGCGTTCAACAGGTCCGCATCTGCATTTCGAGGTGCGGTTCCAGTATGAGCCTTTCGATCCAGAATGGATACTCGACTTTTCGAACTACACCCTCCGGACACGACGCCTGCACCTTGACAAAACTTATTTCGGCATCAGCCGCCCCAAGGACCGCAAAACACCCATTTTCAAGGCCGACAAGAGCATCTTCAAAGAGCGACCTTTCCGCGAAAAACCCCGCGAAGTGTATTACGAAATCAAAAACGGCGACACCCTGGAGCGCATTGCAATGTTGCACAGCACCACCGTCGAGCAGCTGAAAGAGTTGAATCCCAAACTGAAAAAAGCAAAAGCCGGATTGAAGATAAGAGTGAGATAAAATAATAACTCAAGTTTCGGTAGTAAAAATGGTAGTAATAAATGGAAGTTAAAATGGACAATACAATATATACAATGGCTTGTTTCAAGACTATTGTCCTGTTCGAAGAGGCTAACTCACGAAAGTTGAATTAAAAATTGAAAATTAACTTATAACTCCCGAAAGTTGAATAATAACGAATTCTAAAGCAATGAAAAAGACCAATCTTTCTGACTATGACCCCTCCTTGGTTCCTTCTGGGAAAGAGTTCCGCATCGGCATTGCCGTCGCCGAATGGAACCGCGAAATCACCGATGCGCTGGCAGATGGGGCTATCGAGACACTGCGCAAATACGATGTGACAGAGGATAATATTCTCCTCGTCCACGTGCCCGGCAGCTTCGAACTGACAACTGCCGCCGACCTGATGCTGCGTAACGACGCAAAGCTCGACGCCGTGATATGCATCGGCTGCGTGATACAAGGCGAGACACGCCATTTTGACTTCATTTGCGAAGCCGTGTCACAAGGTATAACCAACGTGGCGTTGAAGCACGAAAAGCCAGTTATTTTCAGTCTTCTGACCACCAACAACAGCGAACAGGCATTCGACCGCGCCGGTGGCAAACACGGCAACAAGGGTGTCGAAGGTGCCATTACCGCTTTAAAAATGATAGCATTGCAAAAACAATTGGAAAACAAATAAGCAGCAATACTAATGAGTAAAAAAATCGTCTTTATGGGCACGCCTGACTTTGCCGTCACTGTGCTCGATGCTATAGTGCAGGCAGGTTACGAAGTAGCTACAGTCGTCACCGTACCCGACCGCCAGATGGGCAGGGGAATGAAGGTAAACTTCTCGCCCGTAAAGAATTATGCTTTGCAGCACAACCTGCCACTACTGCAGCCTGAGAAACTGCGCAACTCTGATTTCATCGACGCGCTCAAGGCCGTCAATGCCGATCTTTTCGTCGTAGTGGCTTTCCGAATGCTGCCTCAGATTGTATGGGCAATGCCACCGATGGGCACCTTCAACCTGCACGCATCGTTGCTGCCGCAGTATCGCGGTGCAGCCCCCATCAACTGGGCCATCATCAACGGCGAAACAGAGACAGGCGTCACAACCTTCCTGCTGAATGAAAAAATCGATGAAGGCAAGATACTTATGCAGCGCACAACACCCATAACCAAAGACGACACAGCAGAAACGCTGCACGACCGACTGGCCGAGATGGGTGCCGCACTGACTGTCGAGACTCTCGACGCGCTATTTGACGGCACCATTGTTCCACAGCCACAGCCAGATGTTGATGAATTGAAGCCGGCACCAAAAATTTTCAAGCAGGATTGCGTTATCGACTGGTCACGCGACGGAGAATACGTTGTGAACTTCATCAGAGGGCTCTCGCCCTACCCTGCTGCGATGACGACAATGATCGATTCAAAAGGCGAAAATGTAACGATGAAAATATTCTCTGCAGAATATGAAAAAGATGATAAAAGCACGTTGTATGAGATAAAAAGCGA
This sequence comes from Bacteroidales bacterium, assembly GCA_017958525.1. Classification (GTDB taxonomy): domain Bacteria; phylum Bacteroidota; class Bacteroidia; order Bacteroidales; family P3; genus Colimorpha. Next base: position 12,658 of record JAGDCN010000030.1, read on the forward strand.
TGGTAAAAAAGTGTTGAAAATAGGCGTAAAATGCGGATTTATAAAAATTTTGAGCCTGCAAATCAGCGGAAAAAAGAAAATCAGCGTCGAAGAATTTTTGAGAGGATACAATGTATATGACTGGAAATTAATCATATAGTAATTTTTCTTAAATTTTTACAAAAAAAAATAAGAAAAAACTTGCTCTTTATCAAAATTTATCCTTATATTTGCAGCGTCAAAAAATAATGTTTAACCCTCAAATTCATCACAATGAACAAAACAGAATTAGTTGCAGCAATTGCAAAAAAGGCCGGAATGACCAAGGTTGACAGCGCCAAAGCTTTCAACGCTCTTATGGAAGTAACAAAAGAAGAGCTCAAGAAGGGCGAAAAGATTGCTCTCATCGGCTTCGGTACCTTCGCTATGCAGAACAGACCCAAACGCAAAGGCAAAAACCCGCGTACTGGCAAGACCATCACCATCCCCGCAAAGAAGGTCTTGAAATTCAAAGCAAGCAAGAAATTCTAAGCCTTTTTCAGGAAAGTATTTAAAAAACATCTCCGAACGGAGATGTTTTTTTTATAGGCATCTTGATGCTATTCCAATGCCTCTGTTGCCACCCGCTCCGCATCAGGTATCAAACCCCATCTCCGACAAAGAAACGGCTGTCAAAATTGAGCAGATACACCCGTTCGGTGGCGCGGGTCAGAGCGGTGTATAGCCAACGCAGATACTCGCGGTCTATCATATCGTCGGTCAGGTAGCCTTGATCGATAAACACCACAGGCCATTGTCCACCCTGCGTTTTGTGGCAAGTCAGCGAGTAGGCGAACTTGACCTGCAGAGCGTTGAAATAAGGATTGTTGCGCACCTCGTTAAGCTGCTGTGCTTTCGTCGGCAGGTCAGCATAGTCGGCAAGCACCTCGGTGAAGAGACGCTGTGACTCGTCGCGTGTCAGCGACGGGGACTCGGAATGGAGTGCTTCCAACAGCAGTTTACATTCCAGAGGCGGCACATCGTCATAGTCGATGAAGCGCAGTGTAACATCGACAAAATGAAAACCATAAAGTTCCTGAAAATTGCGCGCTGCCATCACTTCAACGATATCGCCGTTGGCGATGAAGCCCATATCAGAATCGTCGTCGAGCCAGTGGTAGTTGTTCTTCACCACCATCAGATAGTCGCCAGTGCCAATCTCATCATCGCGAAAAAGGACACGGTTGCGTATGGCCTGGTTGAACATATTGGCGCGCTTGTTGCTGCGACAAACAAAGACCACATCCTCCGTTTCACCCTGCGAATATTCGCGGTTAAGAGTCTCCTCAAGGTCGCTGCCCTGAAGGCAGACGACATCGTCTATGCCCTCCAAATCGAACAGCGGCATTGACACCTCGTCGCCATATTCCATTTCCATAATACGGTTGCGAATCAGCGTGGCATTGGCGAGGATGCCCGATTGGCTTTCTTGGCGTACCACTTCGGTCAGTTCCGATTCATAAACCTTCAAGTCGGCGACAGACTGCAGGTAGTTGGCTGAAAGCGCCGGACTTTCCGCCGAACCTACGGGTGGCAGCTGGGCACTATCGCCTATCAGCATCAGCCGGCAGTGCGAACCTTCGTTGACATAGTCAATCAGGTCCTCAAGCAACGACTGTCTGCCTACATACGACCCTTCGTCGGGTGTGGCACTAATCATAGATGCCTCATCGACAATGAACAGTGTATAGCTGTTTTTGTTCTGTGCCCTGACACTACGTACCGTGCCGGTAGCGTCAGTCACCGACATATATATTTTCTTGTGTATTGTATAAGCCTTTCGACCAGAGTAACCCGACAACACCTTGGCAGCCCTCCCTGTAGGTGCTAACAGCACAGTTTTAATGCGCAATCGCGGGGCTGCCTTGATAAGTGCCGACACCAGCGATGTTTTGCCAGTTCCGGCATATCCGCGCATCAGAAAAGCCGAGTGCGGGTCAGAGTCGAACAGAAATTTGACAATCTCGGCGCACGTACTGCGCTGTCCGGCGGTAGGTTCGTGCGGAAAGAAAGAAAAAATCAACTGTTCGACCTTGTTCATTGCTATCGGAGTTAAAAAAAGAGATTTGCCGGACGACAAATCTCTTTATGACACACCTGACAATATCTGTTATTGCTCAGGAGCAGGAGCCACAGGAGCCTGCTGGCCACCCATTGCGTCGGCAGCCGAAGGCAGTTCTACCTGCTCTGCATTGACGGCACTCTTGACGGCCGATGAATTTCTGCCGCTGTGGATGGTAATAGTGGCTATGAGACTCAGCACCACAAGCGCGATAGCGAGTCCCCAAGTGAGTTTTTCCAGAAAGTCGGTAGTTTTGCGAACGCCCATAATCTGGTTGGGTGCCGAAAAGTTGGCAGCCAGACCGCCGCCTTTTGAATTCTGGACCAACACAACAAGAGCCAAAACGATGCTGACAATCAGAATAAGTATTACAATAAAGTTGTACATAATTTATTACTTTTTATTATTTTCCAATTTAATTTTCAGTTCCGAAATTCGGAGTGCAAAAGTACTACTTTTTTCGGGATATTTAGCAATTAATTTTTCATATATGCCTATAGCACGTTCAAACTTGCCTTGTTTTTCGAGCACAACTGCAAGAGTTTCAGTCTCTAACGACTCATCGCTTGTTATACTCTTTTTCCCAAGAACTTCAATGGGAACCTCCTCGCTGTCGCCCATTTCGTCCGAATTGTAATTGCCTGTTTCAAGAAATTCGGACAAAATTACACTCTTCGGAGCCGTCTTGAACGACACCTCCTGATAGGCATTTATCTCCTTCATTATGTCGAACGGTTCCTGATCGCCCATTTCATATTCCTGGTTTTTGGCTTTCTCCACCAGTTCCTTGGCCTTGATTTCGACAGGAGTCTGAATCTCGGTATATGTAACATTCTCCAAATAGCCTTCGATTTTGCTTTTGTCGAAAAGATACAACAACACCTTGGGCATATATCGCTCCCTCCACTGCGACGTGTCGGTGGCCTTGTCGCCCAAAATGTCCATCATCTGCAGCAGTGCACAATACGGGAAACGGTTTTTTTCGGTCTGAATTTCCGTCTTGTCCAACATTGAATAGCGGCAAATATCACCCAACTTGGCATTAAACGCTGATTTTTCCATCATTTTACAATATTAGCATCCATAAAAACAAAATGCAAATGTACAAGTTTTTTTTGGAATGGAAAAATATCAAACACCAAAAAATATTTATAATATTAATTTACAATATATTAAAGTGCTTTTTAAAAAGTTTTAAACATTTTTATGTTTCTATATCAAA
>JAGDCN010000031.1 GCA_017958525.1 Bacteroidales bacterium
AACTCGGGCGACTTCTTCCGCAAGATCGTCATCGTGGACGGCAACGCAAAACCCTGGACAGACGAGGACGGCATCTTGTATATGGGTGTCATCCCATTCCTGTTGGAGGAGGCGGGGAGTATAATCTGACTTTTTCTCCTTATGACTGACACGATGACAGCTGAGCAGCGGCACATCTGTATGTCGCATATCCGCAGCCGGGACACGAAACCTGAGCTGAAAGTGCGTCGCTGGCTTTGGGCACACGGGTACAGGTATCGTCTCAACGTGAAGTCGGTACCTGGAAAACCGGATATCGTGCTGCGGACCTATAGGACGGCGATATTTGTCAATGGATGCTTTTGGCACGGGCACGGGGTGCAAATTGAAAAATCAGAATTGGAAATTGATAATTCGGCTTGTTGCAAGATTCCAAACACTAACAGAGAGTTCTGGGTGAATAAAATACGCCGCAATCAGGAGCGCGACCACGAGAACTACCGCGCGCTGCAGGAAAATGGGTGGCAGGTCATCATAATCTGGGAATGCCAATTAAAGCCGTCGGTCATTGAGCACACGATGTGTGAGGTTGAGGTGCTACTGAACAGTAACTTGCTGTCGCTCTACAAAAAGCATACTCCTATTCCATACGATGCCGACAAAGAATCACAGCTACCGATAGCGGCAGAGGAAGGCAAATAAACTTAAAATTTCACAACACTATAATTTTGTACTCCGCTTTGTTTAAAATTGTCGATAATTATGGCATATCGGGATTAATAGAAACTGTTAAAGTTAAAGGGCTGAAAAGTTTAGGATTATTTAAGGATGGTTGAGGTTTAATTGAAAGAGGTATAATTGAAAAATGAAAAGAAATTTTTATATTAATTAAACACTTTTATGGGAAATACACAGTATCAAAATGTGATGAAAAGGGGATTACTTTTAATAACCCTGATGTTGGGCTTGCATAATGGTATATCGGCACAGGAGCAACAACTGTTTGACGGAGGAATGATGATTCACACAGGCTACCTGAACGGGAACATCGAAGCTATCGACTATAATGCAAAGGGTATGACCTACGGCATAGGCGGTGTATTGCGTTTTCACATCAGCAATTGGTTTCGTGTGGGCGGCGAGGGCTATGTCTCTACCCTCACCCAAATGGATAACGGCAGCTATGTGCGTATGGGTTGGGGCGGCATTGTGGCAGACGGATGCTGGTGTCTGGGGCGCTGGATGCCATACGCAGGTCTCTGTATCGGCGGTGGTAGTGCATCGACGTTGCTGGTGTTCAACGGTGACGACGGAGACTGGACATCGGAGCCCAATGCCGTATTTCACAATGAGGTGTTTATGCTCATCAATCCATACATCGGCATAGAATACGCCCTCACCGATGCCGTACATCTCACTCTCAAGGCCGACTGTCTCACACCTGTCACAGGCGAAGCCATTCCAACTGGATCGCGTCTCTACCTCGGTTTCATCTTTGCACATTAGACGTAAGACAAATAATATAACTTAAGAAGATAGAAATATAAAAAGTTATTTCCATTATAGGATTTTTTTGTATTTTTGTGAGCATAAATAATGAACTGCATTACACGCAATCCGTTGTAATGTCGTTTGTTATGACATTTTATGAACAATAATAAATATTAAATAACAATGAAAAAAATACTTATTGTCGGTGCCGGCGGACAGATTGGATCCGAACTGACACGTAATTTGAGAGACATTTATGGTGACAACAATGTTGTGTGCAGCGACTTGCGTCCGCTGAAGGGCGATCCCTACGAAAGAGGCCCGGTGGAGCGTATAGACTCAACGCAGATTATGCAGATTGCCACTGCTGTAAAGCAGTATAACATCGACACCATATACAACCTGGCCGCTATCCTCAGCGCCACGGCCGAGCTGAACCCGATGCTGGGCTGGAACGTTGGTATCGGTTCGTTGGTCAACTGCCTTGAGGTGGCACGCCTGTTCGGCTGCGCCGTCTTCACACCTTCTTCGATTGGTGCTTTCGGTCCCTCGACTCCGCACGACAACACCCCGCAGGACACCATCCAGCGCCCCAACACTATATACGGTGTTACTAAGGTAACTGGCGAGTTGCTGAGTGACTACTACTTTACCAGATTTGGCGTTGACACCCGCTCGGTACGCTTCCCTGGCTTGATCAGCTATCAGACGCTGCCTGGCGGTGGCACGACCGATTATGCCGTCGAAATTTACTATGCCGCTGTGAAGGGCGAAAAGTTTGTTTGCCCGCTGAAGAAAGGCACCTTTATGGATATGATGTATATGCCCGACGCCCAGAAGGCTATGATTGACATTATGGAGGCCGACCCCAGCAAGCTGGTGCACCGCAACTCGTTCAATGTCACTTCGATGAGTTTTGACCCCGAAATCATCTACAACGCTATCAAGAAGCGCTACCCCAACTTTGAAATGGTTTATGAACCTGAACCTATCAAACAAGCCATTGCCGACAGCTGGCCCGACAAAATGGATGACAGCTGCGCCCGCAACGAATGGGGTTGGAACCCGCAGTATGACCTTGAGCGTATGACTGACGATATGATTCTGAACCTCAAGAAGAAACTGCTGTAATCAACAGCTTTGTTTAATAATAATACAACACAATTATGAAAATCAATAGAATCATAACTGCAGCCCTGCTCGTAGCCTCTATAATGGTGACCAACAGCAGCAGTGCCTGCACAAACTTTCTGTTCACCAAAGGAGCCACGAAAGACGGCTCAACAATGATTACCTACGCTGCCGACAGCCACGTGCTATACGGTGAGCTTTATTACCGCAAGGCCGCCAGTTACGCTGCCGGTACGATGTTCCAGGTTGTTGACTGGGATAGCGGCAAACCGCTGATCAAAATACCGCAAGTGGCCCAAACTTACAGCGTTGTGGGTAACATCAACGAGTATCAGCTGGCCATCGGCGAAACCACCTATGGCGGTCGCGAGGAACTGGCCAACGAAATAGAAGGCGGTATCGACTATGGCTCACTTATCTACCTGACTCTACAGCGCGCCCGTAACGCCCGCGAGGCCATCCAGGTTTTGGCTGGTTTCCTGAAAGACTATCCTTACCACAGCGAGGGCGAGAGCTTCAGCATCTGCGACCCCAACGAGGTATGGATTTTCGAACTCATCGGCAAGCGTCCAGGATTGACCAAGGCCGACATTGCCAAAAAACTGAAATACACCTACACCGACGGTGCTGTATGGGTTGCACGACGCATCCCCGACGGCTACGTCTGCGGTCACGCCAACCAGGCTCGCATCACCCAATTCCCGCAAGAGCCCAAGAAATTCAACAAAGCTAAAGGCAAAGGTCTGCACACTGCCATCAGCAGCACCCATCTTGACTATCTCTTTGAACCCGAAGTGGAATGCGTATACAGCTACGATGTCATCACTTTCGCCCGTGCCTGCGGCTGGTACAATGGCACCGATGCCGACTTCAGCTTCACCGACACCTATGCTCCTCTGACATTCAGTGGCATCCGCGCTTGCGATGCCCGCGTCTATGCTATGTTCCGCCGCATCAACGCCAGTATGAGCAAATACGAGAAATATGCTATGGGTGACAAGAACGCCGAGCGTATGCCTCTCTGGATTAAACCCGACCACAAGGTTGATGTAAAGGAGGTTATGGACCTAATGCGCGACCACTATGAGGGTACCGCTATGGATATGACCCAAGATGTGGGTGCCGGCCCCTTCGCTTGCCCCTACCGCTGGCGTCCAATGGGATTTGAGATTGACGGCAAAAAATACATCCACGAGCGCGCCACCTCGACCCAGCAGACTGGCTTCAGCTTTGTGGCACAGTGCCGCAGCTGGCTGCCACGCAAGGTTGGCGGTATCATCTGGTTTGGCGTCGATGACACCTATTCAACGGTATATTGCCCAATGTACTGCGGCATCACCGACATACCGCTCTGCTTCCGCGAGGGCAACGGCGATATGCTGACCTATAGCCCCACATCGGCTTTCTGGCTATTCAATCGCGTCACCAACTTCTGCTACAGCCGCTACAAAGATATGATTGTCGACCTCCAGAAGGTGCAGACAAATCTTGAAGAAGGCTTCATCACCGACGTGGAGAAGTTCGACAACCGTGCCAAGAATGCCACCGAAAACGAAGTAACTACCCTGCTCAACGACTTCAGCGGCCGTCAGGCAAAGAAGATGATGGATGAGTGGAACAAGCTGGATCAATATCTGCTGGTCAAATATATGGACGGCAACGTCAAGAAGGAAGAGAACGGCAAGTTCAAACGTACCGAGTTTGGCGGCTGCGCTTCGCCCAACCAGCCCGAATATCCCCAGTGGTTCTATCGCCTGATTGTCAAAGACCACGGCAACATCATTCAAGAGAAGTAGTTTCTAACCTTAGCTTTAACCTTAACATT
>JAGDCN010000032.1 GCA_017958525.1 Bacteroidales bacterium
TAAAATATTCTTGCCCAAGCGCTACATCACTTCGCCGTACATTTTTGCCCACTGCGGCGACTTCTTCGCCTACCCCAACAACTACAACCAGTACGTGCAGTACTATATGAACACCTTCCAGCACGGCGGCATATCGATGGAGGAAATACTTATTCCCTTCATTACCTTGAGAAACAAGTAACAGCCGATTATCATATCAGCTTTTCCAATTGTTTATCAGTGGCTTTTGGCAGCAAAATGCGAAAATGATTCAAAATCCGCTGTCGGCTTTCTTCAGGGGTACAGTCGCAGGTGCAGGCTGCGTGACCATAGAGACTTTCGGGTGTGGTGAGCAGCGACCAGCCCCATCCGTATGGGTTGCCGTGACGGTCGCGCGGATAGACAAAGTCTTCAGTCACAATGCGACAGGCCATTTGGAGACGAGTGACATACGAATCGAAACGGCTACGCATCTTCGGGCCCGTAAAGCCGCAAGCGGCACGCAATTCGCGGGTAATCATACTGCCATTAGTCTGCAGCACGGCTAAGATGGTGCCCTCTATCGAATTCTCCGCAGGCATCGGATGACGGCTGCGGCGCCAGTTGCACAAGTCGGGCCACCACTGCTGGCTGACAAAGCCCGCCTTGCTGTCGAAAAACTTGCCGTAGGCAAAACGACCTTCAGTTACGACGGGACCTTTCCACTCCCACAGCGGCCACTCCCAGCCACCGTCGTCAAGCACCCTGTAGCGACATTCGGGAGCCATCATTGCGTCGGCCGAAAAGCCTTCGACACAACTATCTAACAACGGCAGAAATCCCATCTGCTCAATCGTTTCCATTAGTTCTGGACAAGTGTGGATCATTGTTTATTTGTTTTACGTTGATATGTTTTACGTTTGCCGCTATCCGTTATTTTAAATTTACAACAACGTATTCAGACTGGGAACCAATGCGGAACTTGGCGCCCCATATACCAAGTCCGGAACTGACATAGTAACTTGTTTTTCCACGCTGGTGGCTGCCCCACGAGCATTCATATATGGCGTCGGTTATCCAGGATATTGGCCACACCTGCCCGCGGTGAGTGTGTCCGCTCAACTGGAAGTCGATACCGCATTGCTCGGCTTCTTCGAGATGGTAGGGTTGATGGTCCAAGAGAATTGAAAACTGAGAATTTAAAGCTGGATATTTTTCCTGCAATTGCTTTAAAGTAAGGCGGTTTGGGTTAGTACGGTCATCGCGGCCGATAATACTGATTCCATTAAAATCAGCGACACTGTCGATAAGCAGGTTGATGCCCGCTTCGCGGTAAAAAAGCTCCGCATTGGGCTCACCTGAATAGTATTCATGGTTGCCCAGACAGGCATAGACAGGTGCTTTCATCCTACGGAACTCGGCAGCCATATCTTCCTCAATCACCGGACGATAGCTCATATCGACAATATCGCCAGCTATGAGGACAAGGTCGGGATTCTCGCTGTTGACAATGTCGATCCACTTGGCCAGGTCGCTGCGACGATTGTGATAACCGATATGCAGGTCGGACAGTGCCACCAACTTCATCGGCCGCTCGATGCGGTCGCCGCCTTCAAGGGCGATTTCAACACGCTGCTTGTGGTTGTAGTGGATGCTGGCATAGACAAAGACAACCGCTATCAGGGCGACGATGCCGATAGTCACAGGCACATTGTCGTGCAGCATCGTCCGGGGAACCAGATGCACCAGCCGTCCGAGATCGAGCAGCAAAAAGGCCATCAAGAGATAGAGAAGCACAATAACTGTTTTGTTGCCAAGATTATAGACAAAAGAAGCAACACCCAGCGGCAGGTGGTTCATCAGAGGCGTAAAACTGACGATTTCGAGTGCGAAACAAAGAACGGCAAAGACTGCGATTGTCCATTTGCCCCATCGCGGCAGCGGAACGAGGGCCCATATATGGCACACAACGTAGCACAGCAGCAACGCGAGAACGACAAATATCATTATAGCCTTGTTCATCATATTCCTCTCATACTTAACGATATGCGGTGTCTGCGCAAATCAACTTCAAGCACCTTGACCTGCACGTGCTGATGAATATGAACAACCTCGTTGGGGTCGTTTACACGTCGGTTGGCCATCTGCGAGATATGGACAAGACCGTCCTGATGCACACCAATATCGACAAAGGCACCGAACGCCGTGATATTTGTGACGATGCCCGGCAGCACCATACCCTCCTGCAAATCTTCAATCCGAGTAACATTCTTGTCAAATTCAAACACCTCGAACTTGGCGCGCGGGTCGAGACCCGGCTTGTCGAGTTCCTTCATTATATCCTGCAGCGTAGGCAGTCCGCAGTCGTCACTGACAAACTGGTTAATATCTATTTTCGAGCGCAATTCTTTTTCCTTCATCAGTTGCTCAACAGTAGCCCCTACCCCCTTTGCCATTCGTTCCACGAGGGCATACCGTTCAGGATGTACAGCACTGCGGTCCAGTGGGTTGTCACTTTCACGCACTCGCAGGAATCCAGCACACTGCTCAAAAGCTTTGTCGCCCAGCCGTTCCACTTTAAGCAATTCGTGACGATTGTGGAAAGCACCGTTGCGATTGCGGTAATCCACTATTTTTGAAGCCAATGAAGGTCCTATGCCACTGACATACGACAACAGCTCGCGACTGGCGGTATTCAATTCGACGCCCACGCTGTTCACGCAGCTTACAACGACATCCTCCAGACTGTCGTGCAGCATCGTCTGGTTCACATCGTGCTGATATTGGCCGACACCGATGCTCTTGGGGTCTATTTTCACCAACTCACTCAGCGGGTCCATCAGGCGACGGCCTATGCTGACGGCACCGCGCACAGTGACATCATATTCTGGGAATTCTGCACGGGCTATGTCGCTGGCACTATATACCGAAGCGCCATTTTCACTGACCATAACAGCTATCACTTTGGTTTTGAAACGGCAGCGTTTTACAACCTCCTCCGTTTCGCGTCCGGCAGTACCGTTACCGATAGCAATAGCCTCGATTTTGAAAGCCTCGACAAGGGCTTCCAGTTTGCTGACAGCAGCACGTTCTTCGCGAACAGAAGTAAAAGGGTAAATAGTCTCGTTGTGCAGCAATTGGCCCTGTGCATCAAGACACACCACCTTGCAACCAGTACGGAATCCCGGATCTATGGCCAGCGTACGTTTTTGTCCCATCGGTGACGCCAGCAGCAGTTGCCGCAGATTTTCGGCAAAGACCTTGATAGCCTCGCGATCGGCACGCTCTTTCAGCAAATTATAGTATTCCGTCTCTATCGACGGTGCCAACAGACGTTTGTATCCGTCACGCACAGCTTCCGCCACCTGTTGCGACGACTCATAGTTGCCACGTACAAACTGACGATTAAGGGTTTCGATAACCAGTTCATCGTCTTCGGGGGCGATTTTTACGCGCAAAAATCCTTCGCTTTCACCACGAAACAACGCCAATACGCGATGGGAAGGGGCACGCATAGCATTCTCCTTCCAGTCGAACCACGATTGAAACTTGCCTGCCTCTTCCTCTTTGGCTTTCACCACTTTGGATGTCAACATAGCATTGCGGCGGAACAGGTTGCGCACCTTGTTGCGGGCAGCAATATCCTCGCTGACACGTTCGGCTATAATGTCGCGTGCCCCAGCCAGAGCCTCGTCGATGCTGTTCACTCCTTTTTCTTCGTTCACAAACGGCTGAGCCAGCTGATCAACATTGCATTGATATTGCTTTTGCAACGCGTCGGCAAGCGGTTGCAAACCACGTTCGACAGCAACAGAAGCACGTGTCTTGCGCTTGGGCTTATATGGGAGGTAGAGATCCTCCAAATCAGTCAATGACGTCGCCGCCAATAATTGAGCACGGAGTTCGTCGGTCATTTTTCCCTGCTCCTCAACGCTCTGAATAATGGCTTCGCGACGTTTGTCAATCTCTTTCAGTTTCAATACCAGATCGCGTATTGCAGCAATTTGCACTTCGTTCAAATTGCCGGTCATTTCTTTGCGGTAGCGCGCTATAAAGGGCACCGTGGCACCGGATTCGATCAACTCGATGGTTTTCTCGACCTGACGCACACCAAGGTTAAGTTGGGTTGCAATTATGTTTGCGTAGCTCATTTCTTGTCTATTGATTGATAATAAATTCTTTGCAATCGTATCGACGACACAGATTCTTTCCACAAAATTAGAAAAAAAAGTTGAACTGAAAAAAAATAGTATAAAAATATAATATTTTGGACATTCCCGCGTTTCTGACTGATAAAGAAAAGAAAAATGAAAAGAATCTTGATATTGATAGCCTTGGTCGCTGTTGTTGGTTATGTTTCAGCCCAAGAGGTCAGTTCGCGAGCCAAAGCAATGCGAATGATGACTTACGCCAAACCCGAATATATGATTAAAGACATCAAAGTGCTGGCCGACACGATGATAGTCTATTCGCTGGCCGACTATGTCATCTACCCCATCGGCAAATGGGAAAACATCGAGCAATACATCACCAACACCCAGCTGCAGTGGTACCGCGAGTCGGGCTACAAGAACTTCTACGACTCAATGTCAGTATCTGTCAACACATTGCGTCGTCTGGACGGAAGCTATATCGATATGTATCGCAGCATCACGACAGGACGCGTCGAGATGGTTGCAGGCCGCATCACCGACCCCGAAGTGGTATTGGACAACGGCATCCGCGCCGGTATGTCGAAGGACGATGTATTCAAAGTGCTTTTCAAACGTTTCCCCAAATCATACGTCTCCGACATTGCCGTGCTGAAAGTCATCAGCGGTGCCGGCGAAGTAGGACAGATTTATACCTTCCGCGGCAAGAAACTGCGCCATATAGGAATCATTTCCAAGTACAAGTACTATTAATTGCGATAATTCTTGAAGCATATCGGTCTTTTTTTCGGCTCCTTCAATCCCATCCACGTGGGACATTTGATTGTGGCCAATTCGATGCTTGAACTGACCGATATGGACGAAGTGTGGTTTGTCGTCTCACCACAAAACCCTTTGAAAGAGCGCAGTACACTGCTCGCCGACCATCACCGTCTGCAGATGGTGCGCGTGGCCATCGACGACAACTACCGTATGCGGGCCTGCGATGTCGAGATGCATTTGCCAATACCATCCTATACCGTTGTAACGCTGGCGCATCTGGCCGAGAAATATCACGACAAACGCTTCTCGATAATAATGGGCGGCGACAACCTTGAGAACTTCCGCCGCTGGCGCAACTACGAGTTCATTCTTGAGAATTACAGCCTTTACGTATATCCGCGTCCCGGCAGCACACTCAACGACCTCGCCAAGCACCCCAATGTCCACATCGTCGATGTGCCTACTATGGACATCTCGTCGAGCTACATCCGCCGCCAGATTGCCGATGGCCATCCACCGCGCTACCTGCTCACCGAGCCAGTGTTCCAGTATCTTACCGAAATGCACTTTTACGAAACAAAACAACAATGATGATGCATCGGGCGACTTCACAGCCTAATAGGAAACACCTAACGTCGCGTTAAACAAAGCCACTAGTTTTCTTTGCAAGCGTGCATAGAAAAATAAAGCAGCGGGGTGTGTTATACAAAGAGTCAATTTGTGCGTAGCAATATACGAGCAGCGTGTGTCGCACAATCAGTTA
>JAGDCN010000033.1 GCA_017958525.1 Bacteroidales bacterium
AATGGCCCGTAGGGGCTTCCTCTTAATAAACATTAATATTATTCAAAACCCAATGCCCCGTAGGGGCTTCCTCTTAATAAACATCAATATTATTCAAAACCCAATGCCCCGTAGGGGCTTCCTCTTAATAGACATCAATATTATTCAAAACCCCAATGCCCCGTAGGGGCTTCCTCTTAATAGACATCAATATTATCCAAAACCCCAATGCCCCGTAGGGGCTTCCTTTTAATAAAAATGGCAAACACATATAACCAACTTTACATTCACCTCGTTTTCGCTGTGAAATACCGTGATGCCTCTTTGGACAAAACCTGGCGACAAGAATTATTCCAATATATGACCGGTCTAATCGAAACTCGCGGACATAAGGTGTACGCCGTTGGTGGCATATACGACCACGTCCACATCTTGGTCAGCCTATCTCCCAAACAAGCTATTTCTGATTTGGTGATGGAAGTGAAAAGAGCCACAACGTTGTGGATTAAACAGAATCATTTTGTACGATGCAGGTTTGCCTGGCAAGAAGGTTTTGGAGCCTTCTCATACGGAAAATCGCAAGTCGATAGTGTTGTGAAATATATACTCAATCAGGAAGCGCATCATTTAAAGCACACGTTCCGTGATGAATATACCTCATTTTTACAATTGTTCGGCATTGAATATGATGAGAGATATATTTTCCAGCCATTGGCAGATAAAGAAATATAAAAGAAAGCCCCTTCACGACAAAACAAAGCAAAACGACATAATGCCCCGTAGGGGCTACCTTTTAATAGGATACATCAGACCATTTCGGCTACCATTTGCCCCGTAGGGGCTTTCTTTTAATAGACAACAAAATATTATTCCCCTACTCTTCTTTCAGCAGCGCCAAGCCGCCCAAAGCCGTTTCTTTATATAGGCTAGGCAGGTCGTGGCCTGTTTTCTTCATCGTCTCGACAACTTTGTCGAACGAGATGATATGCTTGCCGTCGCTCATCATAGCGTAGAGGTTGATGTCGAGGGCACGCAGGGCCGCCATTGCGTTGCGTTCAATGCAGGGTATCTGGACTAGGCCGCACATAGGGTCGCAGGTTAATCCAAGGTTGTGCTCCATAGCCATTTCGGCGGCATACTCTATCTGCTGTGGACTGCCGCCAAAAAGCTGGTTTGCAGCCACTGCCGCCATCACACAGGCACTGCCAACCTCGCCCTGGCAGCCCACTTCGGCACCGCTGATCGAGGCATTGGTCTTGATGACATTTGCGAACAGGGCGGCTGTGGCGAGAGCACGGAGTATTTCTGGGTCGCTGAAACCGTGGTTTTTCTTGAGATGGTAAAGCACTGCCGGCAACACACCGCTGGCGCCGCAAGTTGGAGCCGTCACAACGGTGCCGCCCACAGCATTGCATTCACTCGTAGCCAGAGCATAGGCAATCACCAGGCAGCGGCTCTGCAACGACGGCTTGTAACTCGACGCGCGGACATAGTACTGTCGTGCTTTGCGCCGCAGGTGAAGGCCGCCTTCGATAACACCCTCATTACCAAGCCCGCGCTCGACGGTCTGCTGCATCGTCTGCCAGATGTCCTGCAAATATTCCCATATGTCCGGGTCTTCATGGCGTTCGACATACTCCCAGAATGTAAGACCCTCTCGTTCAATATATTTCAGAATATCCGAAATGTGTGTCAGTTCATAAAGCGTGTCACCCTCCTCGCTCCAAGTCTCGTTGGCAAGCAATCCGCCGCCGATACTGTATATTGTCCAATCGTCCAACACTTTGCCGTCGCCGTCGAGAGCCTCGTAAAGCATTCCGTTGGTATGGAACGGCTGCACAACATCGGCCCTCCACACAAATTCGACTTCAGCAGGCGCCAATGCGTCGGCAATGGCGCGGTCGGTGCGGTGTCCCTTGCCTGTGGCGGCGAGGCTGCCATAGAGCGTTACGCGGTAGCGAGCCGCTTCGGGAGTACGCTTGCGGAAAAACGTTGCCGCACGATGCGGACCCAAAGTGTGACTTGACGAAGGCCCGTAGCCTTTTTTCAGTATTTGTTTGATTGATTTCATTTTAAGGTGATTAGGAAATATAGGGAATACTAAGTTTAATACACTAAAAAGCCGATAAGGCCTGAGGCGAGAATGAGGATAATCGGGTTCGTGCGGTGACGGTAGGAAAAATAAAAGACTACTGCAAAGATGACAATGCTGATGATGAACTGCAAGTTGATGCCTGGGGTGCCGAAACTATCGACAGTGAGCAGGAGCAGTGCCGCTGCAGCTATAAGTCCAACAACCACAAGTCGCAGCACCCTGAAAACGGTATCGACGACGGAGTTGTTGCGATGTTGCGACAGAAAGCGCAGCACCAGCAGCATAGCAGTCACTGGCAGAATGATGATTGCCAGCGAGGCCAGCAACGAACCGACGACACCTTGCCAGCCGGGAAGGCCGCTATTGACCACGGCGGTATAGCCGGCGTATGTGGCCGTGTTGATGCCTACAGGGCCGGGGGTCATCTGACTGACAGCCAGTATGTCTGTAAACTCCTGTGCCGTCATCCAGCCGTTTTTCACCACCACTTCGTTCTGAATCAGCGCAATCATCGAGTACCCCCCACCGAAGGTGAAAATGCCGATTTTGAGGAACGTGAAGAATAATTTTAAAAACAGCATATTATACATTTGGACTTAATCTGGAACATTTTTCATTACTATCAGGACTTAATCCGGCACGCCATTACGGTTACTTAACTTCCCATAGATTGTACCGGCGGCGATGGCGGCAAGGATAACCCATACGGGCGACACACCCAGCAGCCATATCAGCAGGGCAGCAACGACGGGAATCCAGCAGTTACGGAGCGTGACTTTGGCCGACTTGGCCATACGGAACACCGGAGCGGCGATGAGAGCCACCACGGCGGGCCGCAATCCTTTGAATATGCGCTCAACAACGGCGTTGTCGCGGAAATGGCGGAAGAAGATGGCCAGCAGTAGTATCAACGCTATAGGCATCAAGATGTTGCCCGCTATGGCAGCAACGACACCGCGCCATCCTGCCTGTCGCTTGCCTACAATAGTAGCCATATTGACGGCGAAGATGCCTGGCATTGCCTGTGCAAGCGACATATAATCAAGAAATTCCTCGCGAGTGAGCCACTGACGCCTATCAACCAGTTCCTTTTCCATCAGCGGAATCATCACATAGCCTCCGCCAATGGTAAAAGAACCTATTTTCCAAAAACTTACAAATAATTTCCAAAGCATTGATAAAGATTAAAGAGTTGTGATTTATGGTTTATGATTGGTGAAGTTTATAGTTTAAGGGAGTGAGGTTAAAAAAAAGCAAACACATTTTAAATGATATCTTTGTATTTTATATAACGTCGTTGGCTGGGACATATTGCCCTGACGCAACAAAAAGGGTTATTTTCCCCCAAAAAACAAATTACAAAAACGAAACAAACGGGCTCACAGAAGCCTCGCAAAGTAAAAATTTAACTTAATTTTAACATTAGTCATATTAAAGCTTACCGAAGTAAAATTTGGTAGAACTTTGATAAAACTTTGGTTAAACTTTGATAGGTATTTGATACCTGGAAATCAGTGGGGTAGGAAATGGCGATTTTTGGCTGTTTTTGAGGTTGTTTTGCGGAGTGCAAATGTTAAATAATGCGAAATTTAAGTTAAAATTAATTAATTTAGATATGGGCTTGAATGTCGTGGGAGAATTTGATTAGAATGAGGACACTACACGTTGATGGGATTGTTTGACTGCGCCCACTCAACAACAGATTACCAACCAAATAGAAAAAAGATTTTGGTAGAATTGGTAGAATGGGGAAAAGCTGTACTTTTGCATCGTAAAACAGAGACAAGTTTCACTTGGATCTGATAATATGGGTTCGAGCCTGCAAGGGCCGGACTGCCAACAAAATCCTTGGGTGTACCCGAAAGGGAGCCTGGGGTGCCGACGAAGGGGACGGGAAGCCGTCCCCTTTATGTTTTGAAAAATCCTGAAATTTTATTATTTTGCCATATCGAAAATTGTGTGTAATTTCGCGGAGCGAAAAAAGAGAAGAAATGATTACAAGATACCTGTTTTTTATTGTCTTTGTGATTTTTATCGTCGTGATGCTGGCATTGGATCTGGGAGTATTTCACAAAAAAGACCACATTGTAGGCATTCGCGAAGCTTCGAAATGGACCGCTATCTGGGTGTTGCTGGCACTTGGGATGGGCGTTATTCTTTTCTTACACGCAGAATGGATACACGGCATAGAAAATATGGATGACTTGCTTGCCTACGCCAAAAGCCAGCCTCAGCTGCTGGCCCAGTTGCAGGCAGCAGGAGGCTATGAGGCGGCGTTGTCCGTCTATCGCCACGAGGTGACAGAGCAGTATTTGGCCGGTTATTTCCTCGAGGAGTCGTTGTCGATAGACAACATCTTCGTAATGATAATGATATTTGTCAGTTTCGGCGTAGAAAAACAATACTATCACCGCGTGCTGTTCTGGGGTGTGCTGGGAGCAATAGTGATGAGATTCGTGTTCATCTTCGCGCTGGGAGCGCTGGTGACGCGTTTGAGCTGGGTGCTGGCCATTTTCGGTGTGATACTGATTTACAGTGGTTTTAAAATGTTCCGCAACAAGGGTGACGAGAAGATAAACCCCGAGGACCACAAGATGGTGCGTTTTGCGTCGAAGCATTTCCGCGTGTCGTCGCAGATGGACGGCCACAATTTCTTCACGACCATTGACGGCAAGCGCTATATGACGCCGTTGTTGCTGGTGCTGCTGGTCATCGAGTTCAGCGACGTGATTTTTGCTGTCGATTCGATTCCTGCAGTCTTTTCGGTGACGACCGACCCCTACATCGTTTATTTCTCCAACATATTCGCCATTATGGGTTTGCGGTCGCTATTCTTCCTGTTGAGCGATGTCGCCGACCGTTTCTGGCTGCTTCGCTACGGGTTGGGCGTGCTGCTGTGTTTCATCGGAGTGAAGATGATTGGCGGTGAGTTTTTCGACCTGCATATCAGCACAGGAATATCGCTGACAGCGATACTCATCATTTTGGCAGGAAGCATCACGCTGTCGCTGGCGATACCCCGAAAGGTGAAAACCCAAAGTTGAGACATCGCTGCAGCACTAACGGAACAATAAAACAACAACGCAATAAAACAATTTAACGATATGATTGACTTTATTTTGATGGACATTTCCAACGGTTGGAAGACCGGTATAATGATTGCGGCTATGATTGCCGTTTTTTACTTTTTCCTGATTCGCCCACAGAGCCAGAAGGCCAAAGAGGAGGAGAAGTATCGCAACGGGTTGCAAAAAGGCGACCGCGTGATGACTGCCGGCGGAATTCACGGAACGATAGTAAGCGTCAGCGCGCCCTACGCCCAAATTGAGGTTGCCCAAGATACTCGCATCCGCGTGCAGTTATCGACATTGAACCCGATTCCGGAAAAGAAAGCGTGAAGAATGCGAAAATGTGTGTTGTGGCCGACGCGTCTCGTCAGCTCACAGACAATTGACCATTCGGACAAACTTTTTTGCACTTTCAGAATCCGTTTTTTACAGTTCGATTAATTTTTAATCATTTTTAACACTCCGAAAAGTCGGAAAACCTTTAAAGTTTTCTCGGTTTTTTATATTTTTGCACACCGATAAGGCAGGTTGCAAACTGTGCCATATCTGCATATCGTATTAAAGGACAACACTATGGAAGTAAAGGACAAAAAAAACAAAATCGTCGAAACGGCGATAGAGCTTTTCAACACACGCGGATTCAAAAGTGTGACGATGGATGACATATCAACGAGCATACATATCTCGAAGCGTACGCTATATGAGCTTTTTTCTTCTAAAGACGAGTTAGTGCTGGCTTGTATGACGCAGGTGCATCAGGAGATGGGCCGGCAGAGGTTGGAATTTCTGGAAAAAGCCAACGAGCCGCTGCTTATGACCCTCTTCATTTTGCGCAATGTCATTTTGAACCGCGCCAAATATTGGCGGATGTTTGAAGAAGCAGATCTATATTACCCAGAGATGAGTGCTCAACTTATCAAATCATTTGGCAACAAATTCAAGGATTCGCTGCATTCAGTGTTCGAAGAAGCCGAGATGGCCGGCGACTTGTGCGGCAGTGTGGATATCGATGCCGCCATCGACCTTATTATCACCAACATACGTCACAGCAGATATAAAGGCGATTCCGACTACGAACAATTCAGCTCGCGTATGCGCGAAGCCTGCTATACTTATTTGCGAGGACTCCTGTCGGTGAAAGCCATCGAGCGATACGACAAGCACAAAGATGAGTTCAGAAGAATCATTGAGAAAAAATAGGCTACAGATTGTAAACAATAAAAAGAAAATGGCTATAAAAAGAACATCAATTATATTCTTATTGACAGCTATGGTTGCCGCTATGCAACCGTTGCGGGCTCAGGAATCCGAAACGTTGAGCCTGAGTTTGTCGCAAGCACAGGATTACGCTGTCGAGCACAACTACACACTACAGAATGCCTCGCTTGAGGTGAAGAAAGCCGAATATTCAAAATGGCAGACGATAGCTTCGATGCTGCCACAGGTGAGAGCCGGTTTCGACTACCAAAATATGTGTGGTTACGAGATGGTTATGGGAGGTGGCGGCGGCATCAGTTCGATGATCCCCGACAGCATCACCATTGGTGGAGTAACGCTGCCGATATCCATTCCTGGCAGCAGTGACAGCGAAAACAGCGGCGGTACAGTTATTCCTATGAACCCCAGCGGGACATTCAGCATCACCGCGTCCATTGCCCTGACAGGAGCGCAGATAATGGGTGTCGTTTTGAACAACATAGCGCAGAAAATGGTGGATATCAGCCATCAACAGACTGAGCAAAGCACACGTTCGCAGGTGAAAAGCGTTTATGTCTCGATACTCGTTATGGAGGACATTGTAGGGTTGCTGGACAGCAGTCTGGCCAATATGGAACGATTGGAACAGACCACCCTGGAGAGCGTTCGCGCCGGTGCCGCCGAGCAGATTCAGGCCGACAAGCTGCACGTGCAGGTAGCCTCGTTGCGCAACAGCATCAACGCCAACCGTCGTTCGCTGCAGATGCTTTACAACTCGATGATACTGCAGCTCGGTGCCGCCGTCAATAGCAAACTCATCCTGACCACGCCCCTGGACGAAGTGCTGGACCTCAACCATCTGGCACAACTTTCTCTTGGCGGGTTCGACCTTGAGAAGAACTACAACTACCAGCTATTACTTCAGAACGAGCAGTTGGCGAAGAAGAATGTCACTATGGCCTGGATGGACTTCACCCCCACCCTGTCGGCCTACTACCAATACAGCGCCAAGACCTACTTCGGCAAAGATCAGGGATTCAATATGACGCCGCCCAATATGATCGGTGCCAGCATATCACTGCCACTCTTCAGCAGCGGCCAGCGTTATGCCAAAGTGAAATCCGCTGAACTTGAATACACCGAGGCCCTTAACAGCAAACAGCAGGCCGAGGACGGATTGCGAGTACAGTACAACCAGCTGTGCTACGACCTGGTGAACGCCATTGAGACCTATCAGATTCAGAAAGACAATCTTAACGTGACCAAACGCGTGTTCGACAACACAACCGAAAAGTTCAAGTACGGTCACGCCAGCAATCTGGAGGTCACCAACGCCAGCACAGACATCATCACCGCCCAAAGCAATTACATACAAGCCGTTATGAGTGTAGTGAGTGCCGAGGTGGCACTTGAGGATTTGCTGGGCAAATAAAACCAATCACAGATAAAAACAAGAACAAAGATATGAACAAGATTTTGAAAATAGCAGTCATCGCACTTGTGGCGACCAGTGTCGTTGCCTGTGGAGGTGGCAAAAAAGAGGCCAAGACGGCCACAACGACAAAGAAAGAAATTGAAAAAGTAAAAGTACTTGAGCTGAAGACACAGCGCATTGCAAAGCAACTCGAACTGTCGTCAACCCTTGAAGGCTACGAGACGATGAACATCTCGCCCAGCATCACCGGCCACATCGAGCATATATATGTCGAGGTCGGCAGCCGTGTCAGCAAGGGTGCTATGCTGGTACGTATGGACCAGACACAGCTGAACACCACACGTATCAACCTGGCCAGCACCAAAACCGAGCTGGACCGCGTGACGGCGCTCAAAGCCAGCGGCAGCATCAGCGAACAGGTCTATGACCAGACCAAGGCAGGCTACGACCAACTGGTTGAAGCCGAACGTTTCCAGGAAGAAAACACTTTCGTAAAAGCCAAATTCAGCGGCGTTATCAGCGCCAAGAACTATGAGGACGGCGAGATGTACACCGGTGCTCCCATCCTGCAACTGTGCCAGATAAACCGTCTCAAGGCCATCATCAACATTCCTGAAAGCTACTTCCCAAAAATCAAACAGGGTATGAAGGTGAATGTCTATAGCGATATCTATCACGACCAGGTCTTTGCAGCCACCATCGAGATTGTTTATCCCACCATCGATCCTTCGACCCACACCTTCCAGGCAAAATTGAACATACCCAACAGCGGCGAAAAAATCCGTCCCGGTATGTATGTCCGCACGACCCTCGCCGTCGGTGAGGTCGATGCCCTTGTGGTGCCCTATCAGAGTGTTCTGAAACTGACCGGCAGCAACGACCGCTATGTCTTCATCGCCGACGGCAATACCGCACGTCGCGTGGCTGTCACCCTTGGTCAGCGCTTCGACGACCAGATCGAAATAATACCTATCACTCCCGGCGATTTGAAAGAAGGCGACCAACTCGTCACCACCGGCCAGGCACGCCTAGTTGAAGGCTCTACACTTGAAATAGTAGAATAAAAACAAGTTGAACTATTATGGCTATCTATAAAACAGCAATAAACAAGCCCATTACCACCGGTCTAATCTTCGTGGCCGTCATCGTCTTGGGTCTATTTTCACTCTCAAGGCTGCCAATTGACCAGATGCCAGAGATGGATCCGCCCTATGTGACGGTTATGACCACCTACCCCGGTGCAAACGCCAGCGAGATTGAGACCAACATCACAAAACTAGTTGAAAACTCGCTCAACTCGGTCGATGGACTGAAAAACATAACATCCAATTCGCGCGACAACCTGAGTGTCGTCAGCCTTGAATTTGAATGGGGTTCCGATATCGACGAAGCCCTCAACGACATACGAAGCTATGTCGATCTGCTCTACGACAACCTGCCCGACGGTGTGTCGCGACCGATGATTTTGAAACTCAATTCGTCGGCAATGCCGATTATGATGTACGGTTTCACGGCCGATGAAAGTTATTCGGGACTCGACCGCATTGTTGAAGACAATGTTGTCAACGTCCTTAACCGCATCGATGGAATCGGCAACATCACCGTCAGCGGTGCTCCCGAACGTTACATCTATATCGACCTCGACCCCAAGCAGATGGATGACTACGGGCTCAGTCTTGAGGCTGTCGGCAACGCCATTTCGGTCAACAACCTTGACCTGGCTTCCGGTACCGTCAAGATGGGTAAAGAGCAATATCAGATGCGTGTCAAAGGCGAATACATTGAAAGTTCAGAAATCGCCGACATCGTGGTCGCCACCACCCCTATGGGCAAACAAATATTTGTCCGCGACTTGGCCACAGTTCGCGACACCATCAAGGACCTTTCGCTTGATGAGAAAATCAACGGTAAAGACGGCGCACGACTCATCATCACAAAACAAACCGGCGCCAACACCGTCGCCATCGCACGCGAGGTGAAGAAAGAGATGGAGCATATCAAGAAAACCTTGCCTCCCGACATCGAAATCACACTTATCAACGACGGTTCCGACAACATTATCAACGCCATCAACGGCTTGACCGAGAGCATCTTCTATGCGCTGCTGTTTGTGGTGCTTGTGGTGCTCGTATTCCTTGGCAACTGGCGTTCGACTCTCATCATTGCCCTAACAATCCCCATTTCGCTCGTCACCTCATTCATCTATCTGCTCGTTGCCGACAGTTCGCTGAACATCATTTCGCTGGCATCGTTAACCGTAGCCATCGGTATGGTTGTTGACGACGCCATCGTGGTGCTTGAAAATATCACCAAACACATCGAACGCGGCGAGAATCCACGCGAAGCAGCCATCTGTGCCACCAACGAGGTGTGGACATCCGTCATCGCCACCACGCTTGTGCTTGTTGCCGTTTTTGTGCCGCTCACAATGCTGCCCGGTATGATGGGTATCTTTATGAAAGAGATGGGTTGGATCATCACCATCGTCGTCTGTGTGTCAACCACTGCTGCCATCACCCTTATCCCGATGCTCAGCAGCAAGATATTAAAAGAGAAGCCTTTCTATCTGACCCGTGCAGCCCGCGAAGAGGCCGAGCGCAAGCAAGCCGCCAAGAAGCTCTCGTTTGACAAGACCATCGGACGTGCCTTCAACGCAATCGACGCAGTATATGCCAACATTCTGCGTTGGTGCCTCAAGCATAAACGCATCACGCTCCTCATCGCCTTTGCCTTCTTCGTCGTTTCACTGATACCTTTTGTCACTGGCAAAATCGGTATGGACTTTATGAAAGAGCAGGACAGCGGGCGTATATCGATAAATGCTGAACTGCAACGTGGTACACGTATTGAAGAAACCCTCAAGACCGCTCGTCGAATGGAATCCGACATCAAAGATATCCTTGGTGACGACGTTATCGTTATCTCCACCTCTGCCGGTTCGAACGACGACGCTGGTATGGCGGCCCTCTTCAACAGCACCACCAACAACAAAATCAGCATCAATGTGCGCACAACCAAGAAGTACGACCGCAAACGCACCATCTTTGATATGCAGGAGGATTTGCGCCGTTGCTTCAACGAATATCCCGAACTGGTCAACTTCCAGGTCACCAGCGGCGGCGGTATGGGTGGCGGCAGCAACAACTCGCTCAGTGTCGAAATCTACGGTTACGACTTCGACCAGACAACCCGTTACACACAGCAGTTGCGTCAGCGTGTGATGGACAATGTGCCTGGCGCACGCGATACCAAAATCAGCCGCGACGAGGACCGCGCCGAGCTCAAGATTGAATTCGACAAGCAGAAGCTCGCTCTCCACGGGCTCAACGGTTCCACCGTGGCACTTTACGTCCGCAACCGCGTCAACGGTATGTCTGCAGGTTATCTGAAAGAGGATGGCGAAGAGTACGACATCGTTGTGCGACTCAAGGAAGAGTACCGCTCGTCAATCTCCGACATCGAGCAGTTCTCCATCCCCACCCCGACCGGCCAATTTGTAAAGCTCAATGAAGTGGCAACCATTACCGAATACTGGTGTCCTCCGACAATTGAACGCAAAAACCGCCAGCGTTATCTCACACTAACCGTAATGCCATACAAGACATCGCTCAAAGAGTTGGCTGACAATGTGCAGAAAGAGATTGACGCTATGGGCATTCCGTCCGACATCCACGTTGCCCTCGCCGGCAACTACAAGGACCAGCAGGATGCCAACAAGGATATGCTTACCCTTGCAATGCTTATCCTGATGCTCGTCTATATTGTGATGGCCTCGCAGTTCGAAAGTTTCAGCAAGCCGTTCATTATTATGTTCTCCATCCCATTCGCCATCAGTGGTGTATCGCTTATGATGTTCTTCTGCGGTACAAACATTGATATGATAGGTATGCTTGGTCTTGTGCTTTTGATCGGTATCGTCGTCAAGAACGGTATAGTGCTGGTCGATTACATCAACCTGCTACGCGAACGCGGCACCGAGCTTTACGAAGCCATCGCTCTCAGCGGCAAGAGTCGTCTGCGTCCTGTGTTGATGACCGCTTTCACCACCATCCTCGGTATGATACCTATGGCCACCTCAACCAGCGAAGGTTCCGAAATGTGGACCACGATGGGACTCGTCGTCATCGGTGGTTTGACGGTATCTACTTTTGTAACCCTCATTGTTGTACCAATCCTTTACGGCATATTCAACCGCAAAGGCGACATTGAGAAAAAGGAAAAAGAGCGCAAGAAATTCGTATTTATGAACATTAATCTGAATGAATAATCAAGGGGAAAAGATGTTAGCTGACGTTTTGTTATTAACAACCCGCTCAACCCTCTCAATTATTAATTCTTTTACTATTTAATTCTTCATTTATGAAAAGCATCTTAATCGTATATAACCAAGCCAACAATGAGCGCGTCGAGTATCTGCTCGACACGCTCAATGTGCGAGGCTTCACTTTTTGGGAAAACGTCCAGGGACGCGGTCACGAAGTCGGCGATCCCCATCGCGGCACACACGCTTGGCCTGAGCTTAACAATGCCATCCTTACCGTAGTTCCCGACGAAAAAGTTGAAGATATCCTCACTGCCGTCCGCAAGCTTGACAAACGCAATGAAGAGGTCGGCATCCGCGCCTTTGTTTGGAACATCGAGCAAATGGTATGAAACGGTTGCCAGCCATACTTCTGCTACTATTCGCTGCCGCTGTCTCCAACGCGCAGCAGAGCGTCAATGTGCTTTTTATCGGCAACAGCTACACCGAGGTCAACAATCTGCCGCAGATGACAGCGACAATAGCCCAGTCGATGGGTGACCAACTGACCTATGGAAGCAACACACCAGGCGGATGCACATTCGCACAGCACTGTGTCAACCAGTCGATGTCGCTGATTCGCCAAGGTGACTGGGATATTGTTGTACTTCAAGAACAAAGCCAATTGCCTTCGTTTCCGCAGCAACAAGTCGAAAACGAAGTTTTCCCCTACGCTCGCCAGCTGGTCGATGCCATCTATGCCAGCAACCATTGTGCCGAACCAATGTTCTATATGACCTGGGGGCGCAAGAACGGAGACCAGCTGAATGCTGCCGAATTTCCACCGCTTGGTACATACGAAGGTATGGACAGCTTGCTATGTCTGCGCTACACCTATATGGCCAACAGCAACGACGCCTCGCTATGTCCTGTGGGACGCGTATGGAACTATCTGCGCCACACAAGCAACATCGAACTTTACCAATCTGACGAAAGTCATCCGTCGCTGGCAGGCACCTATGCTGCCGCCTGTGCCTTTTACACTATGTTTTTCCAACGCGACCCCGATTCGATAACCTACACCCCTAACGGAATCAATGCCAATGATGCCGCCACCATCCGCAATGCCGTTCATAACGTTGTCTTTGAGCATTTGGAACAATGGAAACGGCGACCGCCCAAAGCCCATTTCAACATTGAAGCTGTTGTCGAGAACAACGTCGTGCTAATGCCGATGGTGACGGATGCCGATACCGCCATTTGGGATTTTGGCGACGGAACAACGCAGATTATCACCAACAACCAATGCCAGACGACAACCACACACACCTACGCCGAAAGCGGGACATATTCCATAACACTCACTGCCAGACGACATTGTATCACCAGCATCGCTGCCGACGACGTGACCATCACCCTGCCCGACCCCGTCATCATCAATTCTCCATCAAGCTCTGACTTTTTTAGCATCGAGCCCAACCCCATAACCGACCGCGCCACCATCCATAGCAACAGCAAAGGACAACTTACCATCATTGCTTCCAACGGTCGCCCAGTACAGCAAATAAAGCTCGGCGACACGACCTGTACCCTTGGCCTCAGCCACCTGCAATCCGGTATGTATGTTTTGCTTTTCAGAAGCGAGAACGGAGTGATGCGTCGCAAAATCGTCAAACGCTGACCGCAATGCTCACCATCCGCCACCGACGGCACCTGCTCGAACCGCGTCTGCCACACTTCATTTTCATCGACGGTCACTATGCCGCCACGATGACAGGCGACGAAATAAAGTTCCAAATACCAGCTGGCACCTATACCCTGCGCATACAATGCGGCGGACGCATACCGCTGCGGATGCTCAATTGGCTGTTGAACAAAATGCAGCGAAATCGTCTTGTTCACAAAAATATCTCGCTCGACCTTTCTGTCAGCACCACGGCACCGTTACAAATAGACAGATCACAAACCGATAAAACCGTCACCTTTCGCGACCGCGAATGGCTGTGGAACATCCTTTTCGACATCGATCTCATCGTCTGGATCGTATCGTTGTTCTACACATTTCCACCCCTCTACAAAATCATCTCGGACACTTTTTTCGCCATCTGGCTCATCCGCCTTATCATTATCCGCAAACGATACTACAATATCACTATCAATTGATAAAGGCTTGAATTCCTACTTGTATATCAAACAGCTGAGGTTTTCAGGATTGAACAGTTCAGCGGCGATGTCGCGCAGTTCGGCGGCAGTGACAGCCTCAATGTCGCGCTGCATCTCCTCCAGAGTATCGACACGGTCGTAAGTAAGGTAGCTCTTGCCGATGGCCTGCATCTCGTTGAGAGCCGACTCGTTATTGATGGCCATCTGTCCGACAAACTGTTGCTTGGCATTTCGTATTTGACTGTCACTGAGCGGTGTTTCCACAAGACGCCGCAATTCGCGGTGGAGCAACTCCAGATAGTGTTCACGTGCATCGGCCTCAATGCCGGCATAAATGTAGAAAAGACCTGCGTCTGAGAATGGCGTATATTGAGACTCGATAGTATAGCAGAAGCCGTGTTTTTCGCGGATGGCCACATTAAGGCGCGAATTCATCGCAGGACCGCCCATTATATTGTTAAGCAGCGAAAATGCCACTTTGCGCTCGTCGAAAGTGTCGGGAGCCCGTCCTCCAACCATTATATGCATCTGATGAGTGCGGCGGTTCATTGTGCTGTTGAAATGGCGGTACTGCGGAGCCTGCTTGCGATCGACGGCAGAATTGCGCCGTTCATAGTCGCCAAAATACTTCTCGCACATCCGCACAACACGTCTGAAGTCGGCACAGCCCACCACCGATATCACCATTCGGTCGGTTGTATAGTTGCTTTGCAGGAAATCGAGAAGTCCCTGCGAGGTGAAGTGCTTGACATTGTGAGGAGTACCTAGTATGTTGTGTGCCAGCGGATGACCGTCGAAAACAAGCTGTTCAAAATCGTCGTAAATAAGATCCGCCGGACTGTCCTTATACGACTTAATTTCTTCAAGAACAACATCTTTCTCGTTTTCAATCTCTTTTTCAGGGAAAGTGCTATGGAAAATGATATCGGAGAAGAGTTCCAGACAGCGTTCAAGATGGATGGATAGCGATGATGCGTAAAGACAGGTTTCTTCCTTAGTAGTGAATGCGTTAAGTTCCCCTCCCACCCCATCTATGCGGTTCAGGATATGATATGAACGGCGATGTTCAGTCCCCTTGAAAACTGTGTGTTCGATGAAATGCGCAATACCCTCGTTGCGACCACGTTCGTCGCGCGATCCCACATTGATATAAATGCCGCTGTGGGTCACCTTCGAGTTGTTCTGACGGAAAACAATCCGTATGCCGTTATTTAAAGTATGATATTGATACACGTGAGTTGTCTTTAGTGAATTGTGATTAGTGATTTGCGAATCATTCTCCGCGTTCCGTTCTCCGTTCTCCGCTCTCCGCTGCCATCAGGCACAGGAATAGGACCGAAAACACGCATCCCGCAAGGGTTTCAAGCGTATCTTCCGATATGAAAGAAATAAGCACAAAACTTACAAATGCCAGCACTATCGGAAGTCGAAGCAGTCGCTGACGGCGCACAGCATATACAAACAGGGCAGCAATCACCACAAAGCCAACAATTCCAAAGCTTACCAGAAATGTGAGATACTGGTTGTGTGCGTGTTTCTTGGTTCCTTCAAGCGGTGAACCATCAATAACCAACTGTTTATGACAAGCATCGACGACATCGCCGGTGCCAACACCGAAAAGAGGATTCTTCAGGAAAGTGCGCCACGCGTTCCTCCACAGTTCAAAACGTTGCAGCATAGTGAAATCCTTGACAGCACCAAATTTGCGATAGCATTCGTATTCGAAGAACATCACATAGTACATCTTGCGCAGCGACGATCCTTTCAGATAGACCGGATTGGCAATACCCTTTTCGATGGCGCGAATGTCGTCGTCGTTTAAAAGCGTCATACCAACGCTGTCCTTTGTTGTCCCCATCGCGTTCAGATAGCGTATCAGAGTTGGATATACAGCATATTCGTTCTCAGTAATATCGTCGAGCGACATCGCACTGCATTTATCCCATTCGCATTCGAGCTCGACACGACAGATATAGTTGTTTACATAGTTGCCGTTTTCTATCAGTCCGTCCTGTTTATGCTGATAGGGGTTGCCGTTCGCCGTCGATTCGCGCAACGGCTGGCTGGCCAGCGGCACCGGCGTATAGTAGTCGGTGTACATTCCGATGGAAACAATAACCGCCACTGCGGCGACAAGCACCACCAGCACAAGCGAGATATAAGCCGCCAATCGGTTGCGTATGCGACGCCAGAATACCACCAACAGCAACACCGCAGTAACAAACAGCATCACAAAAGCCGTGTATGAGCGCAGGCGAAACAGGAAGTCAAGCAGCGACAGCATCACCAGCAGCGACAGCCACAGTAGCCAATCACGCCAAGGGTGTGCGACGCGTTTTGCCCTTTCTACACCAAACCAGACCAGAATTGCCACCGCCAGGCATACATTCATCGAAAAACGGATGTGCGAGATAAACGGTATTATCTGCCGATACGGCAAATCGAGGATGGTTGCCATCCGGATACGTCCGATAATTGTGGCAATGAATACAGTGGTAACGAATGTAAAAAACAAAAATTCCAGTTGCTTGCGGTTCAGCGGAAGCGATGTCAGCACCACCAGCGGAATGGCCAGCAGCGGCAGTTTCTTGAAAATGTCATACCAGCCATAGGCGCTGTTCGCGCTCCACAGCATCCAGATAAGATGCACAGCCATCAGCACCAGAAATGCCCACAGCAGCGGACTGCGACGAGCCCTCCCCCACTTGGCGCGCATATCCCATTCAAGTGCCCAGTTCACTGCCAGCAGAATCTCCATACCACTCATCATAAAGTTGCTGACTGGCTGAGCTCCGATAAGCGCAAAAAGCAGGATGAAATATATGGCGTGATGGATGGTGAGCCGTAAAGAAAACGCCCCATCGTCACGAGTCACACTTGGGAAATATGTCTGCATAATTGCCACCGCTCTAATCTTTTTAAATTCAACTTTCGGGAGTTAAATTAGGAGTTAAAGTGGACGATACATTTCTATTGTCCATTTTAACTTCCTTTTTTACTTCCACTTTTACTTCCGAAACTTTAGTTCTTAATTTTTAATTTCTCAGTATAAAGCTTCCTATCGTGCAGCACTTCGCAGGCTTTCAGAACATCGGGGTCTGTTACCAGCGAGCCTTCGAGGCGGCCGGCAGCATAGTAGTATCGCACTAATATCTCGCCCTTCAGAAGTTCGCTGATTTCCTTGCGGAACTTCGTCAAGTCGTCCGACTTGTCTTTCTTCAGCTGTTCTTCCAACTGGTCGATCTGTTTCGACAGTGCCTCATAGTAGTTCTCCTCCTTTGCAGCATCCTTTAACTCTTTCAAAATATGCTCTGTGCTAGTTTGATAGCTGCAATCCTTGTCGGACAGATAGCGACGAAATTCATCGTATATTTCGTCGGTAATCACAAACGACGCAGGTGGATCGATGGAAGGGTGTTTCTTCACAAATTCGTTTACAAAGTTGAATATGTGGAATTTGGATATAAGTGTTGTGGCCAGTGCCGACATATATTCCGTTTCCACTTCGATATCGGGTTCGATGCCGAAACCGTCATACACCGTGCGACCGTTCTGAGTCTTAAATGCCGTTTTCAGCGAGTCCGGCACCTTCGTCGCGCGCCCGTTCTCGTCCTTGTGGCTATAGTCCAGTGCCTGGATGCAGCGCCCGCTAGGGATATAATATTTCGACACCGTCACCTTCATCTGGCTGTTATAGACCAGCGGCAACACATTCTGCACCAACCCTTTGCCAAACGAGCGCGAGCCGACGATGACAGCACGGTCCAAATCCTGCAAGCTTCCGGCAGTGATTTCGGATGCCGAGGCGCTGTAGCCGTTAATCAGCACCGCAATAGGCATTTCCGTGTCTTCGGGATTCATACGTGTGTAGCTTTTGGTGTTTTTGGAAGCTATTTTGCCTTTGGTTTCGACAATCAGCTGGCCCCTTTTGACGAAGATATTGACCAGATCGACAGCCTCGTTCATCAGTCCGCCACCGTTGTTACGCAAGTCGAGGACGAAACCCTGCATCCCGGGATTCTCACGTTTCAGACGCACAAAAGCATCGCGCACGTTCTTGGCGGCATCCTGCGTATATTCATCCAGCTTTACATATCCAATATTACCAGGCAGCATACCGCTGTATGGAACATTTGGCAGCTTGATTTCGGCACGCGTGATGGTCTTTTCAAATGTTTTCCCGTCACGTTCCAGCTTCAATGTCAGCTCGGTACCCGCTTGGCCGCGCATCGCCGAACTCACGTCGGCATTGCTCTTGCCCTCGGTCGATTCGCCGTTGACTGCCAGTATGCGGTCGCCGGCCTTCAAACCTGCCTTGTCGGCTGGCAAGTCCTTGTATGGCTCTGATATATAGATTTTGTCACCCTGCTGGTGTATCAGCGAGCCGATACCTCCGTACTGACCCAGCAACTGCAACTTCACATCCTCCATATCCGACTCTGGATAATAGACCGTATATGGGTCCAGCGACGCCAGCATCGCATCTATGGCCTTTTTCATCGTCGCACCGGGATCGACATCGTCAACATAATTGAAATAAAGTGTCTGATACAACTTGCTGAATATTTCCAGATTCTTCGACAGTTCAAAAGCACGGTCCGACGGCACGGCGTTCTGCGCACGCATCGGGACGACACTGCAGACCACTACGGCCATATAGCACACAGCAAGACGGATTATCTTCTTCATTCTATCAAGTTTTTATTTGTATTGTTTAACTGCGATAGAAACGAAACTGTCGGCAAAATATTGCAAGAGGATATATTTTTTATTTAGAGTTTAACAACTCTGGGTCACCCCTCCAAAGAATGGCTCCTCGTGAGCTGACTGCTTCTTTTTTAATTACTCAAGTTTCGGAAGTCCCGTTGCGGCGGATCAGCGATCTGTTAAACCTTGAAAACGGAGTGACGGGAATTCGTTTGTGACGGATTGCTAATTCTGACATTAAACAGTATCGGATTGCAAATCCGATACAACGGCATATTCTCCTAATCTCTGGTAAACTTGTGGATATCCAGTTCTTCCGGTGAAACGAACCATACAATGTCACCATCTTCAAAACGAGTGTAAGACCTGGGATTCAGGATTTGCTCGCCGCCGCGTTCAATGGCGATAATCATTGCGTGATAGTGCTGCGAGAACTGCGACTCGGAGATGGTCTGTCCAATGAACGGATTGTTGTCGTGCACCGTCAAACGATAGATATTCAGTTCATTGTCGCTATGGTCGTGGATCAGCATATCGGATTCCACATCGAGAACTGTGCGCAGGTGCGCTATCTGGTCCTCGCTACCCATCACCGACAGGCGGTCGCCAGGCAGAACCAACATTTCCTTGCTGGGCAGGTCATAGACGATACCGGCGCGCTCGATGGAGACAACATTGATGCCATAGTCCTCGCGGAAGTTAGTGTCCATCAACCGGCGGCCTGCAAAAGGCGAATACTGTGTCACCGGGATTCGTTCGAGATAGAAATTGTTTTCGAGCAGCGTCGGTATTTTGAACGACTGCTGTGCCTGACGCGAATTGAAATTAGAGATAAACTGGTTCTCAATACGTTGATAAAACCTGATGATTCGCTTTGAGAATAGCATCATCAGAACTATGAAAACGGCAAGGATGATGAGGAAACCGACAGCCAGGTGGATGTAGCGTCCGATGACAAGTCCGATGAAAAAAAGAGCCAAAAAGTAGCGCAACAGCAGGACTGGAATAACGACTGCCTGACTGTAGTCGCGTGAATCAAGCATTTCCTTGATTTTAACGCGATTGACACCGCGTACTGCCAACGCCCACACAAAGGGCAGGATGGCGATAAGTGTAGCAACCATACCAATGAGGTTGCCCCAGAACGAGGGGTTGCCAGCCGAATTGACAAAGAGGCGGTTGAGGAACGGTTTGAGCAACGTGAACGAGAGAAGGCAGATGGCCGCATTGACAGCACTGTAGAGCAACACCGACGAGAGCTGCTTTTTAAGGAACTGACGTACAGAGCTGGTGCGATTGGTCTGCTTAGCCGAATTGCTGTATCGTTCAAGGGCATCTTTCAGTCGTTGCGGCAACCTGGGTTCCATCTTGTTATATATTGGCACAGAACCCTTTATCATATAGGGTGTCACAAAGGTCGTGACGATTGAAACCGAAACGATTATGGGGTACAGATCAGGATTGATGACTCCAAACGAAAGACCAAGCCCTGCGATGATGAACGAAAACTCACCAATCTGACAGAAACAGAAGCCCGACTGCACCGCCGTTTTCAGGTTTTTGCCTGACAGAATGAAACCGAGCGTGGCCGCCGAAGACTTGAAAATGATGACTGTAGCGGCAATTATAAGAATGGGGACAAGGTATTTGACAAGGATATTTGGATCAACCAGCATACCCACCGAAACGAAGAAAACCGCACAAAAGAGGTTTTTGATTGGAGTGATGATGCGGTGGATAACGTCAGCCTCGATTGTTTCGGCCAGGATAGCACCCATCACGAAAGCACCCAGAGCCGTCGAGAAACCAGCATAGGAGGCCAGCACCACCATTCCGAAACAGAGTCCCACGGCAACAACGCAGAGAGTCTCTTCGGTCATATAGCGGCGCATCCAGCGCAGAAACGTGGGAATGAGGAAAATGCCAAAGGTAAACCACACAATAAGAAAGAAAATCAACTTGACGAGGTTCATCACCAGCTCACCGCCATCAAAACTCTTGCTGACTGACACAGTGGAAAGCAACACCAACAGCAGAACAGCAATCAAGTCCTCAACAATCAACACCGCCGTCACCGACGAGGTGAATTTTTGCTGCTTGAGTTTAAGGTCCTCAAACGATTTGATGATAATCGATGTCGAAGAGATGGAGAGCATACATCCCAGAAAGATACAATCCATTGACTGCCAGCCCAACAGACGGCCGACACTGGAACCGATAAGGAACATTATGGCCAGCTCGGTCAACGCCGTAATTGCACCAGTGGCACCCACTTTTTTCAGTTTCTTGATGCTGAATTCCAAACCCAAAGCAAACATCAGGAACACAATGCCGATGTCGCTCCACACGTGGACATTGGTGACATCTTTAATGGCCGGAAACCACGGAAAATATGGGCCGATAAAGAAACCTGCAACGATATAACCCAGTACGAGGGGTTGTTTCAACCATTTAAAAACCACTGTAATAACACCAGCGGTGACAAGTATGATAGCCAGGTCGAGAAATAGTGACGGCATAGGCGAAATATTTGCTAATTGAGATTGCAAAATTACGACTTTTTTAGAATTTTTAAGCAAATAAAAGCAAAATTATTATCTTTGCAAAAACAAAAGCGTTAAAAACAAATATTCAAAACATTTATAAACAACTATTTAAATCTTATGAAAAAACAGGATTGGATTCTCATTCTGTGCGTCGTTGTCGTTCTGACGCCATTTTTCATTCCCGCCACGGGTTTCTTCAACTGGTTCAACACCGCAACAGCAACCCATCCCTACATTATGGCATTCTTCAAGTTTGCCATCCTCGCCACATTGGGCGAGTGTCTGGCCCTGCGCATCCGCGAAGGGGTCTATAACAAGCCTGGCTTCGGCATCGTTCCGCGAATGATGGTGTGGGGCTTCCTCGGTATGTGCATTGCAATGGCAATGGTGATTTTCAAAACCGGAGTGCCGGCCTTCCTCGCAACCCTCGGATGGAAAGAGGCTGCAACGGTCTTCGCGGCCACAGCACCACTCACCTGGGGCAAAGTGGGTGTCGCTTTCGCCGTCAGCGTGCTGATGAACAGCATCTTCGCACCTGTGATGATGACCTTCCACAAATGCACCGACATACATATCCTCGACAATGGCGGCACCGTCCGCGGACTGCTGCGACCGATGAAGATGCGCGAGATTTTCGCCACCAAGGTGAACTGGGATGTACAGTGGAACTTCGTGATAAAGAAGACCATACCCCTCTTCTGGTTTCCGGCGCACACCATCACTTTCATCCTGCCACCCACATTCCAGGTGCTTTTCGCAGCACTGCTCGGCGTGGCACTGGGACTGATACTTGCCCTTGCAGGCGGAAAAAAGAAATAAACAACCCCTGCCCGACACCTTTATGACCGCCCATTTCCTGCCACCATACAGCCCCGTTCTTTAAGAACGGCCATAGAAGGTGTCAGGGAAAAACAGGTCAGAACGTAGCGAAAGACCTCAAAACCAACATTCAGGATACTCACAGAAACCAAATCTCCCAAAATGATAAAAAAAATTGCAGCCACAACCCTGTTGCTGGCCATCACCATTGCAGTACAAGCCCAGAGCGACACCACGCGCAAGTTTCGCTTTGATTTCCACGGCTTTGTCAATCCTCATTTCTATGCCGACAGCCGCGAGGTGGTGGGCGGCCGCGAGGATATGATGCTCTTCTACCCCAAACCTGTGGCTCTCGACGCCAACGGACGCGACCTCAACGACGGCTGGCAGGCCAATATGATGACCATCACCACCAGGCTCAACCTACGCGTCACGGGGCCGGATGTGCTTGGAGCCCACACGGATGCGTATATCGAGGGCGACTTTACGGGCAGCACCAACGCCAGCAACAACGACCTGCGCCTGCGCCACGCCTTCATCAGCCTCGACTGGGAGCGCCGCGGCGCGCTGCTGGCCGGACAGTATTGGTATGCAATGGTCATTCCTGAGATTATGCCGATGACCAATCCGCTCAATATGGGCTCACCGTTCCACTGCTACGCCCGCTACAACCAAGTGCGCTACCGCTTGCCGATAGGTCCGTTCGAGCTTGCCGCGACGGCGATGTGGCAGCTCGACAACGCCAGCCAGGGCCTGCTCAACGGCACACAATCAACAAGCACGCTGTATGCACGCCATTCGCTGATGCCAGAACTGAACCTGCGACTG
>JAGDCN010000034.1 GCA_017958525.1 Bacteroidales bacterium
GTTCGTAGAGTCGTCGCTCATCAGCCGTGCCTTTGATGGTTTGCTGGTCAAGATAAGTTGGACGGATGGCTTCGTGGGCCTCTTGTGCGCCTTTCGACTTGGTATGGTATTGACGCGTCTTTACATATTCGGCACCATAGTTCTTTTCGATTTCTTTCTTGGCCATACCCAGGGCAAGGCTCGACAGGTTGACCGAGTCGGTACGCATATAGGTAATCTTACCTGATTCGTAGAGCTGCTGGGCGATGCGCATCGTGTTGGCAACCGAGAAGCCGAGTTTTCGGGCAGCTTCCTGTTGCAGCGTGGAGGTCGTGAACGGCGGTGCAGGATAGCGCACAGTTGGCTTCTTCTCGATGCTGTCAACCTTATAGTCGGCGTTCATACACGACTCCAAGAACTTTCTCGTTTCCTGCTCATTTTCAAAACGATGCGGAAGCTCGGCGGCGAGGTTGTACTCCTGTCCGTCTTTGGTGAAGGTGAACAGCGCCGTCACACGGTAGGCACTGCCTTGCACGAAATTCTTGATTTCTTCCTCGCGTTCGACGATGAGACGCACGGCCACCGACTGCACAAGGCCAGCCGAGAGGGCGGGTTTCACCTTTTTCCACAGCAGCGGCGACAGCTCATAACCGACAAGGCGGTCGAGCACACGGCGAGCTTGCTGGGCATTGACAAGACCCATATTGATGTCGCGCGGGTTTTCGATGGCGTTGGTGATGGCCGATTTGGTGATTTCGTGGAAGACAATACGCTTGGTGTCCTTTTTCTTCAAGTCGAGCACCTCATAGAGATGCCACGAGATGGATTCTCCCTCGCGGTCCTCATCGGATGCCAACCACACCGTGTCGGCGGCTTTCGACAGTTTCCTCAATTCGGCCACAAGGGCTTTCTTCTCATCGGGAATTTCGTATTCGGGTTCAAAGTTCTTGTCGATATTGACACTCAAGGTGTTCTTGTTCAGGTCACGCACATGACCCTGACTTGCTTTCACCGTATATTCCTTGCCCAAAAAGCCTTCGATGGTCTTGGCCTTGGTCGGTGACTCCACGATAACTAAATTCTTTGCCATATTCTCATTTTTTACGCTAAGGGCACTCCAGCAACCCTCGATTTAACTTCGTTGAAATCTTTGATTCGACGTTAGTCAATGCTTTGCGTTTGCGCGTGCAAAATTAGTGGAATAAAAGTTGACAAAACTAATTTTTTTGGAAATTTTTTCTTATCTTATTGGTTTTCAGCATTATAAAATTGACTATGGCAGATGGCTAATGGCCTATGGCAGCTTCACATAAGGGTAGGTGTTTACACTTTTCGTGTAGCTGCCATAAGCCATAGGCTATAGGTCATAGTCAAAAAAATACTACCTTTGCAACATGGAACAACTACTGAAATTAGCCCAACAGGCAGCACTCGAGGCCGGGAAGGCCATTATGGAGGTGTATGCACAACCTTTTGAGGTCTATACCAAGGATGACGACTCACCCGTCACGCAGGCCGACCTCCGCGCCAGCAACATCATCAAGGAAATCTTAAAGCCGACTGGTTTGCCTTTTGTCAGCGAGGAAGACCTACCGCCCGACCGTTCGCAATTCAAGCGTTATTGGCTCGTCGACCCACTGGACGGTACCGTTGAATTTGTAAAACGCAATGGCGAGTTTACCGTCAACATCGCGTTGATTGATGACAAGCAACCCGTCTTGGGCGTGATTTATGCACCAGTATTGGATAGATTATGGGATTCTTTAGGGCTGCCACACTGTGACAGCCGTACAAAACGACCATTTACAGTTTTAGTTAGCCGTTCGCACCGCACCCCCGAGGTGGACGAATATATTAATAAGGTGTTGCGCCCTGCCCATCCCGACCTCGTCATCGACACGCAGGGCAGCAGCCTGAAGTTCGCCCGTCTGGCCGAAGGCAGTGCTGATGTTTATGTCTGCTACAGCA
>JAGDCN010000035.1 GCA_017958525.1 Bacteroidales bacterium
ACTGTCAACGCCCAAGGAATGTAAATCAGTATTGTATACAGGTGTCCTGGCTGCCGCGTATGTCCACATATGATTTGTTGTGGAGTCAGGCGTCAGTATGTAGTAATCTTTAGAAACGCTTAGCACTTCTTTGTATCCAATCTGTCGAGAATCATAACAATATTGACTTCTGCACCCCCAAAACATAATACTTGATAACAAGATCAATATTGTCACCCGTTGTGGCGGATCTGCGCTCCGCCACATATTATTGTCAGAATTTATAATCCGTTTCATTTTTCTTGTTATTGCCAATAGAATACAAAGTGTTTCAATACATTATAACAACGCAAAAGAGCAATGAATATTGCCTCGCGGAATGCAATTCCTTATATTAAGTAGCGGCGGATCGCAGATCCGCCGCTACGGACAATGGGAGCCACAACAGAACATCCGACACGACGGGACAATGAGAGCCACAACGGACAACGGGAGCCAAAACTGAACATCCGACACGACGGGAAACATTTCCATCACAACTGAACTGAACATCCTACGACAAATATACCACTATGTGGCTTACAGTATATAATCCCGTTATGCCGGATAGCAGATCCGGCATAACGGGTGACTGCGACCTCAGCCGGCGGTATGTACTGTGGTCAAAATGTACAGCTTGATTCACGCTGCCGTTGCCCTACACAGGGAAGAGTTATAAGAATGCCATTTTGAGTGGCAGACGACAAAAGGTTTTCTTAGCCGATAAATGTTGATTAAACGCGGTGGTTTACAGAACATTAAGTCTCAGACCAACATAGTAGAGTCGTCCCATCAGGGGAGCATAGACAACACTGGCATCGAAGGCTTGCGAAAATGGTGTGTCGTAGCCGATGACGGGATGCGGCTGGACGTAGCCTGTGATATTCTCGACACCGGCATAAAGTTCAAAACGTTTGAATTTTCTCGTTATCTGGCCTAACATATAAATATACGGGGAGGTTTCGCCTTGATGAATACCTTTGTTGAGCGGCAGACGTTGGGGGCCATTGAACTGTGTGGTAAGGTCGAAACGCCATTTGTCGAAACGGGTGTGGTAGCTGAGGACCAGCAGACCTTTCCAAAACGAGGTGTAGGGCTTGCGCATCAACACATTGTGGTAGGTACACCACACGTCGTTGAGTTTGCCAGCCAGCGAGACGGTGAAGCCGTCAAAGGGGTCGATGCTGAAATCGGCCTGCAACACACTGGAGTAACTTTCGCCATCGAGGTTGTAGAAATGCACCTCGTCGGCAGCGACATCAAGATCGACAACCGCCTGATTGACAAAACGTGTGTGGTAGAAATCGACAGTCAGGTTGGCTTCACGCTCGTCGTCGATTTTGAAGCGTTTTGATAGATTAAGTCCGCCATTCCAAGCCTCTTCGCGACCAATCCATTCGTTAAGGACAATGCGTCGCCCCGAAGCGAGGATGCCAAAATTTTCAGCAATAAGGTTAGGTGTGCGGAAACCACGTCCGACAGAGCCGCGCAGAATCCAGTCGCGCCAGATGTTCCAGCGGAAATGCAGTCTGGGTGTGATGGCGTGGCTGCGGAAGTCGTCGCCGGCGTAATGGCCGAACATTACGCCAGAATGTATTTGAGGCGGCGGAACGCTGTAGTCGTAGCGCAGTCCAAGCGTGGCGTTGAAGCGGTCGCCATAGAAGAATGTGAACTGTCCGAAAAGTCCCGGTAGTATTTCGCGGGAAGAGAAGTTGTCGCCGTCGCCGAACCAAGTTTGTGCAACAACACCTATGTAAGGAAAGTATGAAAGTTGCTCGCTTACGTCGCTGTAACGGAACGAGACACCGTAATCGACAGTGTGTCCGCCGACCACTTCGGCATTGACAAGAATGTTGACATATAGATTTTTCTCCTCGCCTTTGTAGTCCGACAATCCATAGAAGGCATCCTGCCTGAACCAGGTGGCAACAACTTGCGAGCCGAACGAAGCGGTGTTGGAGAGACGGAATCCGTTTTTGGTGAATAGATGCAGACGGTCGGTGGTGCCACCGAAGCCGTATATGCTGGTATCGCCGCGCATCGACTTTTCGAACCGCATATCGCCACCCAACCGTTCCTCGTGGATGTAGTTGACGAGCGACTGCGACACAAAGCCCGCGTCGTTCTCGTAATGCCAGCGGTTGGCGATATTGATTTGCTGCTGCAAAGGATAGTCGGCAAAGCCGTCGTGGCCTATATGGTCAGTACGCTTGGCATTGTAGGTGCCGAAGACAAGCAGTCCCGTAGCGAGATGTTCGTTGAAGCGATGATTCAATTTTGCCGTGATTTCCGACTTCATATCGCTGTTTTCATACAGGTTGAGAGAGAAGCGGTCGCCGTTGTTGGGTTTCTCGTATTCGAGGTTGGTGGTTCCCGTGATGGCTTCGTATCCGTTTTTCACCGTAGCCACCCCCTTGCTGACCGAGATGCTCTCCATCCACTGCCCAGGCACATAGCCCAGTCCGAAGGGAGCCGAGAGACCGTGCAGGAAAGGTGTGTTTTCGAGAAGCATTTGGGAATAAACGCCTGTAAGTCCCAGCAGCTGAATTTGTTTGCTACCTGAAACAGCATCGCTGTAACCCACATCGACCGTGGCAGAGTTTTCAAAACTCTCGCCAAGGTTGCAGCAGGCCAGTCCGCGCAGTCCTTCGACGGTTATCACTTCGGTCTGCTCGATAGAAGTCATCTTGCTGAACGATGCACGACGCCTGCCTTTCACTTTGACCTGTTTCAGGACAACACCGTCGTGTTTCAACCGGATTTCGACAATAGTGTCGGTCTGAGAATGGACAATCAGAGTATCAGATACAAAGCCCATACTCCTCGTAATGAGAATATGGGCTTTAGGGTTTATTGGCAGCGAAAAATGACCAGCCTCGTCGCTTTGAGTTCCGGATGTTGTGCCTAACCAATTGAGCGAAACAAGCGGCAAAGGCTTGTCATTTTCTGCATCAACCACGCGTCCGCTAACCTGTTGGGCTCCTACACTTGCCGCTGTCAGGGCGAAGAGCAGAAAAAAGAGATAACGGACAGCCATAGTCAAATCAGAACAACAATCCTACGCCGAGCCTGTAATACATCTCGCCTTCGGAGAAGCGAGCCACGCGTGCATCGACGTATATGATGTCAAAAAGATCGACACCTACTCCAGCTACAATCGAATACTTGCTGAAATCCATTCCTGAATCGGTGGCACCTTTGATTGTGGTGTAGAACTCAGGTCCGGCAAAGACGCGCAAATCGACAAGCTTCTGGAGGTCGATGAGATGAATGGCAGCCAAGACAGGCACAGACAGATTGACAGTCTGCACATTCTCGAATGCTGTCACCGTCGAGGAGATGAAATCGGTCTGTGCATCGACCGAGTCCCATATGGAGCCAATCGAGAAATTGGCTTCAGGCTGGATGGTAATCAGACGTCCGACATTGACACGGAGCAAAAGACCAGCCTCACAACCTTTCAGGAATTCGGTCGAGAAATTCTGAACCTCGCCTGATACGTTGTTAATCATATCATCGACCGATTCAGACGAATACTGAACCTTCAAACCCATCTGAAACAGCTGGGCGTTGGCCGAGATGGTTATGCTCCCCAAAAGAAGCAGTAGGACAAGAAATTGCTTTTTCATAAGTGTTTGATTGATTAATTGTTATTATTATAAACAGGATTTCATCGATTAATTTTCGGCATCGCGTCCGTGACAGTTTTTGTACTTTTTGCCGCTACCACAGGGGCAGGGATCGTTGCGGCCCACCTTCTTTTCGACGTGGACAGGCTGC
Organism: Bacteroidales bacterium; assembly: GCA_017958525.1. Lineage (GTDB taxonomy): Bacteria > Bacteroidota > Bacteroidia > Bacteroidales > P3 > Colimorpha. The sequence continues at coordinate 3,799 of JAGDCN010000035.1, forward strand.
GGTTTTTCGCGCGGTGCGGTGCGCTGTGCTTCGGGGGCATCGTTGCGGCTGGTACGCAGCCCTTTCTGATTGCTGGTAGGCTGATGAGCCTCCTTCATATCGCTGTCCTCCTTCACCGGCAGGCTGGCACGGCTCAGGAACGATGCTATCTGACGGTTGATGTCGAGCAGCATTTTCTCAAAGAGGTTAAACGACTCGAACTTGTATATCAGCAAAGGATCCTTTTGTTCGTAGGATGCATTCTGGACCGAAGTTTTAAGGTCGTCGAGTTCGCGGAGATGCTCTTTCCAAGCGTCGTCGATGATGGCGAGAGTGATGAATTTCTCGATAGATAGCTGAACCTCGCGGCCACCGTTCTCGTACGATTTCTGTACCGGACATACCACGTTCATTGTCTTGACACCGTCGGTGATGGGGAATACCACGTTGAGATAGCGTGTATTGTCGTGGATATTCTTGATGAAAGGATAAGCCGTCTCGGCCAGACGCTGCATACGTTCACGGTATGCGTTGTAAGTCAGCTCATAGAGTTTTTCAATCATTTCGCCCTTGCGAGAGTTGAAGAGTTCCCTTTCGGTGAACGGCACATCGATGGCAAAGACGCGAATCATCTCCATCTTGAAGCCTTCGTAGTCGTGTGACTGATCTGCATCAGTATAAATGAGTTCGCAGGTGTCGTAGAACATATTGCTGATGTCGATGCTCAAGCGGTCGCCATAAAGAGCGTTGCGGCGTTTGTTGTATATAACCGTACGCTGGTTGTTCATCACGTCGTCATACTCAAGCAGTCGTTTACGCATACCGAAGTTGTTCTCCTCAACTTTTTTCTGGGCACGTTCTATCTGTTTGGTAATCATTGAGTGCTGGATCACTTCACCTTCCTGCAGACCCATACGGTCCATAATGGCGGCGATGCGCTCGGAGCCGAAGATACGCATAAGGTCGTCTTCGAGTGAAACAAAGAACAGCGAGCTGCCAGGGTCACCCTGACGGCCGGCACGGCCTCGCAGCTGGCGATCGACGCGGCGGCTCTCGTGGCGTTCGGTACCGATGATGGCAAGTCCACCGTGTTCGCGCACATCGCCTTTAAGCTTGATGTCGGTACCACGACCGGCCATATTGGTAGCGATAGTGACGCGGCCCGGTTCACCAGCCTCTGCAACGATATCGGCCTCTTTCTTATGCAGTTTGGCGTTGAGGACATTATGCTTGATACCTTTCATCGTCAACATCTTGCTAAGCAACTCAGATGTTTCGACGCTGGTGGTACCCACAAGGACTGGACGGCCAACACCGCGAAGACGTTCAATCTCTTCAATTACGGCTTTGAATTTCTCGCGTTTGGTCTTATAAATCATATCGTCCATATCAATACGGGCGATAGGCTTGTTGGTCGGGATGACCACAACATCAAGCTTGTAGATATTCCAGAACTCACCGGCTTCGGTCTCAGCGGTACCTGTCATACCTGCCAGTTTTTTGTACATACGGAAGTAGTTCTGGAGTGTGATGGTAGCGTAAGTCTGAGTGGCAGCCTCGACCTTGGCGTTTTCTTTGGCTTCGACAGCTTGGTGCAGACCGTCGCTCCAGCGGCGGCCTTCCATAATACGGCCAGTCTGCTCATCGACGATCTTCACCTGACGATCCTCGGTCAGCACGTAGTCAACATCCTTCTCAAAAAGGGTATAAGCTTTAAGCAGCTGGTCAACAGTGTGGACGCGATCGCTCTGAATGGCAAAATTGGCGTAGATTTCTTCTTTCTTACGGGCCTTTTCTTCGTCTGATATTGCCTCTTTTTCAAGATCCGCTATTTCGGCGCCAACATCAGGGAGCTGGTAGAAGCGGCGGTCTTCGCCCATTTCGGCCAGATAGTCCATACCTTTGTCAGTCAGCTCGACAGTGCGTTGCTTTTCATCAACGACAAAATAGAGTTCGTCATCGATGATGTGCATATACTTGTTCTGCTCCTGCATATAAAAGTTCTCAGTTTTCTGAAGGAGGGTTTTCACACCAGTTTCACTGAGTAACTTAATGAGAGCCTTGTTTTTAGGCAATCCGCGATAGGCGCGAAGCAGTGCCATTGCACCTGCCTGGTCGGGCTTTTGGTCCAAATTGCCGTTCAGTTCGCGCTTGGCGTCAGCAAGAATGGTGGTGACAAGCTGGCGCTGAGTATTGTAGAGTTTTTCGATAACAGGTTTGAAGCGGTCGAACTCCTGGTCGTCGCCTTTAGCCGTAGGGCCACTGATAATAAGAGGTGTACGGGCGTCGTCGATAAGCACCGAGTCAACCTCGTCAACAATGGCGTAGTTGTGTCCGCGCTGTACCAGTTCGTCTGGGTTGCGGCTCATATTATCGCGCAGGTAGTCAAAACCGAATTCGTTGTTCGTACCATAGGTAATATCACAGTTGTAAGCACGTTTGCGCTCGTCGCTGTGCGGTTCGTGTTTGTCGATGCAATCAACAGTAAGTCCGTGGAATTCGAACAGCATACCCATCCATTCCGAGTCACGCTTTGCCAAATAATCGTTGACGGTGACGACGTGTACGCCTTTGCCCGGCAAAGCATTGAGATAGACCGGCAATGTGGCGACGAGAGTCTTACCTTCGCCTGTTGCCATTTCGGCGATTTTGCCGCTGTGAAGAACCACACCACCGATAAGCTGCACATCATAGTGCACCATATCCCATTTAATCATATTGCCACCGGCCATCCACTGGTTCTTGTAGTGTGCCATACCTTCATCGTCGATATTGACACTTTCGCGAGTGGCAGAAAGGTCACGGTCGTGATCGTTAGCGGTTACCACAACTTCGTCGTTTTCTGCGAAACGGCGGGCAGTTTCCTTAACGACGGCGAAAGCTTCCGGTAGGATGTCGTTCAGGACTGCCTGCGTTTTGTCATACGAAGTTTTCTCAAGTTCATCGATGCGTTTGTAAAGTTGTTCCTTTTCATCGACGGGCATATCATACTCTTCCTCAATACGTTTGCGTAATTGAGAAAGTTCTGTCTCTTCTTCTTGAATTTCGTTCTTGATTCGTTCCTTGAATTCTATCGTCTTGGCACGCAGTTGGTCGTTGGTCAGTTCCTTGATGGCGGGATAGACTTTCAGAGTAGCATCCAGAAAAGGATTAACCTCTTTAAGGTCGCGTTGTGACTTGCTGCCGAAGAGTTTGGATAAAAAGCTTGCCATTTTATGCAGTTACAATATATTTATTTTATTAAATTACAAATCTTTGCACACTCACAACGAGTGTACAATATTATACAAAGATACGAACAATCAGTAAAACAGCAAAAAAAAATTTAACATCAGATAAAAAAGAGGGTTTGGCTTGCTGTTTGTATGACGAAAAACAAAAAAACAGTGTTCTATAAAAGTTTTTTCGTAAATTTGCACTTTATTAATTTAAATTAGAAAACAACAAACCAATTATGAATAAAAGACTTATACTTATTGCAGCATTTTTCTGCGTTGCTATGGTCTTGGAAGGATGCAGCAACAAGGACCCTCACAGAAGAGGTATCGAGGCTGGCAAGGCTGCCTGCGAATGCTATAAATTGGATGATGCTGAAGCAGTTGAGAACTGTCTGAACGAAATAGAGATAGCAAATCAGGAGCTGCTGACCGACACGGCTTATACCAATGCTGTTGAATCGCAACTGCTGGAGTGCATAACAGATGGCGTAATAGATATAGTAAAACCCATCAAAGAGGCTCCTCAGCCAAAAGCCGAACCGCAAGATACAACAAAGAACTAAAACACCCATAACTATCAGCAATATGTTTGTGACACTTGGAAAATCAGGGCTTGTAGTACCCAAAAACGGATTCGGAGCCCTACCGATACAAAGGATTTCCAAATCGGAAACCATACATTTGATACATAAGGCATTCGACAACGGAATGTATTATTTTGACACTGCCCGTTTTTACACCGACAGCGAAGAAAAGTTGGGTGATGCGCTCTGCGACCGTCGCGACAAGGTGATTATCAGCACAAAAACTGGTGCCACCACAGCCGACGGCTTTTGGAAAGATTTGGAGACATCGCTGCGGCTGCTCAAGACTGACTATATTGATTTATACCAGTTCCACAACCCTGCTTTCTGTCCGCTACCCGGCGATGGATCGGGGCTGTATGAGGCTATGCTTGAGGCTCAAAAGCAGGGCAAGGTGCGCCATATTGGTATCACCAACCATCGACTTGCCGTTGCCCAGCAGGCTATCGACTGCGAATTATACGAAACGTTGCAGTTTCCATTTTCCTATCTTGCTTCGGAGAAGGAGCTGCACCTCGTCAACCAGTGTGCCGAAAAAAATATAGGTTTCATCGCAATGAAAGCCCTCAGCGGCGGTCTTATCACAAATGCTGCAACTGCATACGCATACTTAGCCCAGTTCCCTGGTGTTGAGCCTATCTGGGGCATCCAACGCGAACGCGAACTTGACGAGTTTATCTCATTTCAAAAGAATCCCCCTACCCTCACCGACGAGATGCGAGAGCGTATCGAAAAGGACCGCAAGGAACTCACTGGCGATTTCTGCCGTGGATGTGGCTATTGCCAGCCCTGCACTGTGGGCATTGAGATTGAAAGTTGCAACCGTATGTATCTGTTTTTGCGCCGTGCACCCTATTCGGTCTATTTGACAGAGGAATTCAACGAGAAGATGCACCAGATAGAGGACTGCGTCGATTGTGGCATCTGCAAGAATCGCTGCCCGTATGGACTTGACATTCCAAACCTGCTGCGACGCAACTTAGAAGACTGGAACATTCATTGGGCCAACCGTGAAAAATACCTATCCAAATGACATCCGACATTTTCTCTTTTTTTGAAGAACTGCGAGCAAACAATAATCGCGAATGGTTTATGGACAACAAAAACCGCTATGATGCCATTCGCGAGGAATTTATTGACTTTACTGCCCAAATCATTGAGGAAGTCAGCCTACTGGATCCTACCATTGGTCACCCCGATGCAAAGAAATGCCTATACCGTATTTATCGCGATTTGCGGTTCACTCAAGACAAACGGCCATACAAAACTCATATTTCATTCTTTCTCAGCAGTTATGGTATAAAACGCAGCGGCGAGGCTGGCTATTACCTTCAGATAGGGCAAGAAGACTACGGTCTGCACGGCAACTGCAGCCTCGGTGGTGGCATCTTTATGCCAGACAAGGAGAAACTGGCAGCCATAAGGCAAGAGATTTTCTACAATACCGACGAGTTCCTTTCCATTGTGAACGGCAAGGACTACAAAAAGTATTTTGGAGGTACTTTCTTCACCACCAAAGTATTGAGCCGAGTTCCGAAAGGTTATCCTTCAGACTGGAAATATGCCGATTATTTGAAATACAATGACTACTGTACAATGCACGAAGTACCGAACGACATAGTGTTAAGCGATGGTTTTAAGGACTATGTGATGAAGGTGTTCCGCGCCTCGGCACCACTCAACAAGTTCATTCTTCAAGCCACAAGTTAAGCAAACAAAGAAGATTAATAATCGGAGGATACAAAAAAAGTAATGAACCCCGAAAGTTTTCGTCCAACTTTCGGGGTTCATTACACAAGGAAATGATTCCATTATTTTTAGTCATAATGCTATTAGTTTTCAGCCTTGATATTGGGTTCCTCGAGACCATAACCTTTCTTTTTATCGACGGCTTTCAGATAGACCGAGATAAGCAGAGCGGCGATGCCAAGGGATGCAAGCATAACAAGTGCCCACTTGTAGTCGTAAGGCACCAGGACGCCTTCTTCACCGGCCTCAATGGCAGTCTTTGCTGCAATGACAGCAGCATTGTTGGCATTGGAACTTTCAAGAACATTTCCAATCAATGTCGGGAACAGACCAAGACCAATATTCTGAATCCAGAAGATAGCTGCATAGGCTGAACCGATAATTTTCTCATCCACCAGCTTGGGCACCGAAGGCCACAGGGCAGCAGGGACGAGCGAGAAGCTGGCTCCGAGCACCAGAATGGTGACATAAGCCACAACGACACCACCGGCAGCGGAAGAAGCTGAAACACCAGGCAGAATGAAAGCAAATGTCAGATGGCAAGCCACCAGCAGTATGGAGCCCAGCATCAGCATTGATGCAGCTTTGCCCTTATGGTCAACATAGTTGCCAAGTATAGGAGTGATAGCCACAGCCAACAACGGGAAGACAGCGAAGATGGTCTCAGCGGTGCCACGCATATAGCCCATATAGCAATATACTACCAGTGCAACAACAGCCAAACCCATCAGTCCGTATTTCAGGCCTTTGTTATTTTTGATAAAGTTGCTTGAAAATGCGCAGGCTGCCACGACAAGCATAATGATGTACTGCACGATAGTAACAGTATCGCGTCCCCAGAAGGTATCCGGGGTTGCAGCAGTGAGGTCAAGGTTGCATTGCAGCATATTTACAGCATATTTCTGGAAGGGGAAGATAGCGCTGTAGTAGAGCACGCAAAGCAGAGCCACGAGCCAGAATCCAAGGCTTGAGAAAATCTTGCCAAGGTCGCTGATTTTGAAAGGATCGTCTTTTTCCTCAGCCTCGCCAGTCTGGCTGTCGAGTTTCTTGTCCATAAAGAAATAAACGATGAACATAATCAGGGCAATGCAGAGCAGAACAACACCGAACTTGACGGCATTGTCAACGTGAACAGCGCCACCGAGTTTAGCAAAGAACGGCGAGAAAATCATACAAGTGGCAACACCCAGGCGGGCAAGAGCCATTTCGGAGCCCATTGCGAGAGCTGTCTCACGTCCTTTAAACCACTTGACAATACCACGGCTAACAGTAATACCTGCCATTTCGCAACCACAACCGAAGATCATAAATCCGCAGGCTGCCAACTTGGCCGAAGCAGGCATACCTGCTGCAAAAGGCAGGATAGCACCAATTATCGGCAGTTCGCCATTCCAGTTGAGATGATTGGTGAACCAAGTTTCAAGTCCAGTGCCTTTAAACATTTCGCTGACAGCATAAAATTTGATGATGCCGCCAATAAGCATCACGGCACCTGAAAGCACAGCGGTAAAGCGGACACCCATCTTGTCGAGGATGATACCGGCAAAGATAAGGAAGAACACATAAACGTTGAGGAACACCTCGGCTCCCTGCATACGGCCGAACGACGAGCTATCCCAACCACGTGTAGATTCCATCAGGTCCTTGATGGGCGACAGAATGTCCATAAAAATGTAGGCGCAAAACATAGCCAGCGCCAAAAGCAAGAGAGCAGTCCAACGCATTCCAGCACTGTCTCTCAATGTTTTAATACCTGTTTGTGTCATACTATTTGTTATTTTTAATTTTTTGCAAAGATACATAAAATTTTCGTTTCCAATACAGACATCCGAAACTTTTTGGTATGCCTACATCTTTGCTCTCTTTTATCGTATCGCAGGCGAGGACGTCTGCATAACATATTTTAGGGGAAAGATATGTATATTGCGGAAACAGAAAAATAGAACTACTACTCTTCTACATTAACCAGATAGTAGTTCTTTTTGCCTTTTTGGACGAGTATGCAGCCGCAACTAAGTATGTCAGAGGCCGAGAGGCGGCAGTCTTCGCCAACTTTCTGCTTGTTGACCATAATGGAGTTTTGCTTCAGTTCGCGACGGATTTCACCTTTGCTGGCAAACATACCCGTTTCAGCGGCCAAATCGACAAGAGACGGATTGGCATCGATGGCAGAACGTGAGACATTGAATTGCGGCACACCTTCGAATACGCTGAGCAGAGTGTTGCGGTCGAGAGCATTGAGTTGCTCGGTGGTAGCCTTACCAAACAGCAATTCACTGGCTACAATGGCAGTGTCGTATGCTGCTTGTCCGTGGACGCGGATGGTGATATCCTTAGCCAGAGCCTTTTGCAAAACACGACGTTCAGGGGCTTCGGTATGCTGACGTTCAAGTTCTTCCACTTCCTCCTTCGATAAAAGCGTGAAGATGCGTATGTAGCGGGCCGTATCGACGTCCGAGCAGTTGAGCCAAAACTGATAGAATTTGTATGGTGAAGTTTTTTCGGGATCCAACCAAACGTTACCACCTTCAGTTTTACCGAATTTGGTTCCGTCGGCCTTAGTGATAAGCGGGCAAGTGAGAGCGAAAGCTTCGCCACCTTCCATACGGCGAATCAGTTCGGTTCCTGTTGTGATGTTGCCCCATTGATCGCTGCCACCCATCTGTAGTTTGCATCCTTTGGTGCGGTAGAGTGTCAGGAAATCGTAGCCTTGCAGCAACTGGTAGCTAAATTCGGTAAAAGAAATGCCCGTTTCCATACGTTTTTTTACCGAATCCTTGGTCATCATATAGTTGACGGTAATGTGTTTGCCTACATCACGGATGAAATCAAGGAAGAGATAGTCTTTCATCCAGTCGTAGTTGTTCAGTATTTCGGCACCGTTGGCAGCATTGCCAAAGTCGAGGAAACGTTCCAGTTGTTTTTTAATACAGCTTACATTATGCTGAATTTCCTCAGGGGTAAGCAGTTTGCGTTCGGCTGCCTTGAAGGAGGGGTCGCCGATCATACCTGTTGCACCTCCCACAACGGCCAGCGGCTTGTGGCCGGCCATCTGTAAATGTTTGAGCAGCATAATGCTGACCAAGTGACCGATATGAAGGCTGTCGGCGGTTGGGTCAATACCCACATAGGCCGTAGTCATTTCCTTGTTCAGTTGTTCTTCTGTGCCCGGCATCATATCGTGAATCATACCGCGCCATTTCAGTTCTTCTACAAGATTGCTCATATATATATATTATATGTTTTATTCTATATTAATATAAAAGGGATAAATAAAGGGTAAAGATGAAAATCATCAGGTCATCATTCAATTGACATTAACCATTGTTTTACCTTATTGTTCAGTCATTACAAAAAGTATATTACCGTAGGTGTTTTTAAAAAAAAGAGGTACCCACCTTGCAGCCGGTACCTCTTTCTCTATCTAATTATTATTATCGAACGATAAGTTTAGATGTGGCTGCTTCCTTACCGATGTTGATGTTCACGAGATACATACCGTGGCTGAACTTGCTGCAGTTGAGGCTGTACTGATGTTGGCCTTCGCTGAGATAGCCAAGGTTTTCGGTGTGAACCATCTTGCCATTGACATCGTAGATCTTGACAACAGCGTTGCCTGCATTGACAACGGTGAGGTCAACGGTGACCTGATCGACGGCGGGGTTGGGATAGATGTTGACGCTGTTGTCGCCGTTATCGACGGTGGTGATACCCAGCCAGTCGTCGCTATCGCACACTTCGGAGACGTGGTCAACAACATAGGTGGTGTCCATAAAAATACCGCGGCCATAGGTGCCGAAGTAAATGGCGTAAGGATATTTGGTCTTAGCAAAAATGTATGTCACATCGTTGACACCATCACGGACGGTGTAGCGCTGACGCTGGAGGCTCTGGGTCTGCTGAACTATTGAGGTGACAGGCACACCGTTGAAGTCGCCGAAGTTCTGCCAGTTCGGGCTGTTGGCCGAAGCGGTAGTGAAGACACCCTTCTCAGTACCTGCATAGATAGTACCGGTGGTGTATTCAATCAGGGCTGAGTGGACGGGGTCGTTGACACCCATACCGTTTTCGTTATTGGAGACCGAAATATTAGTGACGGTACGAGTAGCGGGATCAGAGGCGTTCTTGACATAGACCATATTGGCATCACCGCTGTTGTAACCTCCGAAAGTGAGGACAATATTGTCCTGACCGTCGCGCGGGTCAACGGCGATCGAAGTCACTGGACGATTGAACCAGTTGCCGTCAGCAGCGAAGATGGTATCGAAGTGGGTGATACGCGGGTTGTCAGGATAGTTGATGGGGTCGTCCTTCGAAAACGAAAGTTGGTTCTTCATCGTCATTATCTTGTTTACGTTGGTGTTGTTGTAGTCATAGAGGCGGAAGATGAAACCTCTGTTGTCGTTGTTGTTATATACGTGAATGTAGATACTCTTGCCGTCGCGGCTGAAGGCAAGGTTACCAACAGAGTAACCACGGTCAGCAGTGTAGATATTGACCCAGTGCATCAGCTTTTCGATGGTGGCGTCATCAGTGCTAGTAGCCTCATTAATGTCCCACACATTGCGGAAATAATTAGGAGTCATATTCATATATACAGAGCCAACACCTCTCACGTTGCGACCGTTGACGATGGCACGGCTGACGATGGGAGCAGCGATACGGTGGTGCATTTTATTCTTCACAATGAACGTCTCGTTGAAACGATAGTAGAACGGGTAATCGAAGTTGGGTTTCGACTGCACCAAGATGCTGTCGCCAGGCTGAATGCGGGTATCACCAGTGAGAGGCAACACCTGTCCTTGGTGGATATAGGTAAGGTTGGTATCGATGCTGAAGTTGATACTGTCGTTCCAGATTGTATTGTTCGTGGTTTCCCAGACTTTAATTTGTGGAATTGGGTTGCTACCAGAAACAATGTCCGAGAGGAATGCCTCGGCAGCTGTCCAAGTCTGTGTGTTGGTATAGTCGGCATAGTCAGCACAAGCACGGGCATAACTAGCCGTGTTGGAAACGCCCATATTGCCTTGGAACATAAAGTGACCCGGCTCGGCCGAAACGAAGAGGTTGCGGCGGGTGTAGGGTTTCAGTTGCTGGAACATCGAGGTTGCTACACCACCACCGTTGCCGACCCAAATGATGTTGGCAAGGTGGTTCATAATCGAGTTGGGGTTGTCGTCATACCAGGAGTCGGTGGGCAGGATTCCATCGTGAGCGTTACGGCTCTGGATGAAGGGGCAGCTGTTATCGACAGCACCGCCGATGAGCGAACCATCGGGACTAACAGCAATGTGGTTGAACTGGACTGTGTTGAGACCCTTGTTAAGCGAGCGGAAAGTGCCGATGTTGCCATTGTCGGTATATACACCTGCATCAGTGGCATAGTAGTTAACCCAAATAGTGTCGCCGTTAACAATCTTCCAGGTCGGAACAATCTGATGGATACCCGAATGGAGGCACATCGTGTTGGCATAGACCGAAGCCATATAATTACCAGTATTCATCTCGCTTTCCGAATAGGACTGTTTGATCCACTGGTAATAGGAATTTTCGACAAAGCCTTCGCCCGACCAAAGGGTGGCACCGCCGATATAGATGGCTTTATAGTGACGCGGGTTAATAGCGATAGAGGCATTGATGGTGCCAGGGTTTTCGCTGGTGAAGGGGACAACTGTTGGGGTGGTCAGGCGCGTCCAAGTCTGCTGATTTTTGGTAAGATAGACACCGTCAAGCAGACCCGTTGTATCGGAAACGAGAGCATAGAGATAGGTTGTATGCTCGCTTGTTCCCGTCTCGGCATCGTAATTGTGGGCTGTATTGGCAGCCAGTTCGATACGGCCAGCATTAACAAAAGCGTTGTTGCTGCTGGTAATATCAACAGCCCCAGATTCGGCAGTGACGTTACTGATGCGGTACAGTTTGTTGGGAGTTGTGGCGTAGGCCATATTATCGGCGCTGACGATAACGACATCTTGGAAGTTGCCAGCCTGCACAAGCGAGGGGGCTGCTGTCCAGTCGGGGCTCGAGGCCGAAAGTTTCCAGCGATAGAGACCTTCAGTGGTGGCAGCGTATAAATAGAGGTAGTTGTCGCGCTCCAGAGCTGCCATACGGTTCACATACGAGAATGCAGCATTGACTGAAGGTTTGGTATTGTTGAGACTTGTGAAGCTGTTATCAGCTGGGTTGAAAAGATAGATACCGCGGCCCTTAGGGGACATTTTATCGTAATTAAAACCGTGGTTTGCAACGATACCCTCGCCCGTACCGATAAGAATCGAATTGTTCGGGAGCTGAATCATACAAGAGATAGGCAGGGTGAGTTGACCGTTGTTGGTGTTGTAGGGGACATACTGCCAGTTTTCGTCGCCGACTTTTTTGAACAGACCACCAGCCACGCCTCCAGCATAGAGTGTGGTGTGATTCGGGTCAGTCTGATCGACGATGATGGCGCGGACACGTCCGGCAACATTGTCGGGACCTATTTCAATAAGGTTGTTTTGGTAATTAGCCTTCGGTTGTGCAGAGGCAAAGTGGGCTCCGCCCACAAAAGCTGCGACAATTAAGCCGATAAGTACTCTTTTACTTTTCATAAGATATTAATAATTAATTAGATTTTTGATTTCACGCTAAAAATACAATATGCAAAGATACTGTTTTTTTTTGGAATAACCGCAATTTCCAATCTTTTTTTGAAAAAAAATATTTACTAACACCTTTTCAACCGTCACCGAACGATTTTTTGCAGTCCCAAAATCAGCCCCGTTTTCGACCTGTCATTTACTTCTCTTGTAATTTTTCAAGAACGGTACACATCCTGAAGAAAATACAGCAACAACTTGATTTTTAACACTTGACAAAAAGCATTTTCGACGTCTCAATGATGCGTTATTTTAGGTTGTGGATGCCTAACGCAGACACAAAGGAAAATGGATTGACAGTCAGAATTAGGGGAACAGAAAGATAAGAGAAAAGTGCGAAGCGGCAGATTATAGAGTAGAAAAGATAGTTTTTGAAGACTGCATTATTAAATTTTCAAAAAAATAAAAAAAATTACAATATTTTTGCATCCGATTGCGTTTGGTGAAGTTAAAAAAGAGAAAAATTGTAAAAATTAAAAATATGAACGAACCTGTAAACATCAAAGAGTTGAATGAGCGCATCGAACGCGAAAGTGCCATTGTCGATGCTTTGACAATGGAGATGCGCAAAAACATTGTTGGACAGAAACATATGGTTGAGAGTCTGATGATTGGTCTGCTATCGGACGGCCACGTGCTTCTGGAGGGCGTGCCAGGTCTGGCAAAAACACTGACCATCACGACACTAGCCAAGGCAATCGATGCCAAATTCAGCCGCATCCAGTTCACACCCGACCTGTTACCTGCCGACCTGGTAGGAACTATGATATACAGTCAGAAAAACGAGACCTTTCAGGTGAAGAAGGGTCCAATTTTCTCGAATTTCATTCTCGCTGACGAAATCAACCGTGCTCCAGCCAAAGTGCAAAGCGCATTGCTCGAAGCAATGCAGGAGCGCCAGGTGACCATTGGCGAAAGCACCTACAAGCTTGAGGAGCCTTTCCTGGTGATGGCCACGCAAAACCCCATCGAGCAGGAAGGCACCTACCCATTGCCCGAAGCACAGGTCGATCGTTTTATGCTGAAAGTGGTAATCGGCTATCCCGAGAAGAGCGAAGAGCGCCAGATTCTGCACCAAAGCCTTGGCGAGGGTTTCAACCGCCAAACAGCGATGATGAAGCCTGCCGACATACTGAAAGCCAGAGCGTTGGTAAAAGAGGTATATATGGACGAAAAGATTGAGAACTATATTACAGACATTGTTTTTGCAACGCGCTATCCGGAACAGTATCACCTCGAAAAAATGAAAGGTATGATCAGCTACGGTGCCTCGCCGCGCGGCACAATAAGCCTTGCCGTGGCGTCAAAGAGCTATGCCTTTATGAAACGTAGGGGATATGTCATCCCTGAAGATGTTCGTGCCGTAGCTATGGACATTCTGCGCCACCGTGTGGGTCTGACCTACGAGGCAGAAGCCGAGAATATCAAGAGTGAGGAGATTGTCAATGAGATCCTTAACCGCGTGGATGTGCCTTGATAATGAGTCAATTCGAGAATAGAGATAGAGTTTCTTTTTATGCAAGAGAGTGACATAATCAAACAAGTGAGGCGGATTGAGATACGCGCCCGCGGATTGTCGCAGCAGATGTTTTCGGGTGAATACCACAGTGCCTTCAAAGGTCGTGGAATGGCTTTCAGCGAAGTGCGCGAATACCAGTATGGCGACGATGTGCGCAACATAGACTGGAATGTCACTGCCCGCCTGAACCATCCTTACGTGAAGGTGTTCGAAGAGGAGCGTGAGCTGACGGTGATGCTGCTTGTCGATGTCAGTGGTTCACAGCTATTTGGCACCACAAGCCAGTACAAGTCCGAATTGACGGCCGAAATTGCTGCTACACTGGCTTTTTCGGCCATACATAACAACGACAAAGTTGGTGTGGTGATGTTCAGCGACCGTATCGAAAAATTCATTCCTCCGAAGAAGGGCAGCAGCCACATACTAAGGATTATACGCGAACTGATAGACTTCCGTCCGCAGGGCAATGGAACCGATGTGGCCGAGGCACTGCGCTATTTCACCAACGTCACAAAGAAGCGCTCGACAGCGTTTCTTATGAGTGATCTGTGTGACGACGGCTATGAAAACGCGCTAAAAATCACAGCTGGCAAGCACGACCTGGTGGTACTACACATCGATGACCCCCGTGAACGCGAACTGCCACGAATGGGCCTCGTCGCATTCAAAGACCTGGAAAGCGGTGCAACACGGTGGATCGATACTTCGTCAGCAGTGGTACGGCACAACTATGAGGAATACTATCGCCAATGCTCAGTGCGCGCCGAAACGCTGATGCAAAAATACGGCATCGACTACGCGACCATCACCACTGGACAGGATTTTGTGAAGCCGCTGATAGGAATTTTCAAGCGCAGAGGAGCGTAGAAAATAAATCTATATGTTGAGAGTTGATATTGAGAGTTTTATCCATATGAAAAACATTTTAAAAATAACTGTTTTTGGAATAATGGCCGCAATGGCCGTTAATGCGATTGCGCAAAACGATGGCAAAGGCCTGGTGGATAGACGTGTAACACTGGACGACAGGGATTTGTCCACGGAGCAAAGCTCACCGCGAAACAGTACTAAAGTCCCCGACGACCAGCAACAACAACAGCTGCAGCAATACCTGCAACTGGTAAGACCTAATGCCGACACTGCAGCAACGCCAAGATACCCTTCGAGCGATGGCACAGTGCGCGTTTCGGCCAGGATTGACGACGATTCGATTACGATTGGCGACCAAACGACGCTACACATCACCGTGGAAGGTGCCAACGAGCGCAATATCGCTTTCCCGACCTTGGAAGAACTATGGAGCGATGCCATCGAGGTTCTTGAAAGTTCCAACGACACTTTGCGCGGAGCTGATGGCAAGACCAGTAGCATCGAGCAGCGGGTGACCCTCACATCGTTCGACGCTGGCCGTCACTACATCAATAACATAGTGGTGCGCATTGACAACAACGGCGATGCCGTGTTGCTGTCACCTCACGACACACTGAGCCTGACCGTTGCCTACGTCGCCGACGCAGACACAACAAAATGCGAAACAAAAGCAGATGCTGGCAGCATAAAAGAGCCTTTTACTTTCTGGGAAATAGCACGTTGGGTAGTTTATGCCATTCTTCTTGCTTTGGCTGTCGCTGCCACGATATGGATTGTAAAACGCCACAAAGAAAACAAACCAATTATAGTTCTGCCCAAAGCCAAACCGGCACCTGCCGACCAGAGAGCATTGAAGGAACTAGAAGCACTGAGACGCAAGGAGTTGTGGCAGAAAGGCAGGATAAAAAAATACTATACCGACATCACCGACATTGTGCGACGCTTTTTGCGCAATATGTACGGAATTTCGGCCGCCGAGATGACTACACGCCAGACACTGCAGGCATTCCACAACATTGCTGACTGGAGCGAAGAGAGCGAGAGCCTGCTTCGACAGATGCTGCAAAAGGCTGATATGGTGAAATTTGCCAAGATGCAACCCGAAGAATACGAGCACAACCAAGTTATGCAGACAGCGGTCGATTTCATTCACAAGGTAGTTGAGACTCATAGAATTAACAATCCAGAAAGGGAGGAGGATAAGTGATGTTCAACAATATGACTTTCGCACATCCCTGGCTATTGCTACTACTGGCATTGATACCGCTGATGATAGTATGGTACACATTGCATTACAAATACATCAAGGCTCCGCTACACATACCAGACACAAAGATGTTCGGCGACGGTGGTCACACATTGAGGCACACACTCTACCACGCCCGTTTCGCGCTGCGTTGCATCGCGCTGGTATTACTGATTGTGGCCTTGGCGCGTCCACAGAGCAAATTGAGCCGCGAGGAAATGGAGATTGAAGGCATCGATATTGTGTTGACCATTGACGTGTCTGGCAGTATGAAAGGCGAGGACTTCAAACCCAACCGACTGGAAGCGGCCAAAGAAGTGGCCCAGCGGTTCATCGACGGGCGCAGGAACGACCGCATAGCACTTGTGGAATTTGCAGGTGAAGCATTTACACAGACACCGTTGACGATAGACCACAACATTTTGTCGCGACAATTGTCGGCAATGCGCACCGGCCTGCTGGAAGATGGCACCGCCATCGGCGACGGCCTCGCGACGGCCATCAACCGCATCAAGGAAAGCAAAGCTGTCAGCAAGGTCATCATCTTGCTGACCGACGGTGTTAACAACCGAGGTTCGATAGACCCCGAAACTGCCGCAGAACTATCGGGCGAATACGGCATCCGGCTTTACACCATCGGCGTGGGCAGTCGCGGAGATGTACTCTATCACGACGAATACGGTCGTCCGTTCTACTCGAAAGCTGACCTCGACGAGAGCTTGCTGACGCGGATGGCAGAAAGCACGGATGGCGGTCACTACTATCGCGCCACCAACAAGAACTCGCTGAACGAAATTTTCGAGCAAATCGACAAAATAGAGAAAACCCGAATTGACGTCACACAATACCACCAAACAAAAGAGGAATTCAAAATATTCCTTCTGCTAGCACTGCTGGCACTGGCTTTGGAACTACTGTTGAGAATTGACAATTAAACTATTAGCAATGCATTTCGAACATATTAAAATATTATGGCTGCTTGCGGTGATACCACTGATGGTCATCGTTTTTATCCTCAGACAGCGTCACAAAAAGAAATTGCTGGCCAAATTTGCACAGAACTCAATGCTAGGACGCCTGCAGCCTGACGCTTCGTGGCGCCGTCCAATAGCCAAGCTGACACTGCTCTGCACTGGTATCGGACTACTTATTGTTGCACTGGCCAATCCACAGATAGGCAACAAAATAGCCGAGGGCGAGCAGCGCGGTATCGATATGGCTGTCTGTATGGACGTTTCTAACAGTATGCTAGCCCAGGATATGAAACCCAGCCGTATGGAGAAGAGTAAACAGACCGTCCGCAACCTGATGAGCCAGCTGGGCGGCGACCGGGTGTCGCTGGTAGTATTTGCAGGAAGAGCATATATAGAAATGCCGCTGACCAACGACTACGGCGCAACAAAAATGTTTCTCGACCAGATTGGCACCGACCTTATCAGCGAGCAAGGCACCGCTATCGGCGACGCTATCGAAAAGGGTATGGCCACCTTGGGATTTGGCGAAAGCGACGACGATGGGCAGCCACAATGGGAGCCCAACAAAAGTCGCGCAATTGTAATATTGAGCGACGGCGAGAACCACGAGGACGATGCGGTTGAAGCAGCAAAAGAAGCTGCCGACCAAGGCATTATGGTCTGCACCATAGGTATCGGTTCGACACAGGGTGGCCAGATACCCATCTTGGGACGCAACGGCAAGGTGACAGACTGGCGCAGAGACAGTGAGGGCAACGTCATAACCACCCATCTGAACGAAGATATGCTGCGCGACATTGCCAAAGCCGGCAACGGCATCTATGTCCATTGCGCCAACGGCAATGCAGCTGTCGAAGAACTGGTCAAGCAACTGTCAAGACTGGACAGCCAAAAATTCGGTGCAGCCCAGTTTTCATCGTTCGAGTCGCAATACCAGTATCCACTGGTCGCGGGACTTCTGCTTCTCATTCTCGAAGTGTTCATCTTTGAACGCAAAAATCCTAAAATCAATTTCAACAAAATTATCAGAAGGAACAAATAGCGAATTGAGGTTCTAACATTATGAAAAAACAATTGGCAATTATACTACTGGTCGCATTGGCTGTTTTCACTGCCGCGGCACAACGACCCACCAACAGCAGGTCTGACGGCAAACCGGCACAAAGTGCCCTCGACCAGTATCGCAAAGAAAAGATCACCATTCCCTACAAGGCCAACCATAAAACAAAGAAGAATCGCCGCGTTACAACACGCGAAGGCAACAACGAACTGAAAAAAAACAATATCAGCAAAGCATTGAACCACTATCGCGCCGCTTTGATAGCCGACAGCAACTACGCCAAATGCCAATTTAACCGGGCCCTGGCACACAGCAAACTTGGACAGAACGACACTGCCCTCGCCTATTATCAAAAAATGTGCCAGAACAACAGTGCGACACCCGAACAACGTGTCAATGCACACTACAATTCGGCCAACATACATCTCCGCAAAGCTTTGGCTGCCCGCGACACCGGCGGTTATGACAGACAGAGCCTGACTATGGCTATAAAAGAATACACTGCCGCTTTGCGACTGGACAGCCACAACAACGATGCCAAGTACAACCTGTCGCTGGCCAAACAACTGCTACGCCCCGAACAGCAAAGTAGTGGCGGAAAGAACCAGCAAAACCAACAGAACCAACAAAACCAGCAAAAC
Source organism: Bacteroidales bacterium (assembly GCA_017958525.1). GTDB lineage: Bacteria > Bacteroidota > Bacteroidia > Bacteroidales > P3 > Colimorpha. Next base: position 22,277 of record JAGDCN010000035.1, read on the forward strand.
CAAGATTCAAAAAACCAGAACCAGCAGAACCAGAATCAACAGAACCAGAATCAGCAGCAAAACCAACAACAGCAACAAAACAATCAACAAGACCAAAAACAGGGCAAACAACAAGAACAAAACCGACGCGAAGCCGAACAGATGCTCAACGCTATGAAAAACAACGAGCAACAAACTCGCAAAGCGGTTAGAATGAAAGAGGCTGCCAAGGAGCGCCGTCAAGGGTCACCGACGAAAATAGAAAAAGATTGGTAAATTAAGAGTTGTAAGTTGAGAGTTGAAATATATAAAAATGAAAAGATTAACTATCATATTAGCTTTTATTGCGGCAATGCTGCCAGGTGCCATTTCGGCTCAGAATGCCGTTATGAATGTTCGCACACGCAACAGCGTGGCCGCTGGACAGACATTCCAGATAACCTTCGATGTCAATGCCCAAGCACAGAATTTCAAGATGCCTACGATGAAAGGACTCACCCTGGTAGGCGGTCCAAGCACAGGCTTCAGCAGTTCGACATCGATCATCAACGGCAAAATGACACAGTCGGTGTCCAACACTTTCACCATACTTGTACAGGCCGAGAAAGAGGGCACTGCCAATATCGGTGCCGCCAGCTGTACCGTCGATGGCAAGACTGTCAGCAGCAAGCCATTCTCTATCAAAGTGGAGAAAGCCGACCCTAACAGACAGCAGCAACAGCAGCAAAACGCACAAAATGGATGGCCTTTTGGCAACAGCCGTCCGTCGCAACAGCAGCAACCGGCACAGCAACCTGCAACAACTATCGACAACAACACCCTTTTTGCACGGGCCTCCATCAGCAAAAACAGCCTCTATCAAGGCGAAGAGGCCATCATAATATATAAGATATACACACAGGTGCCTCTCACTCAGTTCCAAATTGACAAACTGCCGCGCAACAAAGGCTTTTGGAGCGAAGACCTAAGCGAAAATATGACCCAGGTCAAGCAATACACTGAAACCTACAACGGGCGGCAGTACCAAGTTGCCGAAATACGCCGTGGTGCACTCTATCCACAAGAGTGCGGCACGCTCAACATCGCACCGCTCAAAACCGATGTTGTAGCCATCATACAAACACAGATGCAACGGCAGCGCACAGGCACCATTTTCGATTTCTTCATCGACGACCCATTCTTTACTCCGACACGCAACCAGGCTGTAGTAAAGTCTCTGACCAGCAATTCAATAAACGTAAATGTCAAACCGCTACCCGAAGCTCCGGCAAATTTTGCAGGTGGTGTGGGACGCTTTGACGTCAAAGCCAAAACCGACATCTCCGAATTGCGTGCAAACGAGGCATTCACATACAGCGTAACCGTCAGCGGACACGGTAATCTTAGCCTGCTCGAACCACCGTCGATCGACTTTCCCAAGGGTATGGAGGTCTATGAACCACGCGTAATCGACAACATCAACAAAGGCGACAACGGCATCAGCGGCAGCCGCACCTTTGAATGGATAGTCACTCCCCAAATCCAGGGTGACTATGAAATTCCCGATTTCGAATATGTCTATTTCGATCCTTCGACAGGACAATACACAACAAAAAAATGCAACAAAATCAGCATCAAAGTCGGCAAACCGCTTCACAACGCCACCTCCAAAAGCGACATAAAGATGCTGAACAGCGACATTCACCACATCAGCAACGACACAACTTTGCACCCGATGCAGAGCGAGAGCGGATTTCCCCTGGCTTTCTGCATTTTGCTTCTTCTTCCCATCGCTTCAGCCATTGTTGTCATCACCGTCGCACGGCACCGGCAGGACATCGCTGCCGACGAAGCGTCTATGCGTCTGCAGCGAGCCACCAAACTGGCACGCAAGCGGTTGCGCAACGCCGAGAAACATCTCAACGACGGCAACGATGAAAAATTCTACGAAGAGATTTACAAAGCCCTGTGGGGGGGAATCGCCGACAAATTCAACATCCAGCAGTCACTGCTTTCCTCCGACACCATCCGTCAGCATCTCAATGACAAACAGGTCAACGAAGCTTTGCAGCTGCAAATTCTTCACACCTTGTCGGATGTAGATTTCGCCCGTTTTGCTCCAGGCGACAGCAGCACAAAAAAACAAAACATCTACAACGAAGCAATGAATACCATTACCGAAATAGCAGCAATCAAGGTAAAATGACACAATTTTCAATTCCATTTTACATTCAACCTTTAATTAAAACGAAAACCAAAACACATCAACAAATCAACATCAAACCCTCCAACCTTTCAATCCTTAAACTTTCCAACCCTTTCAACTTCAAACCGAAATGATTTTCAATTTTCAATTTTCAATTCGAACCGCCCTCTTTGCACTCCTTCTGACAGCATCATCCAACGTCTCTGCCATATCCACAATCAGTTTGAAAGAAAAGGATATGGCCGCCGCAAACCAAGCCTATGACAACGGTGACTACGAAAGCGCTGTGCAGATCTACAACCAAATCCTTTCGAGCGGCTTTGACAGCTGGCAGCTATATTACAATCTTGGCAACACCTATTATCGACTCGACAGCATCGGGAAAAGCATTCTTAACTACGAACGCGCACTGCGGCTGGCGCCAAACAAACAAATCGTCAAGGACAATCTCGAACTGGCACGCAGCAAAACAATTGACAATATAGAAGAACTCCCCAGAATGTTCCTTCTTCAATGGGCACACAGCATCGTACGAATCACCACAACGCGTGGTTGGCGAATCCTGTTGCTGATAGCACTCACTTTCACAGCAGCAGCAGCCTGCATATTCTTCATCGCCAAAGAATACCGCACCCGAAGGACAATGTTCGTCACCTTTGCCGCACTACTGCTAATTACAGTTTTTTTCGCTTTAAATGCAGCATTTTCCACAAAACTTGTGACTAATAATAATGAAGCCGTTGTTGTCAGCCCGATGGTAATCGTCAAAGGGGCACCCGACGTCAAAAGCGTGGACAAATTCATATTGCACGAAGGAACCCTGATGACAATAACCGACCAACAGGACGAATGGTGGCAGATCACCATTGCCGACGGCAAAAGTGGATGGATTAACAACGGTGCCGAAAAACTGATTAACTAAAACGAAAACCAAAACACATCAACAAATCAACATATCGACACATCAACCTATCAACATCAAACCCTTCAACCTTTCAACCCTAAAACCTTCCAACATATCAACATATCAACAATTTTCAATATGTTAAAACGTTTTTTTTTCATTGCACTGCTAATTTTGCCGCTGGTAATGGGCGCACAGGTGAACCAGCAGAAAGAAAAAGTCGTTATTGTTGACGACGAAGACTGCGGCTGCGAGCTCTACTTCATCGACGGCATTCAGACCACACGACGCAACGGCCTCTTTGGATTCAAACGCGAAGACGGCACCGAGATCGTTGAACCTCAATACAAATATGTTGACCAGTTTCACGGCGACTATTGTCTCGTCTTTTACGACTACGGCGTCTGTGGCCTAATCGACCGCAACGGACGCGTTGTCGTACCCGTACAATACGAAGAAGTTGCCTATCCCACCGACGGTATGATCCGTTTCAAGGACAAAAACCTATACGGGTTTTACGATACCGCCGGAAATATCGTCATCAGCCCGCAATACCGCACAGCATCTGGCTTCAGCGAAGGTGTTGCCTCGGTCATCATCGATTTTGACAGCAGTACAATTGGCTATGGATTCATCGACAAATCGAACAAACTTGTCATTCCCGCACAGTACGAATACACTTACCCGTTCAGCGAAAATTGTGCCATCGTGAAAAAATACGACCGATACGGTATGATCGACCACAACGGACACGAAGTATTGCCAATCAAGTATCTCGAAATCACTCCTATGCACGATGGTTGCTTCTTCGCCGTCGATGCCGTTGAAGAAAAAGCAGCCCTTTTCAACAGCCATTTTCAACAGATTACCGACTTTGTCTATACCAAAGTTGATGGTTATAACGAAGACCTATACATTGTTGAACGCAATGGACGCAAAACTTTTTTGGACCGCAAAGGCAAAGAGCACTTTGGCTTTTACGACTATGTCGGACCCTTTAACGACGGCTATGCTATGGTCAGCAATAACGGCAAATACGGCATCATCAACAAAAAAGGTAAAATCATTCTCCCCATCGAATACGACAACAGCGGTTATCGTTCTATGGAATACATCTTCAGCGAAAACCTTGCTATGATCGAGAAAGATGGAAAATACGGGTTTGTCAACAAAAGCGGCAAAATAGTTATTCCTCTCATTTACAGCTCGGCTCAGCATTGCACCGAAGGACTCATCCCCGTCAGAAAAAATGCTTTATGGGGCTTTATCGACACCGAAGGCAACGAAGTCTCCCAATTTGTTTACGATGCCGCATCCTACTTCCAATGGGGCCGCGCAGAAGTGGTCTTTGAAGGCACTACCTACAAAATCAATACCGATGGCGAATGCGTCAAAGGTTGCAAAACCTACCCCAAAAACCTGAAATTCAAACTAAAACATTAGTATTGTTTAGTGACAGTTAAATAATAAATTGAAATAATATTCAATTCCATTTTACTTCCAACCCTATCAACAAATCAACATCAAACCATCCAACATATCAACAGATTAACAAAATGTCCTCAATAGCTACACACCACGGAACTGTCGTCGATGTTTGCAACGGCATCGTCAAAGTCGAAATGCACGTCGTGTCTGCCTGCAGCTCCTGCAAAGCGCACGAAAAATGTGCTTTTGTTGACAAAGACGATAAAATCGTTGATGTCGAAACCGACCAATGGCAACAATTCGCCAAGGGCGACAACGTGATTGTCAGCGTCAACGAAAGCCTCGGACTTCTTGCCGTTCTTCTGGCATACATCCTCCCTGCCATCGTCATCATTGCAAGCATTGCTCTCTTACAACTGCTAAACACCTCCGAAGCTATAACCGCACTGGCAACACTCGCTGTAACAGTTCTTTACTTTTTGCTGCTTTACTTATTCCATAACAAACTGCAACGCCATTTTTCTTTCGGCATCGAACCCGTTTTGAATGAATAAAAACAAAATTGTTTTGTATTTCACTTTTATTTTGTAACTTTGCAATCTACTATAATTGCAAAGCAAATGACAAAACAATTACGTTTACAAGCCTTTAGAGTATTTATCCTGCTTATTATGTCTGTCGGACTGCCCGCAACAGGACGCTGCCAGCTGTCGGAAGCTTTAGTGAACAGCGAATATCGCGATATAATACTAAAACAGCTGCAAAAAACTGTAAGCCAGCGCGAAAAAGAAATGCAACGCCGCTCGACTAACTATCTGCTGGCTTTGCCGGACAACCGCAAACTCTACGACGAAACCAAAATGACTATCAAGACAGACTTGGTCAGTGGACTGACCACCGACGGCTTGCGGGAGTTGAACTACCGAATCAGACTGAATTATAATTGCCACCACTTTGAAAACAAAACCGACAACTATGCCACTGGCAAGTATTTGTGTGAACAGTCCAATGCAAGTATGGCCATTGTGGAAATAGCGCGGATGATTGTAGATGACATTAGCAACGACGCTTTCAAACCTGGGAAAAAAGTAGATATCTGTCTAAAGGCTTCTACCGACATAACTCCGGTAACTCATCTTGACTACAAAGGAGAATACGGTGATTTTCAATACATAGCAGCACGCTATAACGGCGAATCAGTTCGTATTTCTGTCTCTGCTAAATCTGGCATCAACAACAACGCTCAACTGGCATTTCTCAGAGCACAGGGAATCCGCAACAACTTGGAAAACAGCTGTATAAAACTCCAACAAACTGTCAACGAATTCAGCTACAACACTCAAAGCGTCAGCGAGAGCGGATCTCAATACCGCGATGTCGGCGTCGAGATTATCGTCCACAGTGCTTTCGACGAGGAGATTGTCGAGATGAACGAACGTCTAATCAATGACGAGTTTGTGGATTACAACATACCTAAGATTGCAGAAAACAGCAACAACAAAACCTACGCTCTCATTATAGCTAACGAACGCTATGGTGCTCCTCTGCCTGATGTACCTTACGCTTACAACGATGGTGAAGTGATGCAACAATACTGTATCCGTACGCTGGGCATCCCGTCTCGACAGGTAAAAATAATTGAAGACGCCAAAATGGACGACATCAAGCAACAGGGAATACGATGGATAAAAGACATTGCCACCGCTCAGAAAGGCGACTGCTATTTTATAATCTATTACGCCGGCCACGGTGTTACTGACTATAACCATAATCCCTATCTTATACCTGCCGGCATCGACTATCGCCATATCAAGGCTTTTCGCAACGCATCGGATATAAGCAGCGATCCTCTCACAAAATCTGACACCAAAAGGCTGCTGAAACAATGCCTGCCTATCGACACTTTATGCAATTGGTTCAACCGTGTTCCGTTCAAGGCTATGACCGTCGTCATCGATGCTTCCTTCAACGGCAACCAGCGCGACGGACTTCCGCTGGTCAACATCAAACACAGCAGCAACAAAGCCAAAGGGCTGCGCATCCGCAACGACATCGTGGTTATGTCCGCTTCTGCTTTCGACAAGACCGCCTATTCCTACGACGAGCAACGGCACGGGTTTTTCACTTATTTCTTTCTCAAGGAATTGAAAAAAAACAAAGGCAATATCGACCACTACAATCTGTTCAACAACACCGACAAGGCTCTGCAATACGAGACATCCATTCAGGGACTGCTGCAGGAACCTTCCATTTTTGTTGGCGGCAAACTGAAAGACACCTGGACTAATCTTAGACTCGTAAACTAAGTGACAGTAAAAATAAATTGTAACAATATTTAATGTTTCAATTCCATTTTACTTTCAACAAATCAACATCACACCTTCCAATCTTAACTAATTTTCAATTATTTCTAAAGGGCTTCTCTCAAATCCCTCGACTCCATTAGGGCTGCACGAAGCTGGTAATATTCGTATTTGCCGCCAAAATGGACATACATCTCCTTGAGCGTATGTTGTTCGCCGTCAAGGATGTAATCCACTATTTCATCAAACTGTTCTGATGTAAGTATCGTATCAACGGTGATAATACCGGCAGAAAGCGACTTGACAAGGTGGTCGCATACTGTACTTTGGGCCAAACCTCGCTGATGCGCTATCTGTTCTATCGGAACACCCTCGGCATAAAGACGTGCCGTTTCTATCCAAGTGGGTACTTTGGCTGGTTTGGACATTGCATAACGTTCATTTTCAACAGTATTGGCATTGCGTTGTATTACAAAGCCAGACTCCGGACTGCCTTTAGCCATACGCGACTTATTCTTCGTCTGTCGAGCTCCTTTGTCTTTATTTTTGCTTTTTTTACCCTCTTCCTGGCCCAGCTGCCAGACAGCTTTGGCTCGGTTGAAGACCGTCGGCGAAAAGCCTCTCTCCTCCACCCTCTCCAGACAGAACAACATCTGTCCGAGTGCATCCTGCATTTCCGACGACAGCTCTTTGAGAACCGGTGCCACTGTCTTGCTCTTGACTTCGACGTTCAAAATCTCTTTGACTGTCTGCATCACCTGCTCCATCTGGTTTCTGAAATATTCCACTCCTTTTGAGACTCGCTTGCCAAGTGTGGCGTCTGTGGTGTCGCCCCCGCTTTGCATCCTAATCCTCGTCAGCTGGTTGTGAAACTTTTCGGAGACCTGCATCAACGAAACCAAATTGTCGTTGACCAGCGCGTTGAGTTGTTGCACCTTTTCGGCATAGGCTCGCTTCAAATGACTCTGGTAAAAACTGTTGAGTTTGTCGGCACAGTTATATACGGTTGTGATGTCAAACATCTCAAACAGCAAATCGTAATAATATGAAGCCTGTTGCATACCCAACTCTTCTTCTATCTGCGAATGGGATGGAAATCTGCTGTTGAACTCAACAACATCCTCGTTGTCGAACGCACAGGATGACGATATCGGCGTCGCCAACACCAGACCTTCAAGTGTGCGACAGCGGCTCAATGCAACATAGACCTGACCGTATGTGAAGGCCGATGCTGCATCGACAACCACCTTGTCGAACGTCAGCCCCTGGCTTTTGTGGATGGTAACAGCCCAAGCCAGACGCAGCGGAAACTGGATGAACGTTCCCTCTACTTTTTGCTTGATTTGATTGTCAATGGGATCGATTTCATATTTTATGTTCTCCCAACGCTCGTGTTTGACAACAATATGGTTGCCCTCGGCATCCACTACTGCTATCCCTTCTTCGTCATCATAGCCTTCAACAATGGCTATCTTGCCGTTGTAATATGCTCCTCCCGAACTGTCGTTCTTGACGAACATCACTTGGGCTCCCTTTTTAAGAACCAGATGCGACTCGGTGGGGAACGATGTTTCGGGAAAATTCCCCTCTACGACGGCATCCAATTCCACTGGTGTGCCATTAAGCAACTTCAACTTGCGGCGATTCTCTTCGTTGGCCTGATAGTTGTGGGTGGTCAGGCGTATATATCCCTCGTTGTCGGGTGGGTCGAAACCTGGCACATAGCGGGCATTCAACGCATTAAGTGTGGCTGCATCAAAACGGTTTTCGCGGATGTTGTTCAGCAGCGTGACAAATGTGCTGTCTTGCTGGCGGAATATGTGCGTCAGCTCGATGGTCACTAGATGCGTCTGGTTGAGGGCTTTGCTGTTGAAAAAGAATGGCGATGTATAGACCTGTTCGATATATGGCTTCTCTTCGTCGCGAACTACTGGCGGCAGCTGCTGCACGTCGCCGATAAGCAGCAACTGGACGCCGCCAAAGGGTTTGCTGCTGCGACGGTAACGGCGCAGAGTCATATCTACAGCATCCAATAGGTCAGCACGGACCATACTTATCTCGTCGATTATCATCAGGTCGAGCGTGCGGATTATCTTTATTTTCTCCTTGCTCAACGACTTGAACTTGTTCGGCATCTGGTATTCCGTAACCAGCTCTTTGACATCTGGTAAATATGGGCACAACGGCAGTTGGAAGAAGGAATGTATCGTCACCCCACCGGCATTGACAGCGGCGACACCAGTGGGTGCAAGGACTATACTCCGCTTCCCTGCACACGAAACGATATGATGCAGAAATGTTGTCTTACCCGTACCCGCCTTACCCGTAAGGAATACCGATACATTGGTCGAAACAACATACCTCTCGGCCAACTCAAGATCTGTCATTATAACACTGATTCCTTGTTAGAATATACGCTCTCCGCTCCCCGTTTTAGTTTTCGTCTTCGTTTTCGTTAAACGTTTTCGTCCTCCGCTCTCAACTAATCGGCACTCGCCTATCGAGACCGAAACTCATCGGCGACACCTTGAGCTGCGGGGCAAACTGCAGACGTTTCCACTCGTTGACTCTCACCTTGCGAAGCACCTCCTTCACCAGCTCTGCATCATATCCCTCATCTTCAATTTCGTCTGCCGAAAGCTGCTCCTCTATGTGCAGGTTCAGTATTGCATCGAGCACCGCATAGTCGGGCAGCGAATCACTGTCTTTCTGTCCCGGACGCAATTCCGCCGACGGTGCCTTGTGTATCGAGTTCCACGGTATAACCTCATTGTCGCGGTTTATCCATTCCGACAACTGATAGACCTCGGTCTTGTACAGGTCGCCAATCACCGACAGGGCTCCGCAGCTGTCGCCATACAGGGTCCCATAGCCCATAGCCGCCTCGCTCTTGTTGGTGGTGTTGAGCACCAAAGCGCCAAATTTGTTGGCATACGACATCAGGATGGTGCCGCGTATGCGTGCCTGCATATTCTCCTCTGTCACATCCTCGGCTCGGTCGCCAAAAACAGGCTTCATCGCCTTGCGCAGTCCGTCAAAGACCTCCTTGATGGGTACTATGTCGTAGCTTATCCCAAGGTTATGTGCCAGATCCTCAGCATCCTTCACCGAGTGGTCGGTTGAATACTGCGACGGCATAAGGATTCCGTGCACATTCTCCGCTCCGAGGGCGGCAACGGCAAGGGCGCACACCAAGGCCGAGTCTATACCGCCGCTCAATCCCAGCACGGCTCGCTGTAGACCGTTCTTGCGGAAATATTCGCTGACTCCCATCACAAGCGCCTTATACACCAGTTCGACAGCCTCCGGTTTCTCGTCGTCGTAGTTCGTAAGCAGCTGCAGGTCTATGCTCGCACTGTGCTCCTCGAAATAGGGAAACTGGCACAGTACCGACCCCGCCGCGTTCATAGCCATCGAACCACCGGCAAAGAGGTACGGACCCTCGCCGCCGACACGGTTCACAAACACAAGCGACGCGTTTAGATTCTCTACCGTCTTGTGCATCCGGTAGCGGATATTATACGGCTTGTTGTAGTTGAAAACATTGCATCCGCAGCAGATGATGATGTCTGGCTGTTCCCCGTGTCCGCGCGTCAACTCCTTGAGGTCCTCATAAAAACCTATTGCTATCTGCTGACCCTGAAAATTAAGGGACTGGACTCCCTCTCCGCGGACAAAATACTTTTGCTCGTCGGGAGCCAGATACTTCTTAGTGACTATCGCGCGGATGGCGCAGTTCTGCACAAAGACAATAGCATTGCACAGCCCCTTGTCCTGTATCTGCAGCGGCAAACCCACCAGAAAAGCGCGGTGCTCGGAGCACTGGATAAGCTGCTGCAATGCTGACTGCGCACGTTTCTGTAGGTCCGTGTATGCTGCCGACCCATACTGCGGATAGCCGCAAAGGGTACACGCAGGAAATACCGTCAATAGCGCATCTTTCGAAGCCTGCGTCTCAAGCTCCGCCATAATCCATTTGAGATTCTCTTCAGGATTGTTCGTCTGTATGTTGTGTTGTACTATATGGACATTCATATATGGCAATCTCCTAACCTATCTAAATTAAAATAATTCTCACCCCCCCAAGGGGGGAGCTTGAGTTTTCGTCTTCGTTTTGGTTTTGGTTTTGGTTAAAAAACCTCAACTTACCACCCCAATATCTTCTTGAAGTCGTACAGCTCCGGATTCGGCAGGTACTTCTTCGCAGCCTCATAGTCAGCAGGGGTGATATAGTCCATAATATCGTTCACATACGACATCACCTTGTTGCTATTCACATTCACCTGACGCGGCGGTATCTTGCCCGTCGTAGGATCCTGCAAATCCTTGAGATACAGCGGCGACGCATTACCCTGATGATCAACATAAACCATACATCCCGTGCAGCCCTGGTTGAACAGCGTATGCACTCCCATTCCCATCAGCGAGCAGTACGTCAGGTCGAACGCTATTGGCGTGTGGCAGCGTATCTCGTAGCCAATCTCCACTGGACGCGATTTCACCTTCAGACCCAGCTCCTTCACCTTGCGTTCCAGCAAGTCATTGAATATATGGGCTTTCGAAACCTTGCCAAGTTCGGGGTGACCGTGCTCGTCATACGAGAAATGGATGCCGCTCTTGGCTATCTCCTCGTCGCTGAGACTATGGAACACTCCCTCCGAAATCATCGCAGCACCATAGTTGATACCCATCAGTTTGCGTTTCACGATGCAGCTGACCACCATATTGACTATCTTCTCGACCGTTATTTCGCTCTTGTTGAAGAATTCGGGAATGATAACCATCGGATAGTGGCAGGCACCGGCTATACCGAGGGCCAAATGTCCTGCCGAACGACCCATCGCACTGACCACAAACCAGTTCTCGCTGGTACGGGCATCCTCCATAACGGCGGTAGCCAGCACACAGCCCTGGGCCTTTGCACTGTTGTAGCCGAACGTCGGACTGCTGTTGGGCAACGGCAAATCGTTGTCTATCGTCTTGGGAACGTGGATATTGGCAATGGGATAGTGCTTGCTCTCAAGGAATTTGGCAATGCGGTTGGCCGTCGATGCAGTATCGTCGCCACCCACGGTGACCAGCAACTTCACATCGTTGTCCGTGAAAAGCTTGAGGTTGAAACGTTTCTCAAAATCCTCGTCGGTAGGTTTGAAACGGCTCATCTTCAGCAGTGAACCTCCCTTGTTGAAAATCTCGTCGGCAATAAGGAAATCAAGGTCTTGCATCCGCGGTGACTCGGTGAATAGTGCCGAATAACCTCCGTGCAGACCTATCACACGATAACCGTCACGCAAAAATGTTTTGGCAACCGAGGCCACCACTGTGTTCATTCCAGGCGCAGGACCGCCGCCCGTCAAAATCGCTATTGATTTTCCCATAATATTCTATTTTTAAAGTTTTTGAATTATTATTATTATCCCTTTCAGAAAGTGCAAAGATACGAATTCCTTGCAAAACAACCAAATTTTTCGCACAAAACCTCCAATTTATTTTCGCATTTCCTCCATTTCAACTCCCCTCAAACCCTTCAACCCTTCAACCCTCAAACCTTCCAACCTTTCAACACTCCACATCGCAGTAATCAAAATTTTTTGTAAATTTGCAGTTATGAAAGAATTGATTTTTGCCACGAACAACAAGCACAAACTATTAGAAGTCAGCAATATGCTGACGGGAATAGTTCAAATAAAAAGTCTGTCGGAAGCTGGTTTGGCAGGCGAAATCCCCGAAACTGCCGACACTCTTGAAGGCAACGCTCTGCAAAAAGCTATGTGGGTCTTCGAACGCACAGGTCTAAGTTGCTTTGCCGACGACACCGGTCTTGAAGTTGAGGCTCTCGACGGCCGACCCGGCGTCTTTTCAGCACGCTATGCCGGCGAGCACTGCTCATTTGACGACAACATCAATAAGATGCTGGCCGAAATGGAAGGCAAAACGAACCGGCACGCCTGCTTCCGCACGGTGATATGTCTGCTGGAAAACTCTGACAGCCAAACCTCTCCAACGCCTCTTTTCTTTGAAGGACGCGTCGATGGCTCCATCCTCACTGAACGTTATGGCAGCGAAGGGTTTGGATATGACCCCATCTTTATGCCCGACCGGTTTGCCGTCAGCTTTGCTGAAATGCCTCTTGATGTGAAGAACCACATCAGCCATCGCGGCCGTGCGGTAGCCAAACTGGTGGAATACTTGAAAATTAAAAAATAGAAACCAAAACGAAGACGAAAACCAAAACGAAACTCCTTAACCCCTCCAACCCTTAAACCCTTAAACCCTCCAACATATCAACATCAACAAAAAGAAACATCCAATTGAACTACAAGAAAGTATATCCCACCGAAGTGCTGCAGGGTTTCACCAACACTGCAATGTTCGTATTGATGCTTTACGACCCTCTGGGCGACAAGAAGGTGCCGGTGATGATTGGCGAACACGAAGCTGAAATGATTATTCTCGAACAAGAACGACAACAGGCTCGTCGCCCGATGACTTATGAAATCATTGTCTCTGTCCTCGACGCATTCGCGCTCTCTCTCAAATTGGTACGTATCGACCGCTTTGAGGAGGGTATTTTTTACGCCACTCTGGTCGTCAGCGACGGCTTCAACACAAAGGAAATCGATGCCCGCGCCAGCGACGCTGTCGTTCTGGCACTGCGACTTTCGGTTGATATCGAGATGGCGCAGACTGTGCTCGACGAAACAGGTTTCACTCCCCAAAACAACGACATCGAGTTGGGCAACACTCTTTCCAAGGGCGAAACGCTTGAGGAACTGGAAGAAGAACTGCACATTTGTGAGGAAAACGAGGACTATGAACGTGCCGACGAAATCCTGAAGAAAATCGAAAAACTCAAGAATTCTCATAAGTGACAGTTAAAAATAAGTTGTAATAATATTCATTATTAATAACTTGAGTTTAGACGAAAAAAAATTTTCAATTTTCAATTTATAATTATTGCTAATCATTAACGAATCGACTAATTCTCTTGAAACATTTTGCATACTATATAACCTTCGCCCTGTTTCTGCTTGGCACTCTAAACGGTTTTGCACAATCGCAGACAGAACTCGGATACGGTGTCGATCCTCAACGCGATTCGGCAGCAATCCAGAAATACCGCCACCGTATGGACAGCATCCGGCGCGAACGTCCCACCGTGGCTCTGGTTTTGAGCGGTGGTGGAGCCAAAGGTGCCGCCCATATCTCTGTAATTAAGTATCTTGAGCGCATCGGAATGCCAATCGACTTGGTTATGGGAACAAGCATCGGCGGACTCGTCAGCGGCCTCTATGCATCTGGCTATTCCGGTGAAGAACTTGAGGCCATCATTCGCAACCAAGACTGGAACTACCTGCTGCGCGACACTCACCCGCGCAAATTCGACGCTCTGACTCAGAAAGACTACGACCGAAAGTTTCAACTAAGCATCCCCTACGGCAGCTACAAGTGGGATTTTCACAAACCCGAAATCAACAGCCGCAGCGTGCTCAGCGACGGCATCGTCCAAGGTCGCAACATCGAAGATCTCTTCGCCAGCCTGACCATCGGCTATGGCAATGAGATGGAATTCATCAACTTGCCTATACCGTTCGTCTGCGTGGCTACCGATATGATCACCGCAAAACCGAAGGTCTGGTTCAGCGGCAACCTAGTGGATGCATTGCGCTCTACTTTGTCTATACCTGGTCTTTTCACTCCTGTCAAAAAACACGGTATGGTGCTTATGGACGGCAGTATGCGCAGCAACTTCCCCGCCGAGATTGCCAAACAACTTGGGGCCGACATAATAATCGGTGTCGATGTATCGGCACCGGCCCTCAACGCCAGCCAAATGCGCAGTATGTTGGACATTGTCTATCAGACAACCGACCTGCTGGGCCGCGAAGCTTATATTAAAGCATTGGAAGCCACCAACATATACATACAACCCGAACTCAGCGACTTCACTCTGCTCTCTTTCGACAAGGAAAGCATCGCCACTATGTTGGAACGCGGAAAACAAGCCGTGGAACAACACGCATCCATTATCGACAGCATTAGACAACAGGTCTGCGACATTCCTGTTCGCAACTCGCACAACCGCAACCTGTCGAAAGCTCTCAATATGCACCAACAGACCATACATATCGGCCACATCGAGTTTAGCGGTATCAACGCAAAAGAAGAGCGTTATCTGCGCAAACGGCTCTTCCCTGACGGCCAGTCTGACCGGCAGATGCATATCGTTGAATTGGAGGACATCATCGCAACAATGATGGGCACAAAGGCCTTCGAAAAGGTGACATACGTAATTCTTGGCAGCGATGAGCCTTATACGCTGCTCTTCAACTGCTATCGAGCACCTGTCAACCAACTTGGGGCCAGCGTCCGTTTCGACGCAGCCGACTTCGCTTCGCTTCTATTCCACACCGGCATTAACGCACACCAGCTGACAGGTAGCCGCATCGATTTCACTGCACGACTTGGACTGAACTCCGTAATCACCGCCAGCCACACCCTACGTACCGGACGCGGCATTGATTTCGGCACCGAGCTTTCCTTCCAGGCTGCACGCAACGGTGCTTTCCGCATACCACCATACGATTTCCGCATCGATTTCAACCACGGTCGCGCCGATATGTTCCTCTCCCTCTCCCCTTGGCGAATGATGAACCTGCAACTCGGCATACGAGGCGACTATTTCTACCGGACTTCAATGCTGACCGACTACACAATGACGGGGTACAATCTCGACCAGATGAACAAATCGAACATCTTTGTCGGCCCCTTCGCTCAACTGAGATCCGACTCGTTCGACGACCCCTACTTCCCTACCCTTGGTGTGCAGTTCAAAGCCGGCTACAACTGGTTTCTCGAAGGAATACTATATGACACCGAACCGGTCCATTCCCTTCAAATCGGCTATCGTTCAGCACATAGCGCAGGTCGCTTCACGTTCATCCCCTTCCTCGACGCCCGCCACGTTAGCGCAATGATAATGCCTTATATCAATATGCTGTCAATCAGCGACGCCAACCGTATCCTCGACCAGCAGATAACCTTTGCCGGCATCAGTACTCCTGTCTCGGTGATGCGCACTCTTGGCAGCATAGGACTGAACTTGCGATGCCGACTGGCCAAACGGCACTTCATCACCGCAACAGCACAAGCTCTGCACCAATCTCAGGAAATAAGGGATTTTGTGGACAAAGACCTGTCGCAGACCAATATAGGATTCGCTCTGGAGTATGCCTACAACTCGATTGTCGGCCCCATTCGCGGCAACGTCCATTGGTCAGACATCAACCACTCGGTGGGATTCTATCTTGGCATAGGGCTGGATTTCTAACGGTCAAGCCATTCAAAGATATCAAACCATTCCGGCTCTTTGCCATATACATACACCAGCACGCCCACAAAATTCCTGTATGGAAAAGTCAGCCAACGTTTTTCTTCAAGCAAATATATCCGGCTGTCATTGTCGGTCACAACACATTTCACGCCAAGTGAATCCAGTTTTTCAGAACATTGATTGATATAGAAGCTATAGTCGTCCAAGGCCACATACAGATCGTCAAGTTCCTGCTCGTCGGCGCCACAGTCGCGCACAAGGCTATCGACAAATGCATCTGAATAAGAGACAAGTACGTATTGCGTATCTTGGGAAGGAGCGAGAAAAACGGTGTCATTCTGGGCCTTCGCGACGACACACGACAGCATCAATACTCCAAACAAAATCAGACGTTTCATATTATAGTTATTTGGTTGTTTGAAATACACCTGCAATACGATTCAGGGCGTAAAGTAGCATCGACTTCGGGCAGCCGAGATTGATGCGGAAACAGCATTCATAATCCGAGCCACCGAAGGCTGTGCCATCGTTGAGCACAACACGAGCCTCGTTTATAAGTTTGTCGGCCAGTTCTTTGTGCGGAATACCGTAGTCAGAAAAATCGAGCCAGGCCAAGTAGGAAGCTTCGGGAAGCACAACTTTGACCTGCGGCATCCTAAAACGTAAAAACTCGTCAAGTGTTTGAACGTTTGTTTTCAGATAATCAAGCATCTGCTGCAACCATTCCTCGCCATTGGCAAATGCGGCTTCAGCAGCAGTGAAAGCGAAAATATTACCACCAGCCACTCCCAAAGCATCCAACCAACCGAAGAAACGTTTTCTCAGTTCGGGATCCGCCACATAGCAGACTGAGCTCCCCAGACCTGCTATGTTGAAAGTCTTGCTGGGTGCCATAAAAGTGATACTGTTGTGTTTTGCCACATCACCGACAGTACTGTAGCTCACGTGTCTGTATGGCGGCAACGTTAGGTCGGCGTGTATTTCGTCACTGATAACAATAACGTTATTGCGCTCGCATATTTCAGCAATCTTCGCAAGCACTTCGGCACCCCATACTGTTCCTGCCGGATTGTGCGGATTGCTCATAATAAACAATTTGCACTGCTTAGCCTTGCTCTCAAAATCGTCAAAATCGATAGCGAAACGCCCGTTTTCAATCTTCAGTCGACCGCTCACAAGCATTCTTCCACTCTCTTTCGGAAGGTTGAGAAATGGCGGATAGACAGGTGTTGTCACCAAAACACGGTCGCCCGGCTGCGTCAAACACAGCAATGCGTATGCAATTCCGGCCACTATACCGGGAATGAAATGCAACTCCTCTTTGGCTGCATTGATATTGTATCGCTTGGTCAACCAAGCAATAACACTATTCCAATATTCGTCTGACGTCATCGTGTAACCAAGCACATCGTGGTCACAGCGACGGCGAATGGCGTCCATCACAAAATCAGGCGAACGGAAATCCATATCGGCCACCCACATAGGAAGCAAATCGTCGCGTCCGTACATTTCACTGATTGCATCCCATTTGAAACAGTGGGTGCCTCTTCTGTCAATAATTTCGTCGAAATTGTATTCCATTTTCAAATCTCATTTAAAATTATGTTACGCGTATGTCGAACTCCCGTACCCAAATCCGATGGTTCTATAAGCAACAGACTTTGGCGCAGTTCACCCAACAATTCCGGATAAGGGAGGCTCAATTTATATGCCAGTTTCATACAAACCGAACGCACACCGTATGGCTCTTCCGGCATCATAAAATGTTCAAAACAAAAGTCCAGTAAAGCAACATAGTATTCTGGAAGATCATCAACTTTTTCCGTATTCCATTCGAGTCGGTTAAGCAGCGTCAGCGTTATACGGCGAAGCGAAACATCGGGCGTCGTCGTTGCAATGTCTATCAGGCGTTTGCGATGAACGGCAATATAATGGTTGTCCATTGCCGGCAGATGTGTCAGTGCCCACGCCGCCTGAACTGCGGTTTCGCGATCATCGGCAAAAACGTCGGCAAAAAGGCCTTCACGCACAGTTTCGTTGCTGTGTGCAGCTTTTGCCATTGCTTTTATTTCATCAATATGTATTGTGGCCATCGTTTTATTTATCAATCAGCAGAAATGAAATCAAAAACAGTTTACTGCTGGCCAACCATAATCTTGGTAATATTTGACCGGAAGGTCATTACGTTTTATGTATTCTTGCAATTGCTCACGGCGGACAGCTTCGCGAACATCTTGGTTGGAGTGCATATTCTGATAAACATCGTAATAGGAGCCGAATATACGTTTTGCACTAGCCTCATTGCCTGCACCATCTACGGTCTGTTCAAAGGAGGCTACGGTGTATTTGTCATTTTGCCTATTCAGCGACATCAAACCACTATGACTACCACCGGAGACGCATTTAAGCGTGTCGCCAGCAAAATTGTACCAGAGCACCCAGCAGTCACACAACACTGGAACATAAACAGAATCAGGTTGCTCGGAAGCGACAACAAAAATGGTAGGGATACATATCTCGCCCTGCTGATATTGTGGACCAATCTCATTCACCAAATAGTTGAAAATTGCATCGCGCATAGCCTGTTCATCGCGATTAATGGCGATGTGACGGATGCAGTCAGCTTTGTGCTCGTCGAAGTCCGACATCAGCCACACTCCATCCACCTTCTCCATATACAACTTGTGCTCCTCGACATCGGAAGACTCGTCAAACGAGCCATCATCCCATTTTTGTCGCACACTGATAGTGGCGACAGCGTGCAACTTGTCCGTTTGTTCCACGCCGACGACAGTATAGTCAGCTATAGTGCCACCGTTGCCGGTGACGAAATAGTAGAGCCACTCGTGGTCCATAGCCTCGAACTCTGGCAGGCGGTTAAACATCGTGTCAAGCACGTTATAAAAATCTTCAGTCATAAAGTCTTTCGACCGTTCCAGCAATTCGTGATCAGGAATATATTGGCATAATTCGGCAGCGCGTTCTTTTAGTTGTTTATCGCTGTCTCCGCACGATGAGAACAGCATAACTGCCATAATAATCAATGCTAACTTTTTCATATTGAGTACGATTATTGATAACATATAAACATTCGTGTCATTCGTGTTCACCAAGAACATTTTAGCCTGTCACCTTTTGATGTTTTCTGTTTAATTTGTTCCATATTATTTGCTCCAAACCGTTGGGCAGCAGCTTGATTAGCAACGGAAGAATGTAGTTCATTGCACCCGGTTTCACCACTTTTCGCCGATGGAGCATTCCTCGCAGGGCACGTTTCACCAACCAGCGGGGTGTACGGATAAGACCTATGGAGATCCCCAGTTTCATCATACGCGGCTTCATTTGATAGAGCGGTGTGGCTATCGCTCCTGGCATCACAACAGTAACACCCACATTGTAAGGTGCCAACTCAAAATACATCGACTCCGAATAGCTCTTCAGATAGGCTTTGGTAGCTGAATATATGGTTATTCCAGGTGCCGGCAACTGCGCCGTCATCGACGACATATTGACAATATAGCCTCTGCGACGTCCTTTCATAGCCTCACCGAAAAGCATCACCAGCCGTGTAGCGGTGAAGACGTGCAGGCGAAGCATTGTGAGAGCCCTTTCTTGTGTTTCAGAATCAATCTCGTGAAAGAAATACATACCGGCATTGTTGACCAGGATGTC
>JAGDCN010000003.1 GCA_017958525.1 Bacteroidales bacterium
CTCAACACCTTCGACGTTGCCCCAGGTGGTTGTAGAAGCAGTTCATTTGGAGCGGTATGACAACAGGGACTTTGAAACTTTGGAAACTGAACGGGGCAGCCACGCACAAGGCCCCTCTACGCGCTCCACTGGAGCTTGTACCATTCGGAGCGGTATGACAACTACGTTTGGTTGTGAGCAGTGGAAAATTGTGTTGTAGAAGCCGTTTATTCGGAATGGTATGACAACAAGGGCGGGAGCCGAACTTGCACGCTGGCGCGTAGCTCCGGCAGGCGGAGCTTTCTCCGCTTCGCTATCGGCGAACGGCCACTGGCAGTTCGCCTTCACGGTATGACAACTGGCAAATGATGGGATCGGCAGGGGCCGAACTGACACACCACCGCTTTCGGCTGGACAAAAAAAAAGGCTGGATAACGTTTTATTGTTATCCAGCCTTTTTTGCATAATTACGAAACCACAAGGCCCCTTACTTTAAAACGACCTCAACACACTTGTCTATGACAACAAAGCAGCAGATAGACACTAATCACTTAAAAATCAACACAACAAATCACAACAAAAACACTGTATCATAACCGACTCAACCTCAGTGCTTCACAAAGATAACACTGGCTGTTGTCCGATTGTTGTCCGATTGTTGTTCGATTGTTGTCCGATTGTTGTCCGATTGATAATCGAACAACAAATGAACAACAACTGTAAAACAAACGGAGTTGATACGGGCCAATCGCGGCGAAATCACGGCGATGTCACCTCTGCACCATTTCGATGTGCAAAAAATAAGATGCCGACAGTCAAACAGACTGCACAAGCATCTTCTAATTTTTTATATGATTATCCGTATGTCTCAGAATACAGAATACTCCGTAGGAGTTTTCGTTTAATAGAAGATGTCGCAAAAAGCCATTTCCCCGCAGGAGCGGATGAGCGGAAGATATGACGGTTTCTATTAAGAGAGAACTCCTAACGGAGTATTTCGGATGAATGCGGATAATCATTTTTTTATTTTTAGTAATGTCTCTTTTTTATTTTTAGTAATGTCTCTTTTCTCCAGTAGAAAAAATCCTGCTTCGTTACACAATAAAATATGTCGTTTAAAGTTTTGCTATTTTATACATATATAATATGCACCTCTCGGTCGTCATAGTAAACTATAATGTCAAGCATTTTCTTGAACAGTGCCTAAGGTCGGTATTTGTCGCCGCCGAGGGCATCGATGCTGACGTTTGGGTGGTCGATAACAACTCGACAGACGGCTCAGTGCAGATGGTACGCGAGCGGTTCCCGCAAGTACACCTGATTGCCAACAGCGACAACCCAGGCTTTGCCAAGGCTAACAACCAGGCACTGAGAGAAATTTTGAACGGAGAAGTGAAAGCGGAGAACGGAGAACACTCATATCAACATACCAACAAATCAACAAATCAACTCCCAACCGACTATGTCATTCTCCTGAATCCCGACACGCTGGTGCAGGAGGACACTTTCAGAACCTGCATCGACTTCTTCAAATCGCACCCCGACTGTGGCGGATTGAGTGTCAAGATGATAAACGGCGAAGGGCAATTCCTGAAAGAGAGTAAACGCGGTTTTCCGTCACCTGCCACATCGTTCTTCAAGGTCAGCGGCCTTATCAATCTTTTTCCACACAACAAGAAGGTGGGCGCATACTATATGGGCCATCTGGCCGACGACGAGGTGAACGAGGTCGATGTGCTGCCCGGCGCTTTTCTGATGATAAGCCGCGAGGCTTTGGAAAAGACTGGTTTGCTTGACGAAAGCTATTTTATGTACGGCGAGGACATCGATTTTTCGTGGCGCATCAAACTGGCTGGCTTCAAGAACTATTACCTGCCTACGACCCGAATACTGCACTACAAAGGTGAAAGCACCCGAAAAAGCAGTATGAACTATGTCTATACCTTCTACAACGCAATGGCCATCTTTGCCCGCAAGTATTTCAGCAAGGGTGGCGCAAGGTCGTATGCCATTCTGATTCAACTGGCTATATGGCTGCGTGCTTCGTGGGATTTTCTCAAACGCATTGTCAGATATTTGGCGGTGCCGGCACTCGATTTTGCTGTCTCGCTGGGCGGTTTCCTGGCCATAAAGCAGGTTTGGGCCACCTATTGGGCTGAAAATGTGAACTATTACCCCACCTTCTACACTTGGACGATTCTGCCGCTGTATGTGCTTATTCTGCTGCTGGGTTCGTTTCTGGCAGGTGGCTACGACAAGCCTGTGCGCATCGGCCGCATCATACAGGGTATGGGCATCGGCGCTTTGTGTCTGCTGGTGTTCTATTCGCTGATGGACGAGACGTTGCGTTTCTCGCGTGCCATAGTGCTGCTGGGCTCGCTCTGGAGCATCGGCGCGGTGGCCGCCATACGCGGCATAATGAGCATAGCCGGCACCGACGGCTACAGCCTGTCGCCCAACCGCAGACGTCGCCGCTACCTTGTGGTGGGTTCGGAGGAAGAAACCCGTCGCCTATGCGAACTTTTCGACGCAATGGGCATCGAACACAACGGGAACTTTGTCGCTGTCAATCCTGAGGACAAGGCTTTGAACGGCTCGTTGCCAAAGACCGACGAAGTGATTTTCTGCTCGCGCGATGTCAGTGTCAGCCGCATACTCGACATAACGCAGCGAAACGTCGATAGCAGGTCTGCCTTCCGCATTCTGCCCGACGGGATGGACGTGCTGATTGGCAGTAACTATACCGGCAGTCCTGACGACCTTTACGAACCTGATTTCGGCAACATCGCCAACGCCACCAACCACCGCAGCAAACGTCTGTTCGACTTCGTCAGCGCGCTGCTGCTGCTCCTCCTCTCCCCTATCCTCTTCTGGCTGCAAAAACGCAAGCGCCGCTACTTTGCCGACTGCTTCTCCGTACTTTTCGGCAAAAAAAGCTGGGTGGGATACAGCCGTCAAACGGAGAACGGAGAGCGGAAAGCGGAAAGCGGAGAGCGGAAAGCGGATATTTTTGAGCCGCTGCCGGCAATTAAGCGCGGTGTGTTCAAAACCCGCGACCGTATGCCGCGCGTCAAGAATCCCGACTGCGAACGCCTCGACCGCAACTATGCCACAGAATACAGAGTTGGAACAGACTTAACTATTCTGCTTATCAACCTTTTAAGAATATAATCAACTTTATCATTAACTTCAAACGAAAACCTTAACTAAAACGAAAACGAAAACCTTAACGAAAACGATAACGAAAACCTTAACTAAAACGAAAACGAAAACATTAACTAAAAATCTATAACCGTCCAACCCTTTCAACAATGACCATCCCTGAGACAATAAAAGACCTGGATCAACGCAAAGAGGCGCTGAAGAAATATCTTGACATCGACAGCCTTACCGCCGCCATCGCCGAAGAGGAGAAGAAGACCGAAGCCGCGGACTTCTGGAACGACCCCAAAGAGGCCAAGAAGGTGATGCTGGAAATAAAAAGCAAAAAGACCTGGACAACAGCGTTCAAGGCCGTCAGCGACAGCTGTGACGATATGCTGGTGATGAGCGAATTCTTCGATGCCGGCGACGCCACCGAGGAGGAGATGATGGCCCAAATCGAAACCACTACCAAACTGGTAGAGGAACTGGAATTCAAAAATATGCTGCGCGGCGAGAGCGACCGTCTCGATGCCGTGCTGAGCATCAATGCCGGTGCCGGTGGCGTCGAGGCTCAGGATTGGGCCGAGATGCTGATGCGAATGTATATCCGCTATGCTGAACGCACTGGTTACAAGGTGGCCATCAGCAACTCGCTGGACGGCGACGGCGCTGGCATCAAGAGCTGCACGATGCAGATAGAAGGCGACTTCGCCTACGGCTACCTGAAGAGCGAGACGGGTGTGCACCGCCTGGTGCGCGTCAGCCCCTTCAACGCACAGGGCAAGCGTATGACCAGCTTTGCCTCGGTAAGCGTTACGCCCCTTGTCGATGACTCGATCGAAGTGGTCGTCGATCAGTCGCGCCTGAGCTGGGACACTTTCCGCAGCGGCGGCGCCGGCGGACAGAACGTCAACAAGGTGGAGAGCGGCGTGCGACTGCGCTACCAATACAAAGACCCCTACACCGGTGTTGAAGAGGAAATCCTCATCGAAAACACCGAGACACGCGACCAGCCCAAGAACAAGGAAAACGCCTTGCGACTGCTGCGCTCCCAGCTCTACGACAGCGAGATGAAGCACCGCATGGAGGAACAGGCCAAGATCAAGGCTTCACAGAAGAAAATC
>JAGDCN010000036.1 GCA_017958525.1 Bacteroidales bacterium
CGACACTCTACATTTCTTTTTCAATCCTACACATACTTTGCGAAGCCTTTACAAAAACGGCGAGAATGACATTTACTATGCCGACGACACCCACTGGACACCTAAAACTGCGAGAATCGTAGGCAAAGAACTGACAGCTTTTATTTTGAAACAACTAACAACAAATAAGTTTAATGACTGAAATCAACAACAACCCCAATCAGGAACAATGGACTGCCATCCTTGAACCGCGAAAGAAGTTTATGCAGTTCAATCTCAAGGAGATGTGGGACTACCGTGACTTGTTCAGCATCTATGTGCGACGCAATATCGTGACAGTATACAAGCAGACGGTGCTGGGCCTTGCGTGGTTCTTTATCAGCCCGATTCTCACAACGATAATGTATATGTTCGTCTTTGGTGGACTGGCGGGCATCTCAACCGGAGGCGTACCTCAGGCTGTCTTCTACCTCAGCGGCATCCTTATGTGGAACTACTTCAATGCCTGCTTCGGACAAAACAGCAACGTGCTGGCTGCCAATGCTGGCATATTCGGCAAGGTCTATTTCCCGCGACTAATCATTCCGCTGGCGGGAATGACGTCGTCACTCGTGACCTTCGGCATTCAGCTGCTGCTGCTTATTGTGGTGTATGTCTATTATGTCATTACCGGCACGCCGCTATGTCCTCGTTGGGAGTTGCTGATGTTCCCGGTATATTTACTGTTGTTGGCATTGACGGCAATGTCGTGGGGTATGATAATATCGTCAATGACAGTGAAATACCGCGACCTGAATATGCTTGTGGGCTTCGGTATGAGCCTTCTGATGTACGCCACGCCTATCATCTACCCGATGAGCATCGCTGCCAACAAGAGCTATGGATGGGTACTGAAACTCAACCCGCTGAGCGGCATCTTCGAGTCGTGGCGCTATTCTATAACAGGAATCGGCCAGATGGACTGGATAGGACTGCTCTACTGCGCCGGATGCCTAGTGGTAACAATGTTTATCGGCCTGCTGCTGTTCTCCAAAGCCGAACGCAATTTCATCGACACTGTATAAGTGTGGGTAATGGTTAAAGAATCCACAGTTCTATACATATTAACTTTACGCCAACACAACCTTATATAATTATTCCTCGAACACGAATTACACGAATAGCACGAATAAGATTCGTTAAAAATGAGCAATTCGTGTTCAAACAACAATTATGCTCTTTTTATTCTTGATCACGAATCATCCGAATAACACGAATAAGATTCGTTAAATTAGTGCAATTCGTGTTCAAAATCAATATAATAGTTCTATTTGAGAAATCCATATTAGATTCAAACATTTGATTAAATGACAAATATAACATCCAAATCTCGTCTCATCCGCATTGATATGATGATTGGTATGGCGATGGCCCTGGTGGTACTTGGTCATTTCAGTATCGGTTTCGAGCCCGGCTGGTATCATCCGCTGCACAACTGGATATACTCGTTCCATATGCAGATGTTTCTCTTCCTGTCGGCGTTCCTGATACGATACACATACAAGCCCGTCGAAACCATAGGCGGCTACTTCCGCTATATATGGCGCAAATTCCGCAAATTCGTCCTGCCATTCATCCTTGTTGGCTTTTCCGTTGCCTTGCTGGCCTGTGTCGTAAAAGACAAAACGCTGAACTGGAACTATGTAGGCCATTCACTGAAAATGATGTTCCTCTACCCCCGATGGAGTGAAACCTCTTTTCTCTGGTACATTTACATCCTTTTCGGCTATTACGTGATTTCGCCGTTGTTTTTCAAACTGCCCCAATTGGGACGTGTAATCTGCTGCATCGGTGCTATGTTTTTGCCTATGCTTGACGGTGGGCAACTGCTTGCTGCCAACGATTTCTGTCAATACTCTTTCTTCTACTGCCTCGGTGTGCTATGTGCTGAGTGGATCAACGAGATTCGCGCTGCCAAAGTATGGCAATGGGGCTTGATGTCAGTGCCTTTTATTGCCTACAGCGCCTGGGTGTTTGGACAAAGCAATGCTATTGGTTTTGAATTTCCACAGCTGGGCTGGTGGAGCCTAGTTTCCGGTACCGCTGCCCTACCCTTTTTCTATCTTCTGTCAATGGCAACTGCAAAAATCAAACTTGCCAACAAATCCCTTGCCGCCATTTCAGTCAACTGCTATTGGATTTACCTGCTGCAAATGTTTATCATCTGGGGGTGCGCCCGCCTGGTGGCCAAAACAGGTATAGTCGAGCAGCTTCCTTTCTCGATTTTCTTGGTTATCACTGCCATACTCGCCATTCTAATTCCCATTGGCCTTGCCACTCTATGCAGAAAAATATTCAAGTCTCCCGCCGCTAACAAGCAAAGATAGCCGGAACCAAAACAAAAAAAAGCAGGACAACTACTAAGTCGTCCCGCCAAAAATACATCTTTGAAATAAGTAAGCACGCCTTTGTTTACGCTTTATTTTCAAAAAAGTTTCATTTAGGCATATTTTTTTTCAAAAAAACAAGTTATCGTCAGTATGAAAAAAATACTCTCATTAATACTTATCTCCGCAACAGTAGTATTTTTTACCTCTTGCGGCAACAATAATACAATTGACAAACTTCCACGCGAAGATGCCCTTAAAGTCCTCGACGCCAAAATCAAGAAAGACAGCGACAATGCCGACCTCTATTACCAACGTGCCACTATCCTAATAGCTCTCGGAAAAGAGAAACAGCTGTCGCAATACTTCCGCGATGCTGTCAGCGACTTGAACAAAGCAACTAAAATCGATGACAGCCGTACGGAATTCTACACCGCTCTTGGCGACGCACACTTCAGTCTGGGTAATGTAGGCGACAGCTATAACGCTTTGCAACAAGCCCTGCGTCTGGAGCCGGACAATTTCGAAGCCTGTCTGAAAATGGGTGAGATATCGTTCTACAGCAAAGACTACGACCGTGCTATGGAGAGCCTGTCCAAAGTCACCGAGCAGGACAAAAACAACCAGACGGCCTTGTTTATGAAGGGCTTCATTTATAAGGAAACCGGCGACACCGCCAATGCCGTCTATTATTTCCGGCACCTTATCGAACTTTATCCCGACTACGAGCCGGCCTACGAGGAACTTGGAATGCTTTATGCACAACATCGCAACAAACTCGGAGTCGAATACCTTACCACTGCTCTCGCTCTGCAGCCCGACAATATAAATGTCCTCTATGGATTAGCTATGCTTTACCAGGATGCCGAAGACCCCGACAAAGCCAACGAATACTATGTTAAAATTTTAGAATTCGACCCGACATACAAATACGCCTGGTTCAACCGCGGATGGATCGCGATGGTCCTTTACGGAGACTTCAATGCCGCCATCGACTTTTTTGGAAAAGCCATAGAATGCGATCCTAACTATGCAGAAGCATTCCACAACCGCGGTCTCGCATATCAGCAAATCGGAGACAATGCAAATGCCGAAAAAGATTTCCAAAAAGCAAAAACTTTGGGATATAAGAACGAATGACTCTTTTAACCGTATAATTATAAATATTATCAAAATATGACCAACGTAAAACAATACATCGAAGCTAACAAGGACCGTTTCCTTGAAGAACTTTTTTCTCTTATCCGCATTCCTTCTATATCGGCCGAGAGCGAGCACAAGGAGGATATGGTGCGTTGTGCCAACCGCTGGCGTGAACTGCTGATGGCTGCCGGATGCGACAAAGTTGAGGTAATGCCCAGTGCAGGTAATCCTGTCGTTTATGGCGAGAAAACCATCGATCCCGCCAAACCCACCGTACTCGTGTATGGACATTATGACGTGATGCCCGTCGAACCCCTCGACCTGTGGAACACCAAACCGTTCGAGCCTGTCATAAAGGACAACAAAATCTGGGCTCGCGGTGCCGACGACGACAAGGGCCAGAGTTTTATGCAAGCCAAAGCATTCGAGTTTATGGTCCGCACCAACCAACTCCCCTGCAACGTCAAGTTTATGCTCGAAGGCGAGGAGGAAATCGGCAGCGGCAGCCTCTATGGCTTCTGCGAGGAGCACAAGGAGATGCTTAAGGCCGACGTTATCCTCGTCAGCGACACCAGTATGATTGCACAGGATACTCCCAGCATCACCAGCGGTCTCCGCGGACTCTGCTACTGGGATGTCGAGGTGACGGGACCTAACCACGACCTTCACAGCGGTCTTTACGGTGGTGCTGTGGCAAACCCAATAAATATTCTATGTAAAATGATTGCCGGTCTCCACGACGAGAACAATCATATTACCATCCCTGGATTCTACGACGATGTGCTGGTAATCAGCGACGAGGAGCGTGCCCTTATGGCTCAGGCTCCTTTCAACCTTGACGATTACAAGAAGGAACTCGAAATAAAAGATATCCACGGTGAGAAAGGTTATTCCACCAAGGAGCGTACTGGCATCCGTCCCTGTCTCGATGTATGCGGTATCTGGGGTGGCCATACCGGCGAAGGCAGCAAGACTGTTCTGCCAAGCAAAGCCTATGCCAAAATCTCTACCCGATTGGTTGCAAACCAAGACTTTGAAAAGATCAGCAAGCTGTTTAAAGACTACTTTGAGGCTGCCGCACCAGACTGTGTAACCGTCAAAGTCACTCCCAGCCACGGCGGAGCAGCATACGTAAGTCCTCTGGAAATGAATGCCTACAAGGCTGCCGAAAAAGCTTTACAGACCACCTTCGGCAAGCGTCCCATCCCCACACGCAGCGGCGGAAGCATCCCCATCGTCGCTGGCTTTGAGCGCATTTTGGGAATCAAGAGCATCCTGATGGGATTCGGTCTCGGCAGCGACGCTATCCACGCCCCCAACGAGAACTACCCGCTCTTCAACTTCTTCAAAGGCATCGAAACCATTCCATACTTCTACGAATATTTCACAGAACTGGAGAGCAAATAATTCAGATGCGTCATCCATTACTGCCTGTAGTAGCCCTCGTAGCACTTGTCATACTTGTCTGCGAGGGCTTTTTTGGTCTCTTCAGCCAATGGAAGGACCCATCGCGCTCAGCTTCGCATTATGCAAACTTTGTCGACGGAGATCAGTATTGGATGCGCGTGCATATCAACGACATCCCCGAAGAACGTGAACGAACAATAAGAGTCACTGCCGAAGTACTTGAAATTGCCGACAGCAATGAATCACCACATATCTGTAATGGCAAGATACTGGTTTATTTTGAGAAGCCAAGCAACGTTGACGTAGGTGACGAGCTATTGATTCTCACTACTCCTCGCTTACCAAATGGTTCCGACAACCCACACCAGTTCAACTATAGACGTCATCTGCAACGTCACGGCATACTCTATACAGCGTATGTCCCGGCTTCAAATTACCACATTATGGCGCATAGCGGATATGGCTTCAAAGCACGATTGACCACTTTGCGTCAAAAACTTATTAATGTCATCCATTTCAGCAAACTAACGCCATCCCAGCAAGGCATTGCAGAAGCATTGATACTGGGTTGGGACGGTGATTTAGACGAAAAGACACAAACAAAATTTCGCTCTGCAGGCATCACTCATCTGCTTTGTGTCAGCGGTTTGCACGTTGGCATCGTCGCTTTGCTAGTCGGCTGGAGTCTGTTCTTCCTTAGCAACAGAAAAGTACCACGTATCATAAAAGGCACAATCCAAATCCTTGCCATTTGGGCCTTTGTTGCAATCACTGGTATGGCTCCGTCGGCAATGCGCGCTGGATTGATGTTTAGCCTTATCGTCCTCGGACAGATGTTCTTCACCAAGCCTCCTACACTCAATACCGTAGCGGCATCGGCACTTATTATTCTCGTAACCAACCCTCTGCTGCTTTTTGATATCGGATTTCAATTATCTTACTCCGCTGTTATCGCCATCATACTGTTTACAAAACCTCTCGAAAATCTGATTCCTATTCCCGAAAGCAATAAATGGGCAACAAATCTACTGTTCAAACTACTGAAAAAAATACGGACACTTTTGTGTGTATGTTTGTCAGCACAACTGGCAGTCACACCTCTGACACTCTTCTACTTCCATAATTTTTCGCCATATTTCCTCGTGGCAAATATGACCATCGTACCCTTTGCAGCATTGCTGCTGGGCAGTGTGTTACTTATGATTATCGTATGCTGGTGGCCTTTGGCATTCAAAGCAGTAGGTGTCATTGTATCTGCCCTGATTTCTGTTACCGAACACATTACATCCGCCGTCTCTTCTTGGCCCTACGCCCTCGTCGAAGGCATCTACTTCGACCAAACTATGCTTGTTCTTTCTCTTGTCACCATCTTTATCATCGGATGGTTAATCGTCCAACCTCGATGGAACACTGCCTTTCT
Source organism: Bacteroidales bacterium (assembly GCA_017958525.1). Taxonomy (GTDB): domain Bacteria; phylum Bacteroidota; class Bacteroidia; order Bacteroidales; family P3; genus Colimorpha. The sequence continues at coordinate 6,316 of JAGDCN010000036.1, forward strand.
CTCATTGGTCTTAATCACTGCTTTAACCCTCTATTCACGGCTTATCGACTATCGCTGTTCATTACAGCTCCATTTCGACATCTACAATGTCGGCAACCGCACCGCCGTCGAATTTTTCAACGGCAAAGTGAGCACCCTGCTGTGCGACCCCAACACCGCATCAAATCCCGAATGTATCGACTTCCAAACTGCCAACAACCTCATCTGGCGTAAGGCTGAACGCACTCGCATCATTTCGCTCGACTCCTCCTACGAAGATGATCGTCTTTTTGTAAAAAACCGCTTCATAGGCTTCAACAATCGCACCTTTCGCATCGTTGACCGCAGCAACTACCGACAACTATCTGCTTCTCGACCACATATTGACTACCTCCTCCTTCGCGAAAGTCCTTTCATAACCGTCTCTGAACTTCTTAAACAGTATAGCTTTGACACCATTGTAATTACAAGCCAAAACAGCTTGCGCCGACGAAGCGCCTGGAAGCAAGAATGCGACAGTATAGGAATACCATACATAGAATAAACAAAAAACCTGCCGATATGGCAGTTTTTTTTATTATAACAGAACCAGTTTCTGTACTTCGGCGTGATCAAGTTTTTTGTTTATTGCATCAATAAGGTCAGTGGTCTTATAAGTCAGTTCGTTTTTAAGGGCTGGAACGCTGAGAGTGACACGCAACGTATGACTGGTGGAGTCATAGTGCACAGCACGAGTCAGTTTAACAATAAACTCACCAACGACATCACGGTAGGCCTGCTCAACTTGGCCGCGCGTGATGCTGTCATCGAAATTGTATTTTCGCAGAGCAGCGTCAATGAGGTCTTTTATGGTGTATTCGTGGGACATTTTAAAAAAACAGGGAGTTGTAAACTGAAATAATAAAAGGACAAATATATATACGTTAGAGAGCCTTCAGCTTTCCGTTCTCGACTGTGAATATCTTGTGCGGCATATCGGGAGCCTGCTCGAAAATCGCCTCTACTCGGCCCGGCTGCGTATCGGTGATAAACACCTGCCCGAAGCGGTCGCTACCCACAAGTAAAACCAATTGGCGCACTCGCTGCATATCCAATTTGTCGAAAATATCGTCAAGCAACAATATCGGCTTTGTTGTTTGATGGGTGCGGATATATTCAAACTGTGCCAGTTTCAACGCCAAAAGAAATGTCTTCTGCTGACCTTGCGACCCGAATCGTTTGACGGCAAACTCGCCTATGCGAAACTCCAGCTCGTCCTTATGCGGTCCCACTGTTGTATATTGCTGATGGGCATCTCTACGCTGAGCCTCTATCAGTTGGTGGGCAAAATCCTCCGACGAACTCTCTAACTGTGTGATATATTCAATGCCCGGTTTCTCTGCCTCCTTCGCATCGGGATGGATAAGCAGATAATACTCCTCAAAAAGCGGCATAAAGTCGCTCATAAACTGCCGACGTGCCGCCACCAACGGACATCCATAGCGCACCAATTGTTCATCCCATATCGAGATGGCATCTGTTTCGAAATACTGATTCTCATAGAATTGTTTCAACAGACGGTTCCGTTGGTCAACAGCTTTCTGATAGGCAACCAGATTTTGAAGATAGCCTCGGTCGGTCTGTGATATGATGCCGTCAATGAATTTGCGACGCACCTCGCTGCCTCCCAGTATCAGGTTCTGGTCAGACGGTGTGACGATGACCAATGGTATGCGACCTATATGTTCTGCCATTGTCGCACAAGCTTTCTTGTTGAATTTCACCCTCTTCGGCTGACCTCGCTGCAGTGTGCACGAGACGGTAACCTCCTCTTTCTCTCCCGGTTCATCAACATAATAATGTCCGTGGATGGCAAAAAAATCAGCATCACCGCGTATATTCTGACTATCAATGGGATTGAAATAACTCTTGCAAAACGATAGATAATAAAGTGCATCAAGCAGGTTGGTCTTACCCACCCCATTGTTGCCAACCAAGCAATTGACATTGTTGGAAAACGTCACATCAAGGTCGGTATAATTCTTAAAATTCGATAGCAACAGTCGAGATATATACATAATTCAACTTCTTGGAGTCAATTTTCAATTCGAAATAATTTTCAATTCTCAATTTTCAATTTAACTCATCCCTTCCACCTTAACTTTCACTTGCTCCATCAGCCAACGCGGCGTCGATGTGGCTCCGGTTATTCCAATACGTATCGCATTGCCAATCCACGAAGACTCAATTTCATCGGGCGACGAAATCATCCTCGTATTCGGCTGTACCTTGCGGCAATACTCATATAGATAGTGCCCGTTCGAAGAGTTGACTCCCGACACAAAGAAGACCAAATCGACACTTCGCGCAAACTCCTCAAGCTGTGTCGCACGGTTCGCCACACGGCTGCAGATGGTGTTATATGCTATAAAGTCGGCCTTTTGCTTTTCGTTTTGGTTTTCGTTAATTCGCCTTTCAATATTGGCAATCAAACCATTATAATCCTCACGACTCATCGTTGTCTGCGAATATAGGCGCAATGGCCTGCGGATATCTATACCATCTATATCGTCTGGATTCGAGATGATTATTGCCGTATTGCCTGTTTGCCCGTTCAGCCCTACTACCTCGGCGTGACCTTTCTTGCCGAAAATGGCCACCTGACCTCCCACTGTCGCCATCTGCTCATAGCCTTCGCGTATGCGCTTCTGCAAAGCAAGCACTATGGGACAAGTGGCATCTATCAGGGTTATGCCACGCTGACGTGCCATCTCGTAGGTCGATGGCGGTTCTCCGTGGGCACGAATCAAAACCGTCTTTTCGTTTTTCTGTTCCAACGATGCCATCTGCTCGTGGTCGATGACACACAAACCCTGCTGCGCCAGACGCTGCACCTCCTCGTTATTGTGTACAATGTCACCCAGACAATATAGTTGATGCATCTTGCTAAGCTGTTGCTCAGCTGCATCTATGGCTTTAACCACTCCAAAGCAAAAGCCGGCATTGGAATCTATTATGACAGGCATTGGTTCTCCTGGTTTGCTGCCTCGATAACCTGCTCGTATTCGCTGGGCGTGAGGTCGTTATAGAAATAATAGACAGGATTGACTTTCTTGCCATTCAACCACACTTCATAGTGACAATGCGGACCTGAAGCAAGTCCCGTAGAACCCACGTGACCTATCAGTTCGCCTCGTTTCACCTTCTGACCACGGCGCACCTTCACATCGGCCATATGACCGTACAGCGTCTTGTAACCATATCCGTGGTTGACAAGCACAGCAACTCCATATCCACTCAATGTGGCATCACCGCGGCCAGCCACCTCAATCGTGCCATCTCCGGTAGCGTAAATCGGTGTCCCCTTTTTAGCCGAAAGATCCACACCTGTATGCATCCGGCGATAGTGCAGAATGGGATGGTAGCGCGTGCCGAAACCTGAGATGACACTGCACCGGTTCTTCTCAATCGGCATAATGGCTGGAATATGCTCCTGACGTTCCTTCTTGGTGCTGGCCATTTTATAAACCTCGTCAAACGATTTCGACTGTACATACAGACGTTTGGTGAAATCGTCTATCCTTTTGGTTGTATTGATGATAAGGTCACTGTGGTCATACCCTTCCAGTTCCGAGTACTGCTGATCGAGCATACCCACGCCACGTTCCTCTTCTGTGATAGGTTCTGCCTCAAGCAAAGTACGGTAGATACTGTTGTCACGGTTTTCAAGGTCGGACAACACTGCCTCGTTGCGCTTCACAACATCCCTTATCTTCGTAAGCTGACGCTCCATCACAGCAATTTCGCGCTTCAACTGACGCTCCCTGGGCGAATCGAAAACGTGGAGTCCTATGACAAGCAGCACCACACCAAGCACAATGCCGAAAGCAATTGAAAAAGAAATCTTCTTCAGCTTATCGACAAACGACGTCTTCACCTTCTCATACGAGAGGGTATGCGGGTTGAACTTGTATGTGTGGTGCTTCTTCAATGTTTAACGCATTACTTCCTTCCATTCCTTTATCGCTTTTGCGAAATCCTCGGCCGGACCAGTATGGTTCACGTAAAAACGACGCTCCAGTTGTGCGATGCGCAATTCGCCCACCACCTGAGCACGTGTGGTGCCATATAGTGTGCTGAGTGCATCGGTGGCGGTTCCACGGTGTTTGCTGCGCTTGTGCGAATTGAATTGCGGACGCACGGCAAGGGTAGAAATATCCACAACACTGAAGTCAATGTCAATCTCGCTCCACGGATGGAAATCAAAATCCACCGACGAGCGGCTGACAACCATTCCGTCGGGATACAAATAATAGTGAATGCCATCATAGTCGCGCATCACTGGTGTGTCGCCGGGCAACTTGATGTAGTCGAATACGCCCATATCAAAGAAAACTTGCTGATAGGACGGGTTGCCATTGTCGAGAAACACTGACCAAACACGGCGCGATTCGACAAGCAGATGAAATGCATCAACTACCTTCTCCCACGCCTTCAACTGCTCTTCGTTCAATATCTTACCATAGTTAATCTGAGCCGAATATACATCTCGCTCAAGGCTGGCAATGCTCGATTTGTAGTGCGACAATACACTTACCATCGACTTATTGGGATGATTGCCCATCTTGTCCTTGATGGCACGCACAATGCGCTGCAGTTGCTCCTCGTCACGTGCCAAGCTGATAACATTCTGGTAACTTGACAGTATTTTGCGCTCTTGGTCGTTCTTGGCTTTATCGTAGGCATCGTTTGCGCGTTTATATTCCTTATCAAAATTAGGTTCTTTGCCCAACAGAAGAGTCAGAAAATTCTGCTCATTCTTCCTCTGGGCCGCACTGACGAAGCGGCGATAGCTGTGACTCTCGCTGTTACGAACAAAGAAACCCGTACCTGGAACACCTTCTACAACAAACACTGAAAGGTTAGAACTGTTGTCATAACGTCCGCGCACGGCGAAAGTGGAATAACTGAAATGACGCGATACCGGCAGGCGCAACCCCTCGGCAACAGTCATTCTCTTTGCGAAAATATTTTTCAGTTTCATTTTTTATTGCATTTTGGTACGCATTCTATTGCGTTTTTTATCCGTGTATTGCTTTGCCGTATGCAGCTTCGATAGCTTCCATAATAGACTCCGACATCGTTGGATGCGGATGGATAGAAGCTGCCACCTGCTTTGCCGTCAAACCGTTCTGGCGTGCACTTACCAGTCCTGCAATCATCTCGGTGACATTGTCGCCGCACAGGTGTGCTCCCAGAATCAGGTCGGTCTTTTTGTCGATAACCACCTTGACAAATCCGTCGTTGTTACCTGCTGCCGTTGCTTTTCCGCTGGCTTTGAAGAAAAACTTTCCAACCAGCACCTCATAGCCGGCTTCGATAGCCTTTTTCTCTGTCAGACCCACGCTTGCCACTTCGGGAGTGGTATATGTGCAACCGGGTATATTATTGTAATTCACCTTCTCAGGCTCACCACCGGCAATCTTTTCGACACAGCATATAGCTTCAGCACTGGCCACGTGAGCCAAAGCAGGACCGTGGACAACATCGCCGATGGCATAATAGCCAGGAACATTGGTTCTATAATAATCATCAACGACAATCTTGGTACGCTCAACAGTGATACCGCACTCTTCAAGACCGATACCCTCAAGGTTTGTGATAACACCGACAGCCGACAGTACGACATCACAATCTACCAAAACCTCGGCACCCTTCTTGTCCTTGATGTGGACGTGGCAGACGTCGCCTTCAATATCAACTTTCTCAACCGATGCGCTCATCATCACCTTCATACCCATCTTCTTGAAGCTGCGTGCCACATTGGCCGATGTGTCTTCATCCTCGTTGGGTAATATGGTGGGCATAAACTCGACCAGCGTCACCTGCACTCCTATGCTTTGATAGAAGAAAGCAAACTCGCTGCCAATAGCGCCACTGCCAACGACAACCATTGATTGCGGCTTGAATGGCAACGTCATAGCTTCGCGATAGCCAATGATATGCTTTCCGTCTTGGGGCAAATTGGGCAGATTGCGGCTACGGGCACCTGTGGCAATGATTATATGCTGTGCTTCATATACGGTTACATTACCTTCAGCATCAGTCACTTCCACTTGCCGACCAGGTTTCACTTTACCCATACCCATTATGACATCGACACCGTTCTTCTTGAGCAGGAACTGCACGCCCTTACTCATCGTTTCAGCCACTCCGCGCGAACGCTGTACCATTGCTGTGATATCAGCTTCAACAGGCTGAGCAGCAACACCATAGTTGGCTGAATGGTTAATATAATTAAACACCTGTGCCGATTTCAAAAGGGCTTTGGTTGGGATACAGCCCCAATTGAGGCAGATACCACCCAGGTTTTCACGTTCTACTACAGCTGTTTTCATTCCGCACTGTGCGGCTTTGACTGCGGCCACATAGCCTCCCGGACCGCTGCCTATGACGATGATATCGTAATTCATATATTAATGTTTTTATTTAATTAATAACCTAAAATAATAAATTTCAACACTTTGAACCATTGGAACAAAGCAAGTTGAAATTGCAAAAATAAAAAAAAATCCGCATTGCAACAAATCTTTTTTTCTTTCCAAAAAAAAGTCTATTTTTGTACTTTGCAAAAGACAACCGATGACTGGATTTAAAAAACTAATAATAACATCGTTATACTTATTATCCTTGCTCGTTTGCGGCAGTGTGGCGGGACAAACCATACGTTTTACCCACGTCTGGAACCACACCGACTTCGGAATGGATCTGAACTATCTCTACAGCTACAACATCTATGAACACAACCGGTGGGGTGCCGGACTATACCTCTCCACACCGCTCAAATACGACACACGTTACGGAACTCAGTTCCAGAACTCTTTCTTCGCCCACGTCTATGCTGGCTACGGCACTGGCGACAAAGCCTGGAAATACGGTGCATCGGCAGGACTTAGCTTTCCCCGCAACATCTTCCGCCGTATGTCAGTTTGCTACCAGCACGACTTGTTGCGCGTGGGCTCGCACAGCTTCGACGAATACAACATCTTGAACACCAGCAACAACAGCTCGTACTTCAGTTCGCACTATTGCGGCACAGACCGCATCGCAGCAAATGCCTTGTTCGACATCCCTGGACCCGGAGTTATATGGCTGGACTACAACTATTCGCGTGAACGTTACCTCTTCGACGCCACTGGCCTGATCTTCCCCGCCATCGAAGACACATACAATTTACGCTACGACACTTACAATGAAATCGGCATCGACCTCTATTGGGGAAACCACTGGAAGTTCGGACTATTGACCGATTTAAGGCGCGAGGACAAAAACGCACACTTATATAACTTCCTGCCTGGAATACACTATCTACGCTTTCTGGCGCAGTACAGCAACCCTATCACACTGAACGACAAAGGCGCCCGCCTTTCTTTATTTGCACAAGCCGGAATTGTCTCTGACAACGCTCCTCTTTCGCGTCGTTTCGACCTTGGTGGTACCGGCGGTGGCAGATACTACTTCAACAACACTTTCCTCACCGTCAGACCAAACACCTTTATGGCCGATGCATTTGCATTGGTCTGCATACGCTACACGACAGGCTTCAGCCTTTGGAAATCAACACTTTCCAGTCCGCACCCCTTTGTTCAACTCAACACGATGTGGGGATTCCTTTACGGCAAAGATGTTGTCAATGGAACCAAAATCGTCACCTTAGCTTACACACAGCAGGACAACCAGGTGAATATTTCCATAACAGCACCCTACGCAGGACTGCTCGAACCTGGCATAGGAATAGACCAACTGCTGCATTGGGGCGTTTTGGATATGGGCGTGGCAGCAGCCTATCAACTGACGAAGAAAAATTCTCCTTATCATCTGGACAATTTTTTTAACAAGTTCGCCGTTATACTTGTTGCTGAATTAGCAATAAAATAAAACGATAATCAACAAAAAAAAGGAAAACTGAAATACACACACCCTACCGCTTTGCGGCACCCCTCTCTAAGATGGGATGAAGAATACAAAACCTTTTATAACAATCACAACATCAAACCCTTTAAACCAAAAACATATCAACCAAAAAATGAAACTCACAACAAGAATAATAATTGCAACTGCAATATTTTCAATATTCAATATTCAATATTCAATTACACAGGCGCAGGGTTACAAGCTAACTTTCACCTCTTCCTCGTTAGCCGACGGTAAAATTTATCTCGGACAGCATTTCCGCGATGAATTCAAAGTCCTCGACTCCGCCACAGCAGCCAACGGAACCCTCGTTTTCTCAGGCAAGAAAAAAATCGACACCGGTATATATGTCCTGCTTAAAGACAAGAAAACCAAAATGTTCGACTTCGTCATCGACGACAGCCGCACCTTCACCATCGCCTTCGACGAAAACTATTCCAACGCGGGGATGAAAGTTACCGGCTCGAAAGCCAACACCTTGATGTACCAGTATCTGGCCAAACTTGACTGGGCTCGCGAACAATCCAAAGCCAACAACGGCGACAAAGCAAAAAAGGATGCTCTCAACAAAGAAATGAAGTCATTCGAAACCAAATATCTGGAACAAAACGCGCAATATCGGTTCACTCAGTGTATCAAGATATTAAGCACCACTGACGTGCCTGACAAAATCCCCGCCGGCAGCGCCGACACCAACCTGCGCGACTGGCAGGCACGATACTTCCGCGAACACTACTGGGACAATGTCGATCTCTCCGACCACTCACTCATCTACACGCCACAACTCTTCGACAAAATGAACCTCTATTTCTTTAATATACTCTATTATCAAGATGCCGACACCATCACAAAATATGCCAAGATTGTTCTGAATAAAGTGCAAAACGACAGCACAATGCTCCGTTATTTTATGGACTTCATCCTGCCCAAATACGAACGAAGCACAAAAAATATCGGATGGGACCAAGTCTTTGTCAATCTGGTCAACGACTACTACTTTACAGGCAAATGCACCTGGGCCTCAAAGGCCGAAATCTTCAACAAACGACAAACTGTAGAATTCCTTAGTCAATCGCTCATAGGTGCTATGGGTCAGGAACTTATAATGGCTGATACCAACCAGTCAAACGATCCCAAAGACTGGATTTCATCACACGCACTTCCACAAAAATACGTGATGCTCTGGTTCTGGGATCCCGACTGCAACCATTGCAAGAAGCAGACTGCCGAACTCATAGTGCTCTACGACTCGCTGACTAAAGCCAACAACAAAATTTTCGAAGTCTATGCCGTTGGCTATGAAAGCGATGTGGAAAAATGGAAAGGCTACGTGCGCAAACATAAACTGCCATTCATCAATGTTGGCGGACCTAATGTCAATATCGACTACCAAGAGGCCTACAACGTGCACGGCGCACCGACAATGATAATACTTAATGCCGACCGTCAAATCATTATGAACAAGACACTTACAACAAAAAACGTGTTACCGTTCATTGAAAAATACGAGAAGAAACACCCCGAACAGGCAAATCGCGGACCATCAAAATGGCAACTCGAAGGCATCAAAAGAGCTAAAATAAAATAAACGGTCATACACCCCCCGCAACATAGCGGCCCCCTCACCAAATAGGGAATGAAGAATGTGACACAAATAAACATATCAACACAAAACATTTCAACACAAAACATATCATTATGAGAAAAAACATTGTAGCAGGAAACTGGAAAATGAACAAGAAATTCGACGAAGCTGACGAGCTCGTTGAAGGCATTATGACACAACTCGAAGAAAAAGAACTCGGCGAGAACACACTGATGATTCTCTGCCCACCGTTCCCATACCTCGAAATGTGCAGCGACTACAGCAACGACTCCTATTTCGAAGTTGGTGCTCAGAATGTCAACGACAATGAGAAGGGTGCCTATACTGGTGAAGTCAGCGCCGAAATGCTTGAGTCGATGGAAATCCCCTACTGTATCGTCGGACACAGTGAGCGACGCGCCTACTATGGCGAAACCGACGCCATCATCGCCCGCAAGGTCAATCAACTGCTGGCCCACGACATTCGCCCCATCGTATGCTGTGGCGAAGTTCTTGAAGAGCGTGAAGCCGGCAAACAGTTCGACGTGGTGAAACGTCAAATCACCGACGGTCTCTTCCACCTCACTCCCGAACAGTTCGGCAATATCATCATCGCATACGAACCCGTATGGGCCATCGGTACCGGCAAAACCGCCACACCTGAACAGGCACAGGAAATCCACGCCTTCATTCGTGGCCTCATCGCCGAGAAATATGGCAAAGAGGTTGCCGACGAAACAAGCATCCTCTATGGCGGCAGCTGCAAACCCTCCAACGCCAAGGAGCTCTTCGCCAACCCCGATGTTGATGGCGGCCTTATCGGTGGTGCCTCCCTCAACGCAGACGACTTCATAAATATCGCACTGGCATTTTAAAAGTTGAGAGTTGGGATTTCGCTGTGGCAGCAAAAATCTCAACTCTCTTTTTTTAACTTCCTTTTTTTGTCATACGAGCGCCTCATAGCACGCCGATTCCTGCAGCGCGACAAGAACAATTTCTCGCGTCCGTTGGTCAATATCGCCACCTACACCATCGCTCTTGGTGTGGTAGTGATGATTATGGCCATTTGCATCTTGCGTGGATTCCAACACGAAATCACCAACAAAGTCATTGGTTTTGGAGCTCACATCAACATCCGTAGCTACGCCTATGTAAACGACTACGACGAAGCCGTCGTCACAATGACTGACGAACAAGTGCACAAAGTGGCGGCGCTACCTCTAATCGACCACATTCAACCTGTTGCCAACAAAGGCGGTATGCTTAAAACCGACGACCAAATACAAGGTATTGTCTTCAAAGGTGTTGACCGGACTTTTGACACATCATTCTTCGCCTCAAACCTCATACGCGGACACTTTGCCAACACCTTCGACAGCTCGGCCGCCAACGAAATCATCATCTCGCAAAGACTGGCACAAAAAATGCATCTCGACACTGGCGACAAGGCTCGCACATACTTCTGGGCAGGCAACACCTACCGCCCAAGGGCCTTCCGCATAGTGGGCATCTACAATACCGACCTCAGCGAATTTGACGACCACTACATCATAGGCAACATCAGCCAGCTGCGCACCATCAACCGCTGGGACACATCAGCAGCAACTTCCTACGAGGTGATAATCAACAATTTCAAACATCTTGACCAAGCTCTTAATGATGTCAAAAGCGTTACACGAAGCGACCTCGCCGTGACCTCCATTGTCGAAGAGCAACCTTCAATGTTCGCCTGGCTACAACTGCTCAATTCCAACATTGCTTTGATTCTCATTATTATGGCTGTCGTATGCTCCGCCTCTGTGGTATCAGCCTTGCTTATAATGATTTTCGAAAAAACATCGATGATCGGCCTACTCAAAACCCTGGGCAGCACTAATAGTTCCATTCGGCGCATTTTCATTCTCAAAGCCATCTCCATAGTGGGCAAAGGCATCTTTGTCGGCAACATTATCGCCATCGCATTCTGCCTTATGCAACAACAATTCCACATCATTCGTCTCGACAGCGAAAGCTATTCGATGACATTCGTTCCCATCGATGCCAATCCGCTGATATTTATCCTTGTAAGCGCAGGTACCTTTATCGTCGCCAGCGCTGCATTACTAATACCGGCAACCTATATTTCGCACATAGACCCAGCCAAAACAACACGCCAGGAATGAGCTCTCAATTAAAAAACCAGAAATCAAAATTCAAGAAACCACGCAAAGGCAAATGGGTCATATTGTCCATCACCCTTATCCTCGGAATGGCGGCGTTGTGGATCATCAACACCTTTGCACAGCAGATACGCAAATCGGAAGAAGAAAAAGTGCGTATCTGGGCCAGTGCCATCAGCCAGAAAGCCGAGTTGATGACCTCAACCGAGACCTTTTTCAATGAAGTCGCCATCGACGAACGTCGTAAAGTGAAACTTTACATCGACGTGCTTCAATCCTTCAACAACAAAGACTTAGGCTCGGATGCCGAGTTCTATCTTTCCTACGTTTCCTATATCGTCGATAGCAGTCGCACACCTTTTATGATCCTCAACCGCGACTCTGTTATCACCAGTTGCGGCAACATCAAACCTACAGCACGCGAAGATGGACAACTAATAGGCACCAAAGTCACCGCTGAAATGATTAACGCCTTCAGCGACAACCCACCGTTCCACTACACCGTCTGGGGAATCCCGCTCACCCTCATCTACCGCGAATCGCAGATTTACACCGATATGCGTGCCGCCCTCGACAACCTCAACCGCTCATTCCTTTCCGAAGTCACAAACAACAGCGTCTTCGTCCCCGTCATCGTCGTCGATAGCACACGACGCAACATCCTCGGTTCGGGCAACATCAACCCACACGACTTCGACAACCCAGACAAACTCAAAGCCAGCCTCGACCGAATGGCCGACGAAAACCAACCCATCACACTTCGGCTGGCCAACAACCAGACAGCCTACGTCTATTACCAGCCCACACCGATGCTCAAACTGCTGCGCATCATACCGCTCATCTACCTCTTCCTCGCCCTTGTACTGCTGCTCATCTCCTACAACCTATTCCGCACCGCCCGCAGTGAAGAGGAAAACCGCGTCTGGATCGGTATGGCAAAAGAAACAGCACATCAGCTTGGAACGCCAATATCGTCACTCAGCGGATGGGCCGACTATCTGGAAGGCAAAACCCTTGAAGAACCCTACCTCAGCGAAATACGCAAAGACATCGACCGACTCGACACCATCGCGCGCCGCTTCTCAAAAATTGGCAGCGTACCTGAACTGAAATCTGAAGACGTATGCGAAGTCATACGCCACACAATAAGCTATATGGAAAAGCGAAGCCCCCGCAAGGTCCAGTTTATCACCACCCTCCCCGACCGCCCCGTAATGGCCCCCCTCAACCGCTACCTCTTTGAGTGGGTCATCGAAAACATATGCAAAAACGCCATTGATGCAATGGAAGGCAAGGGCACCTTCACCACCATCCTCACCCTCGAAGGCAAAAACATACAGATCGACCTCAGCGACACAGGCAAGGGCATACCCGCCTCGCAGCAGAAATACATCTTTGAGTCAGGCTATTCCACCAAACAGCGCGGCTGGGGCCTTGGTCTCTCGCTGGCACGCCGCATCATACAGGAATACCACAACGGCCGCATCGCCCTCAAATATTCCGTCCCAGGACAAGGCTCCGTCTTCCGCATAACCCTCCACCAACAGGACTGAACAAACGGAGAACGGAAAGCGCTAATAACAACATATCAACAAAAAATGAAAACAAAAAAAAACGTTATGTGGTGGGGCATCGCCCTTATCACCGTACTTGTGACAGTTGTCTGCATCCTTTGGAAATATTTCGCTTGTAAATGGTTTTTTAATGAATGCGGCTGCATTGGGCAGGAATTCAGACTAGAATATCTAGTAATGTTCTTAAGTGTGATATGGGAAGAACTCCTATGGAGACTTGCACCCATTCTGATTGCATCCATAGCTATTGCCCTTTCAAAGCCTAAATGGTTGAAATACATTCTATATATTTTCTTCACCATCATTATCATTGGCTTACAAATATGGTTCGGATCTGGACACTACAATTGGAACGAGTCAATAACAGCAGGACAAGAAATATTAAATGAAGGTGTGGATCATTTACATTTAAAATTGACAATATTTCACGGAGTTCCCGGATTGTTTTTTGCCTTCGAATACATTTGTGTAATGCTGCTCGTACTGAAAACCCGCTTTGCTGACAGCAAACGCCCCCTCATAGCCATTCTCATTGCAAACGCAGCAGGATGCCTGGCCGCATACATAGTCCACTACACAGAGAATTCTGCCGGTTTGTTCATCTATACTTGCTGAAGGTGACTTCCTATAAAAAGAAAAATGGCAAAAACTGACGAAAAACTGATGAATTTCTTATTATGTTCTACTGAAGTAGAATTTGAGTAAAATTTGAAAAGAATTTGGGTAAAATTTGATAAGAAGATGGTCCTGTGAATGAGTGGTTTAGAAAGGGGCATTTGGGGCACATTTTTGCCTGTTTTGAATTTTTCGGAAAAATTTTGCAAGAGATTATAAGACAATAATTTCTGTAAAAAAATAAGTTGATTTTCGCAGGGATGGATAGGGTCTTTTTTTCGTGAAATAAGACCTAAAAATGCAAGAAATCTTCTATGAACGAAAACCCTAACGGTGTTAGATTCTTGAATTCAAAATTTAACTAATAAAAGAAGACCCCTACGGTGTGTTTGTAGAGGTCTCCATAAGTATAAGCTTTAGGCTGCGAACGTTATACGAGGTGGCGTTTCAGGGCGTTGACAAAAAGGTGGATGTCCTCCTCGGTCGTGTCGAACGAGCACATCCAGCGGACAACGTCGGTGGGGGCACCAGACTTGGGATCTATACCGCTCTCGGACCAGTCGTAGAAGAAGCACTCCTGCTGCAACGCCGTCCAGACAGGACGCGGCAGGTCGGCAAAGACACTGTTGACCTGGACGGGGTACATAACCTTGACCTGCGGCAGGCTGGTTTTCAATTCATTCAGCAACAGCTGCGCCATACGGTTGCTGTGCTCGGCATTGCGACGCCAGAGGGGTTTCTCGCCCGGCGTTTCGCGAAGGTAAGTCTCAAACTGAACGGCGACAAAGCGCATCTTCGAGCAGAGCTGTCCCATCTGCTTGCGACGGTATTTCAGTTCGACATCGAGGGCGGGGTTGAGTATCACCGCCGACTCGCCCATCAGCAGGCCATTCTTTGTGCCGCCGAACGAAAGGCAATCGACGCCGGCATCGGTAGTCATCTCCTTGAAGGTGCAGCCCAGCGCAACGGCAGCATTAGCCAGACGGGCACCGTCGATGTGAAGGTACATATCGTAGCTGTGTGCCAGATCGGCAAGGGCACGGATCTCTTCAATGGTGTAGAGTGTACCCAATTCGGTGCTTTGCGTGATGGAGATGGCTCGTGGCTGGCTGTGGTGCTCGAAGCCGAAACCGTGCAGCTGCGTACGCACCAGTTCGGGAGTCAGCTTTCCGTCGGGCGTGGCAACGGTCAGAAGTTTGCAACCAACGATGCGCTGCGGAGCCCCGCATTCATCAACATTGATATGGGCCGTGTCGGCACACACCACAGCATTATGCGAGCGGCACATCGCATCGATATTCAACACGTTGGCTCCGGTGCCGTTGAAGACAAAATAGACGCTGGCCTGCTGACCGAAGGTCTGTTTGAACAGTTGCGCGGTGCGGGCACAGTATTCATCGTCGCCATAGGCCAATGCGTGTTCGCTGTTGGCATCGGCAATAGCCTGCAATACTTCGGGACTTACGCCCGAATGGTTGTCACTTCCAAAACCACGTTTCATTTGATTATACTTTAACTTTGACCTTAACTCTTACTTTAACATTAACCTTAACCTTAGAATAAACATTCTCCGTTCTCCGCTCCCCTACTTGTCCATAGAAAAGATAAATTCCTCGTTGTTTTTGGTGTTGACCATAAAACGTTTCAGCATCTCCATTGCCTCGACGGGGTTGAGGTCGGTCAGCTGGTTGCGCAGCACGAGCATTCGTGACAGAACATCCTGTTTAACCAGCAGGTCGTCGCGGCGTGTCGAAGAGCTGACGATGTCGATGGCGGGCCAGATACGCTTGTTGGCCAATCGGCGATCAAGTTGCAACTCCATATTGCCGGTACCTTTAAATTCCTCAAAGATAACATCATCCATCTTCGAGCCTGTCTCGGTAAGGGCAGTGGCGATGATTGTCAGCGAACCGCCGTTTTCAATCTTGCGTGCAGCACCGAAGAAACGTTTGGGTTTCTGAAGGGCATTGGCTTCCACACCACCCGAAAGCACCTTGCCGCTGGCAGGTTGGACTGTATTGTAGGCACGCGCCAGGCGTGTGATGGAGTCAAGCACAATGACCACATCGTGACCGCATTCGGTCATACGTTTGGCCTTTTCAAGAACGATGTTGGCGATACGCACGTGACGTTCAGCCGGTTCGTCAAATGTTGATGCAATCACTTCGGCATTGACGCTGCGCTGCATATCGGTCACCTCTTCGGGACGCTCGTCAATCAGCAGCACCATCAGATACACATCGGGGTGATTATAGGCAATAGCGTTGGCTATCTCTTTCAAAAGGGTGGTTTTACCCGTCTTGGGTTGCGCCACGATAAGACCGCGCTGACCCTTTCCGATAGGTGTGAAAAGGTCGATAATGCGCGTCGAAAGGGTCTCCTGCGGATGACCCGTCAGCTGGAATTTCTCCTGTGGGAAAAGCGGTGTCAAACTCTCGAACGGCACACGGTCACGGATTTCCTCTGGATTGCGACCGTTGATTTTCAGAATCTTCACCATTGGAAAGTACTTCTCCACATCGCGCGGAGGACGTATGGTGCAGCGCACCGTGTCACCAGCCTTCAAGCCATAGTTTTTGATCTGCTGTTGCGAAAGATAGATATCGTCCGGCGATGACAAATAGTTGTAATCCGACGAACGCAAAAAGCCGAATCCGTCGGGCGACAGTTCAAGCACACCTTCGGCCTCGACAAAGCCTTCGAGTTCGAAGGGAAACTCCTGACGGCGGTTGGCTCGGTCATTCTGGTTGTTGTTTTTCTGCTTGTGCTGGAAATTCTGGCGCTGATCCTGTCGGCGGTTGTCGCCGTACTGGGTTTGGTTATCCTGGCGCTGCTGATGTTCCGTGATGGATGCAGCCGGCGTCTCGGCTTTATTCTCCTGACTATCCGCGGAAGTACTGGCATCCACTGTCGGCAACACTTCAAGCTGTGCCTGACTGTCGTTAGTAGTCTGCTCGTCGGCAAAAGCCAGTTCCTGTTGCTTGGACTTTTTCGACTTGCGACCACGACGTTTGCCAGCCTGCTGATCGTCGGCAGCAACAGAATTAGCATTCTCTGCCTTCGCCTCTACACTCTGGGCGGACGAGACGTCTGCGCCTGTGTTCTCCGTCCTCACCTCTCCGTTGTCTGTTTTCGCCTCTGCCTGTGCATCTTTCTCCTTGCGCGAAGGACGACCGCGACGGCGTTTGGGCTGTACCGGCGTTTCGGCGGCAACATTCTCCGTTTTCACTTCCTCGTTCTGTGCCGACAAGCCTTCTGCATTCCCGCCCTCCGTTCTCCGCTCTTCGTTGCGTCGCAGCATATAGTCGCGCGGATTGGCAACTTCGGGAACAGTGGGAACAACCGGAATTTCCAAATCGCTGATATTTAAATCAAACTCTGATTCGTATTTGTCCTCGACGGGACCTGCCGGTGCATTCGGCACAACCGTTGCAGACGACTGCTGCCGTTTTGCTTCTGCTTTAGCCATACGGGCAGCCTTCTCCTTGTGAGCCTTATAGTTTTTTGCATTCGATTCGGCCACTGGCAACGGTTTCACACGAGCGTGACGCATACGCTGACGAGGCTCGTCGTCAGCAGCTGACTTGTTTTCGGAAGGGGTTTGAGCTTGTGCATCGAGAATCCGGTATATCAAATCTTTGGCATCCAGTCGATCGGCACGGTGCACTCCTAGTTCTTTAGCAATGCCTATCAATTCAATGTGGGCCTTTGCTGAGAGTTCTGAAATATTGTACATTTATAGAATTTAAATGCTGTGGAAATCAAAATTAATTTGATTTTTTCCAATCAGTATATGGAAATAAAAAATAATTAACTTTTTGAGAATAAGATTTTTGTATAAAAGAGTCACGTTTTTTCAGTCGCTCTTTCGATTCGCAAAGATAGAAAAAAAATCTGACTTCCAAAAAAAATTTTGTCATACTGCCAAAAAAGTGTAATTTTGAATTTCGAAAAAATAATGACGTTTTTTATCTTACGCCGTATATTTTATTGAAAAATAATTATATAATTAAATTAATAAACATTTTTAAAACTGCAAATTATGAATATTCCCGAAAATTTGAAGTACACCCAGGATGATGAATGGGTAAGAATGGAAGGTGACATCGCTGTTGTTGGTATTACCGACTACGCACAGCACGAGCTGGGCGACATCGTTTTTGTCGATGTTGACTGCGAGGGCGACACTGTCGAGGCTGGTGAAGCTTTCGGTTCTATCGAGGCCGTCAAGACCGTTGCCGACCTGCTGATGCCCTGCACCGGCGAGGTTATCGAGTTCAACGCTGCCCTCGAGGATGCTTCCTCCATCAACAACGATCCTTATGGCGAAGGCTGGATCATCAAGTTCAAACCTGCCAACGCTGCCGATATCGACGCTCTGCTCGACGCCGCTGCCTACAAGGCTAAAATCGGTGCCTAAACAGCAAGCACACACAATAAAAAAGGATGCCCGCAAAGGCATCCTTTTTTTATTGGTACGCAGGCGTCTCACCTGCGTACCAAATATCGAAATCAAAAACATTTCGTATATTTGCATATCTGAATCCATCATTATTCCACTATGGCCAACGAACGTATCTTCATCAGTTACAAGCGAGTAAACAAAGACCCGGTCTTCGCCCTTATCGCCAGAATAGAAAAGGAGCTCGGCGTAAAATGCTGGGTGGCCCTCGACAGAATCGAGACTTCGGCACAGTTTGCATCCAAAATATGCACCGCTATCGACCGCGCCGATGTGGTGCTTTTTATGCACTCGTCGGCACATCTGGGCATTGACTACGAAAACGACTGGACCGTCCGCGAACTCGACTACGCCCACAGCGAGAACAAACACGTGGTGCTTGTCAAGCTCGACGACGCTCCGCT
Source organism: Bacteroidales bacterium (assembly GCA_017958525.1). GTDB lineage: Bacteria > Bacteroidota > Bacteroidia > Bacteroidales > P3 > Colimorpha. The sequence goes on from JAGDCN010000036.1 coordinate 25,047, forward strand.
CAAGAACATCTTCAAGCTCATCTACGGCACACGCAACAACATTGACTCACGTAACCCCGACCAGTGGAATATCCTGCTGCGCGACCTTCGCAAATGGCTCAATATTGAAGAACCTACAAAGCCGCAACCCGAACCTCCAAAACCCAAACCCCAACCAGCACCCAACCAAAAGCCACAACCAACGCCACCCCCTTCCAAAACCCCGCTTCAGGAACTTGAAAAACGCCTGGCAAGACTGGATGAATTGATGTTGATGGATTTTAGGGATTCCAACGGAAAATATGGATTTAAAGACAAAACTGGCAAGGTGATCATCCCCTGCACGTGGGAAAGGACTGGGAGGTTCTACGAAGGCCTGGCTGATGTTCAAGATTCCAACGGCAAATGGGGCTTTATCGACAAAACTGGCAAGTTGGTCATACCCTGCAAGTGGGAATCCGCTTGGGCCTTCAACGAAGGTCTGGCAAAGGTTAAGGATTCCAACGGCAAGTGGGGATACATTGACAAGACCGGTAATGTGATTATCCCTTGCACGTGGGAATGGACTGGGTGGTTCTCCGAAGGCCTAGCCGCGGTTCAAGACTCCAACGGCAAATCTGGTTATATTGACAAGACCGACAAGGTGGTCATTCCCTGTACGTGGAAAGACGCTTGGGCCTTCAACGAAGGCCTAGCAAAGGTTAAGGATTCCCGCGGCAAATGGGGCTTTATCGACAAGACCGGCAAGGTGATTATCCCCTGCACGTGGGATTCTGCTAAGAGCTTCATAAACGGCAAAGCTAAAGTACAGGGTAAAGTCGGATTGTTTGGCAATAGATACGCTTGGCACACCATCGACAAAACCGGCAAGGTGATTGAATGAA
>JAGDCN010000037.1 GCA_017958525.1 Bacteroidales bacterium
GCCAAAAAAGCAACACGAAATGTTAAAAATTAACATTTCGTGTTAAAATTCCCTAACGCAACCTTCTAAAATAAGTTTTCAAAGAAAAACCCCTTCGGGGTTTCCTTTTAATAGAATCATCCGAATACATCCATTACCCCGGAGGGGTTTTCGTTTAATAGAATAATCCGAATATATCCATTACCCCGGAGGAGTTTTCTTTCAATAGAATCATCCGAAATCATCCATTACCCAGGAGGGGTTTTCGTTTAATAGAATAATCCGAATACATCCATTACCCCGGATGGGTTTTCTTTCAATAGAATCATCCGAATATCATCCATTACCCCGGAGGGGTTGTTTCCGCTCTCCGTTTTCCTCTCTCCGTTCTCCGTTCAAAAGGTGAAGTTTGCGCCGAGGCAGGCGAGGAATGGCAGCTGGTTGACGCGGTCAAAGCTGACACGGTCGAAATAAAAGATATTGTTGCGGTTATAGGCGTTGGTGACGCTGAGCGACAACTCCAGCAGGCCGCGACGTCCGATGGAGAATTTGCGTTTCACGCCGAGGTCCAGTCGGTGGTAGGCCGGCAGGCGACCGGCATAGATGTCGTCATAAAAAACACCCATCTGACCATTTTCCTGCGTATAGTCAGTCCTGATGCCGTCGCCAAAGACAAGGTTCTCATACAACCCAGCCGTCTGCGTATAGGGGAATCCGCTGCCGAAACTCCATCGGCCGCTGAGTTCCCATTGGCGATCCTCGCCCAGGGCGTATGTCGCCAGCAGGTTGACGGTATGCCTGCGGTCGTAATGAGGATAGTAGGTCTGCACTTCGTCGGTGCGTTTGACAAAAGCCATCGAGTAGGTAGCCCACAGATACAAGCGTTCCAGATCGTAGCAGGCGCTGATATCCAAGCCCGTGGCGTGACCTTTCTCAATGATGAAATCAGTCATAAAATACTGCGGTTTCTCGTAGATGCCTCCGCTGGTGTAAGCCGGATCGCTGCGGTCGTAGAGTTGGTTGTGGTTGATGCCCAGCAACTGACTGAAATTCTTGTAATAGAATTCAGCGTTGAGTGTCAGGTGTTCGATGGGGTCATACTCAACACCGGCGACGATATGCTGAGCCTTCTGCAGGCAGCTCTCAACAGGTTCTCCGTTGTAGCGTGAAGGGATGTTCAGCTGACCCGATCCAGTAAGGAAACCTGTGAAGAGGTTGACGATATCGTGGTCCGAGCGGGCGTCGAGCAATGTCTGGCTGTAGAGACCCGTGGCCAGTTTGAAGCGGAACTTATCGCTGAGGTTGTATTTCGCCGCCAGGCGCGGTTCAAAGCTCGGTTCCGACATCGAGGCATAAAAGACGAAACGCACACCCGGATCGAGGAGCCATTTGCCGAGATGGGCATTGTATGTGGCATAGGCCGAGAAGGAACTTGAGTTCTCATCCTGTGCACGGTTCACACCGTAGGTATTGGTGTAGCGATAGTTGGTCGAGTAGCCCTCTATGCTGATACCGTATTTCAACTTATTGACGCCAAAAAAATTACTTATGCCCAATATCATATTAAATCCTCCCACACCACTGTAACGCGGTGTGTTGCTGCCGTCATCGAGGGTGATATTGTAGTTGGAATAGGCCACGGTACCATCCACCAACGACGACGAGCCCGTCATCAGGGCGAAATTGGCGCCGGCGCCATAGTTGCGCCAGTGGAAGTCCGCCAGCGACTGGTAGCCGTTGACACGGTCGTCGAAATTGAAACCGAAGAAATTAATCTTGCTGCCCAGACCCGAATTGACCGACACTTTGCCGTAGATATCGAAGAAATCGAAGGGCAGGCCGCCGTCGATATAAGGATAAATCAGCTGCGACGACTTGGACAGGTATGAGTTCTTTGCCGTAAGCAGATAGGTAACCGTTGCTGTCGAGCCGTTTTTCTCCCTTTTCAGCGGGCCTTCCAGCACCAGGTTTGCACCGAAAGTGTTAAGGCCCACCTTGCCTGTATGGTGTCGTTTGTTGCCGTCGCGGGTGGTGATGTCAATGACCGACGAGAGGCGGCCGCCGTATTCGGCACCGAATCCGCCGGTAAAGACGTCGGCATTGAGGATGACATCCGTCTCGAAAATAGAGTAAAGGCCGATGCTGTGGAAAGGGTTATAGACCACCATACCGTCCAGCAGTGTAAGGTTTTGAATCATCGAGCCACCACGGATATAGAGCTGGCCGCCCTGGTCGCCTGTCGAATTGACACCCGGCAGCACCTGAAGATACTGCGCCAAGTCGGCCTGACCTCCAATAGAGGGCATCTGCTGGATTTGCGAAGCTGTGATTTTCTCGACCGACACCTGCGTCTGCATCTTACGTTCGCGGGCCTTGTTGGCGGTGATGACCACATCCTTCAGCTGATGACTAATCCGTTTCAGATGAATATTGCGGGTAATGGTCTGGTGCTTGAGAGTGACAGGTTCGCTATACTCTTCATATCCAATATATTTTACCTTGACAGTATAACTGCCGTCGGGGATTTTGTTGATGACGAAATAGCCGTTGATATCGGTTGAGCCCCAGTGGTTGGTACCGTCCAGAAAGACCTGAGCAAACGGAATAGCCTCGCCCTTTTCGTCATCGAGCAGCACACCCTTGATGGTGTTCTGAGCCGCAAGGGACGTTATTAAAGCGATTTGTAATATGAAGAATATGTATAATTTAAGTTTCATTGTTTTTAGTTTTCGTCTCCGTTTTCCGCTTTTTCAGTGTGTTATCTTAAACACCAGTTCCTTCAGCAGCTCACCGTCGGTAACGTTGCCGCTGCTGCGCACACCTTTGCAGCGCAGGTCGGCATCGTATAGGTAGCCTATGCAACTTGCAAGTTTGCCAAGCGTATAGTTGCGTGCCGCCGTCTCGTAGTCCTTCATAAAGTAAGAGTTCACCTTCATCACCGACATAGCCTTCTTTTTGTCCGGTTCCTGATGGAACAGCATCACTTTGATGAAAAAGCCGTACAGCAGTGGCAAAATCATTTGGATAGGGTTTTCCTTGGGGTTGGCGGCAAAATGGTTGACGATGCGCATACACTGTGCCACATCGCGACGGCCTATGGCGTTCTGAAGTTCAAAGACATTATAGTCCTTGCTGATGCCGATGTTTGTCTCAATAACATCCTCGTTGATGACCGCCCCCTTTGGCAGCGAGATATAGACCTTCGACAGTTCATTTGCAATTTTGCCCAAATCGTTGCCCAACGATTCGGCAATCAGCACAGCTCCTTTCTGAGTTATCTGGTATCCCTGCTGAGCCACGATGCGGGCAATCCATTCCGGCACCTCATAGTCGCGCAGACGTTCTTTTTCATAGACCACGCCTTTGCTGCTGATGGCCTTGTAAGTCCTGGTGCGCTTGTCCATTTTCTTGTGGCGGTAGCAGAACACCAGTATTGTCTGCGGCTGCGGATGCTCCAGATAGTCGGCCAGCAGTTCCCAGTCCTTAGCGATATCCTGTGCCTCCTTGACCAGCACCAACTGCACGGGCGACATCATAGGGTAACGCTTGGCAAGGCTAATGACCGTCACCATATCCGTCTCGCGACCATAGACCACTGTTTGGTCGAAGTCGCGAAAATCGTCGGCAATAACGTTTTTTTCGAAATAATCCGAGATAAGGTCAATATAGTA
>JAGDCN010000038.1 GCA_017958525.1 Bacteroidales bacterium
GCGATGTCAGCATACAACATTATGTTATCAGCCATTGTGCTGATATTTCGTCGTTTTCAATCATCTATAATGATGGTGAAGACAATCCAATTTATGAGGAACTGCTGCCCGAGGCGCAAGAGGCTGAACCGCTGATAGCAAAGCAAGTAGAGCGATTCAAAGAGGTTTTGCAGGGTATGGAGCCATCGGTTGAAACCGGCGAACAATGTTCGGCTCCTTACGAGTGTCCATATTTGCGTTATTGCAATGGCAAAGTGGCTACGCAGTTAGAACTTGCCGAATTTTAGCAGCGCGTCGCGGATCTCGTTTTCGTCGAGGGCAACATCGATGACAGGGGCGCCTATTTCCTGCAGCAAAACACATAGAATCAATGAGTCACTGTTTTTCTTATCCAGTCGCATATATGAAAGGATGCCCTCGGTATCCTTGAGAGTGAACTTTGGCAACTCACACAGATAATGCAACATCCGACAATAGTCCTCGTATGTTTTCTCACTCATTCCAAGCTTCTTGACCGACAGATAGAGTTCACATTTCAGCCCTATGCCCACGGCAATGCCGTGAGGAATGGGTTGGACTTTTTCATTCAGATAACTCTCTATTGCGTGACCGAAAGTGTGACCGAGGTTAAGAATCTTGCGAATTGACTTTTCACAGGGGTCCGATTCGACAACACTCTTCTTGAAATCAACACATTGAGGTATAAACGTCGCTATCTCCTTCAAAGGAATCTTCACACAACCGGAAGCAAGTCTAACTAATCTATCAAATGCAGACTTGTCACAAAGAAGTAAAGTCTTCGCCATCTCGTATATACCTGAAACCAAATCTTTCGGTTCCAATGTGTCGAGAAAATCCGGGTAGATGCATACCGCCTCCGGCTGATGGAAGAAACCGACCTGGTTCTTTGCATTCTCCACATTGACAGCCGTTTTGCCACCAATGGCGGCATCAATCATACCTATCAGAGTAGTGGGTATGTTGATGTAGCGAATGCCACGTTTGAAGCCTGCAGCAACAAAGCCGCCAATGTCGCTGACACATCCGCCTCCAAGGTTCAGAATCACACTGTTGCGGTCTGCTCCGCTGTCGAGTAGGGCACCCCACAGCTGAGCGGCGACCTCGAGCGACTTGGCCTCTTCGCCAACGGGGACCTCAAAGAATTCGGCATTCTCGAGAGCGGAGACTTTGCTGATGAGAACCGGCAAGCAGTGAGTATATGTGTTTTCGTCGACAAGAATGAAGGACTTAGCCCCGTTGTACGGTTCGGACAAGAGTAGCCTGTTCAACTTTGACAAAGAGGAAATACGCGAGTTGTTGAGAATCTTTGTTTTCATATAAAAACCTTGCAATAAAATATTTAGCATTAACCACACCTTCCATCTCGACATACAAAAATAAAAGAAATTTCAGTTCCGTGTGATTTTTTGATTAAAAAAAACGTTTAATATTTTCAAAAGCATTGCCGCAAGATATGCAGACCAACGAACATCCATTCCTCGAGACCGTCACCCGCCATAGGGCGCTTATCGACAAGATTTGCCGCTCGTTTTGCGGCAGCAACCGCGAGGACTGCGAAGACCTGCGTCAAGACATACTGCTGAACCTGTGGAGAGGCTGGAAACACTGGAAGCCCGAGCATAAGCCTATAACGTGGATTTACCGCGTGGCAAAGAATACCGCCATTTCGTGGCATCGCAACAAACAACGACAAATAGAAATCCAACCACTGGAAACCAGCGACATACCATATCAGTCGGAAAACAAAGAGGCCGTTGAACAACTATATTCACTGATAGGTCAACTGCCTTCGTCAGACCAAAGACTGATACATCTGTACATCGAAGGATGGAATGGCAACGAACTGGCAAAAATGATGCAAACATCTGAAAGCAATATCACTACACGCATTTCACGAATAAAAAAGAAATTGGAAGATTTGAACAGAAAGGAGCAAATATGAATATCGATAACCTCATAGAACAACTGCATCTATCAAATATGGAAGAACGCCAAAAGGAGCGCATACGGCACATCCATTTCCGTCCGTGGTGGCTGGCTGTACCCACGGCGGCGGCCATAGCATTGCTGGTGATGATTCCCAACAACGGCAAAGCAGATCCCAAGCCGGTGACAGGCCTGCACGTATACTGCAACAACAACTGCCAAAGAGATGAAGCATTGAACATTATACGGCAAAACATAAACATTATTCAGGAAACATCCACAGAATCAGAATTATGAAAAAATATATTGCCATATCACTAACAGTTTTCTACATAGCTGTAGCACAGAGTCAATCGGCCATTTGCCTGCAGTTTCTGCCACAAAAGAACATCCAGACCTATTGTGTGGACAACTATCCTTTGGGCAACGACGACAGCATCAATGTCACGTTCCTGATGGCTGCCGACAGCGATGCATACAATACTATGATAAAATACCTTTTTGCTTTGCCGAAACAGAAAAACTTCACATCAACGAATCAGAACAACAGAAAGATAGATAACAAAAAATATTTCATAATTCGTCTCTCGTCTGCACTGCCTAACGACAAAGGGCAATACTTGACATTTTTTTCACCCTTCGACCTATCGGCAATGGTGTTCCATATAAGAAACGAAAACGATATGGAGAAAGTAGTGACACACGTACTGACAAAAGAGACGCCAAAAGAATAACAACTATGAATTTCCGTAACATTTTGTTACCACTGCTGATTGCAGTGGCGGCACCCTCTGTGTGCCAAACTGTCGACACGACTAAAACGGCAAAGACCTCAAAATCATTGCAAACGGTCAAAATAAATGCCAAACGGCCAGTGTATGCTATGGATGGCGAGAAAAACATCTACAACGTTGCCGACGACCCCACCGTGCAATCAGGCACCACCGAGGATGCCTTGCAAAACGCACCCGGTGTAAGCGTTGACGTTGAGGGCAACATAACCCTTCGCGGCGTCAGCAGCATAGAGATATGGATTGACGACAAACCCTCAAGACTAAGCGAAGAAACCCTCAAGACCTGGTTGCAAACCCTACCTGCCAGCGCTATCGACCACATCGAGACCATAACCAACCCGTCGGCAAAGTATAACACCGATGCAGAGGCCGTCATCAACATAGTGACATCAGCCCACGTCAAGAAGAACCACTTCCTCAGCTTCGGCCTCAACGGTGCTTCGCAACCCTACGTTTCACCGTGGCTCAGCTACACGTGGGCAAACGACAAATTGTCGTTCAATATCTACGGCAGCTACCGCAACAGCAATAGCATCTATAAGTCGTGGAGCAGAAGCACCACTTACGGCGACAGTCCAATGTCGCCAGGCAATCTTGACTCTCTGCAGACGCTGATTTGCGACACCAACAGCTCGCACGAAAGCACCCACAGCGATATGGGAACACTCTATATGAGCATCAACTATACCATCGACAGCACGAGCGACATCAACTTCTGGAGCAATATCAGCATACACAGCTATGATGTTGATTATTCTATGTGGGTGCAGCGCGAACACTTCATCCCGTCTCCGGCAATGTACATCTACATCCAGAACCAGACACAGAATTTCAATTCCCTGTTCGGATTCTTTGGTGGCTACTATACAAAACGCTTCGACAAAAAAGGGCACAACCTGACCGTCAGCCTTAACGGCAACCTCAACCGGACAAAACAAGAAATCATCTACAATCGCATCTACAGCCTCACCGATGGCCTTGGGAACAATACCGACTGCCATAAATTCAAAGACGTGAACCAGTTTATGCCGAATCTCACTTTTCGGCTGCGCTACAACCGTCCATACAACGACGATGGCGAGTTCACATACGGTCTCTCGGTGACACAATCCAATGCCCACAACGACCTGAAACCCTACGTTCTTAACTCGTCATACGACGAACAGACATCCGTCCTCTCCCCCACCCTTTTCGACACGCTGCGTCGCTTCGTGTTCGATGCCGACAACAACGCCGCCTCTGCCGACATAGGATGGGAGCACCGGTGGGGAGGTCTGACGCTGAAACTCGGTTTGGGAATTAGGGCGAGCTATTATAAATATGCTTTCACCGAGACAATTACACTTCCCGGCGTAGACACCTCATTGCTGAACATAACCTACAACCCCTCAATTCATCTGACCTATCGCTCAGAAAAGATGCACAACTTCAAGCTCAACTACACGCTTCGGATGCATAACCCTGGTACAGACGCCCTTTCCCAATTTCCCATCTATGGCGAGGACAGCTATAAGATTGGCAACCACAACCTTTCGCAAAGTTTCGTACACAGTGCCGAGGCAGGCTGGAGCAAATATATGAGCAAAGGCAACATCAGCACCGAACTGTATGGCAAACTGTCAACCGGCGAGATTGAGTGGCTCACCGACGTCACCGATGACATCGACCCCTACATCGGCCGAGTGATAACCTTCAGCACACCTTACACTCTCGGATCTTCGCACCGTTACGGCCTGACCGCCAACGGCACCTGGCGGCCGACGGCCTTCTTCAACATCCGCTTCGACGCCAACATCTACAACTATGGCTACAGCATCCATTACGACCGCCTAGGTCAAGAGCCCTACAGCGACAGCCAATGGCAATACAATATGAAACTGAATCTGTGGGCAAAAATATTGGGACGCTATCAGTTGAATGCCTCGGCGGAATACACCTCTCCGACTATCGGGCTACTTTCTACCGGCAGCGCGAGATACAGACTTAACGCTGGAGTGAGGGCCGACTTTTTCAAACGTAAACTGAGTGCTTTCATCAATGTCCAATATATCTTCAACTGGGGCAAACGCATTGGCAGCGAACATAATAACAACAACCCGTACTACATTCGTGAAAGCCTCTCACGCAACCTCAACAGCCGCTACATCTCGGCAGGCATCACCCTGCGCTTCGGCAAAATGGAGCTGGAAAGCAAAACCAAGAGCGGCAGCGAATAAATATTACAACACAATAAAATAATCTACTGAGGTTGATGTAGGTATGGAGACATAACTTGAACTTAAGCAAAAACATAATGTAAAGAAATATATAGTTACCTCATTTTTTGTATTTTTGCATTTTAATTGGATTGAGTTTTAATGAGGAACATCGTTGCTTATATGCTGATTGCCATTGCGTTGGCCGTTTCCACACTGCCGTGCTGCATTGATGAATGCGGAGCAGATCCGGATATGGAACAGTCGTCAGACCACAACCACGATCAGCCGTGTTCTCCATATTGCAACTGCACTGTTTGTGGATGCAGCATAGCTTTTGTCAGTATCACTCTCGACAACACTGAAAGCAATCTGCCCATTGAGACACACTATGCACAGTATTCAGAGCCTTTTGTAAGCGGCGAGACGCTGGCAATATTCCATCCGCCAAAGACACTTGTGGTTGCTTGAATGTGTCGGCCTTTCAAGGCGATGGCCGTCACTTGTTTTTTTATTTTTCAAACAATCACATATTCGCAAATTATGAAACATATAATTGCATTTTTGGCAATGGTTGCTTTGGTTGTTAATGTCAGTGCGCAGTGCAGCCTTGTTGCCAAAGTTATTGATAAAGAGAGTGGTGAACCATTAGTGGCCGCCACAGTGTTTGTAACTGGACAAAACAAAGGCGCCTTAACAGACCTTGACGGTGTCGCCCGAATAGAAGGTCTGTCGTGCGAACAGGTGCAAGTTGCTGTGCGTTATGTAGGTTATAGTCACGACACAATGATGGTCAATCTACCCACTACAGACACTCTCCACGTCGAGTTGCAGAGTTTGATGCACGAGTTGTCAGGCATATCGATTGTATCCACCCGCAGCTCGCGAAGCATACAGAACATACCCACCCGTGTTGAGTTTGTATCGGAAGAGGAACTCGACGAGAAATCCAATATGCGTTCGGGCGACATAACAATGATCCTGAGCGAGAGTACCGGCA
>JAGDCN010000039.1 GCA_017958525.1 Bacteroidales bacterium
AACTGCAGGCTGTCGACAAACAGGCGCGAACCTCTATAACGTTCCTTCTCACCCACCGACGAGATAACCAGCACTATCATCGAGTCGGCTTCTGAGTACTCATACCCATCAGGCAAATAGTCGCCAATGGGGAAATAGTCCATGTAGAAAGGCTCGTAATAGACCGTGTCGTACAGCTGGAACAGATTTTTCGAACCCGCACCGACGATTGTGCGTCGATGGTTGATGCTGTCATAGCGTGTCCCGATGGCAACGATGGCACCATAGTCGCGCTGAGGATGGCTGTGGTCGTAGATATACTTATAATATCCTAGCAGCCGTCCCGGCTGGAAACCGTTGAGCGGGAAACCACCCGAGATGTAGTTGTTAAAATCGGCCGTGTCAAGCAGGTCAAGCATCCACGACAAATCATCAGGATCGTCCAAAATCTGCTCCATCAACGGCAGAACTTTGTTTACATCCACGTAACCCGTCGATACAATAGTCGGAATGACGGTATTCACCAAGTCTGTGTCTAAAAACTGCGACGCGAGCGAATAAGCCATCGGCGAAAGCACATCTTCGAAAGTGAACGTCTGAACCACCAGCGCAGAACTGCCTTCTGGTGCATTTACGCTGTCGCGAAACACCTTTGCCAAAGGTATCGACGTGTTAATCGGCATCGGCATACCCATGACCGGCACCGTGTCGTCGATATTGTACCTAGGAATATCCCATCCTTCGGGAAGTGTGTAGCCGTCATTGATAGGAACAGGAATCATCATCAGCGACAAGGTATCTCCCGGATAAGTGTTCCACTGCTCAAAGCAGCCAAATGGTACTGTCATTGTGTCGGCAATCTGCGCCTTTGCTGATGGGGCGGCAACCACGCCTGCCACCAGCAAACAAATAACAAGACAAAACTTCTTCATGGTCATAATGTTTATGGTGATTAATTATTAAATTGACATTATAATATTTAGTATATATCGATTACTTTTTCTTTCACAAGAAACGAACATTTCGGAATGCAAAGATACAACTTTTTTTTCTAATTCAAAAAAAAGTTGTATCTTTGCATTCGCTTTGACCGAGAGAAATCTCTGCTACTAGCTGAAAATCAGGAGAGGTGCCGGAGCGGTCGAACGGGGCGGTCTCGAAAACCGTTGACCCCTTTGGGGGTCCCAGGGTTCGAATCCCTGCCTCTCCGCCAGAAAAAAACAGTGTCGCGCGACACTGTTTTTTTATTCTTACATCTTCTGATATACCACAAGTGTGCCACCACTGACCTCAAACCTGTCGCCTAGCGACTCGTTGAGTGTTCCCTCCCACAGCCAGTTGAGGCAGCGGTTTTCTATTGGATAACGCAGGCCGTTGACGCTGACAGCCACGTTGGGCGTGAGCGAAAATATCGACACCTGCTCCCCGCGATACGAATCGAAACTCCGTCGACCCAATACGGGACGAAATATGCCATAGTCCGTCACCATGCGGAGCTCTATGTTTGGAAACTCCGTTGCATAATATGCCAACAGGCTGATATTCCCAAGCGTATGGTCTTCGCGCAAACCTGTCGCTCCCAATATGTCGACCCAAAGGCCTCTGCCGTCAGGCTTCTCCCGAGCCTGCGAAACAGCATAATGCAATGCCTTTGACAAATCGTTGCTCTCCTGCTCCGAAACCACCTTGCGTACCACGTCCAGTCCTGCCCGGCGCGCCTCGTCTAGCACAGCGGTGTCCAGCGAATCGCCATCACCCACCACTGCCACCTGCCGCGCCTTGCCACACTCCGCCTCTTTCCACCAATGAAAATAATTTTTAAATGCTCCGTCGCAACAGACCACTCTGTCCGCTTCCGACAACAATGTCAATGGAAACCTCTTCGTTGGGAACAGCCCTTTCGCTAAAATAATGATATACATAAATGTTTGTCTATATTCTTAGTTTGTTTGTGCCTGCAAATG
>JAGDCN010000040.1 GCA_017958525.1 Bacteroidales bacterium
GCCGAGCCGCTGGCGGCGCGCCAGCTCGCTTTCGAGATAGCGCAACTCGTAGTCGCAGCGCGGGCAGGTGCCGCTGCAGTCGCCCTCGTAGGTGCATTCGGGTATCTCGAGCTCGATGCCGTTCTGGTCGGCGATGTCGCGCCTCAGCTGCTTCAGCTGCCGGCAGATGTCCTTTCCGTGGTTCATAATGTTATTGTTTTAAAGCATAACGGATTCCCGACTCGTTTATTGTATCGGCCGACCCGCAAAACCGTCCGTTTCTGTGTGCTTTTCTTCTCGATCAACTCTGTTCGTTGTCCGCTCGTTGATAGGGAGAGTAAGCGGAGAAAATATAGATGGCTATTTTTGCGAAAAGCCTCGGAATAGCAATCTTTTACGAATGAAATTGGTTGTTACGCAGGAGTTCTCGCCTGCGTAACAAATTCAAAAGGAAAAACACGAAAATATTCTGACAGGGCAAGGGCTTTCGGCAATTTTTTTAAAAAAAGAGGGTGTCCCAAAACTTATGGGACACCCTCCTGTGAGATGTTATAATCGTTCAGAGCATAAAGCCCAGTTTGATGGGATAGACTTTTGTGCCGGTATCGACAAAGACCGGCAGTGTGGGCACTTGAACGAAGAATCCGAAGCCTTTGCGTTTGAAGGTGAGGCGCACATCGAGCTTGTAGGGGTTGACAAACCGGGAGACACCATTCTGGACATCCTGATAGTTGCGGCCGCGTTTTTCGAGTTCGTGCTTGAGGCCGGTGTGGCTGGTGTTGAACGACAGACCTGGGATGACCCCAACGGCCAGGCGGAAACTCTTGAGGATGCCTTTGTCGCGATATTCGAATTCGATGGGCATCGTGATATAGCGTGTTACAAAGCGCGTTGACCAGTCGCCGAGGTTGCTGCCGCTGACAGAGCTGACGGCATCGACGCCGGCTTGATCCTGAGTTATCAGGGCTCCTGTCGTGGCATCCATCGAGACATAGTTGTCGGTGAACTTGTACACGTCAGACTCGTAGCCGATGCCGATGCTCAGTTTGGTGTGTTCGGTCATCACCACGGCATAGTTCTCGCTGAGCTGGTAGCTGCTGAAGGAGGTGCGCAGGTTGTAGGGTCCTTCCATCTTCATCAGGCCGTTGTACCACTGGTCGCCCCAGTTGTTGAAGCCCCAATGGAAGTCGAAGTTGGTGCGGTCGGAAACGCTGTATTTGCGACGCTTTTTGCCGTTGTTGTTAACGCCAGAGCTGCTTTTCGACTTGGCTGTGGCTGCGTTGCTGACGCTGTCGAACACATAGACCAGTTCGTCGATAAGGCCTTTGATTTCGTTGCCGATGCTGACGAAGGAGGATTCCTCAATGGAGCTGACAGTATGACGCTCCCCGTTGGGGAAAGTTACCTCCACTTCCGGGCCGTCGAGAGTGATTTCGACGTTGTTGCTGTCGAGATGGAGCTCGTAATTGAGCTTGCCTGTCCCGTCGTTGAAAGTCAGCGTGTTGTTATCAACAGAGACATAGTATTCTCCCTGCGGGTCGATTTGTTGCTGGTCGTAAGAGATTTGTACATAGCATTCTTTGTCGTGAATCCATACGAGATGGGTTTTGCCAAGAGCCTTAATGTTGGTTATGCTATTGCAAGGAATATTCTCGCGAACGTTTTTTGTCTGGGCCCAGCTGCTAAGGCTTGCAGCCATCAAAAGGGCGAAGCTGATAAGTGAAATACGTGTTTTCATTCTAATGTTGCTATTAAACTATTGACAAATTGATTGGATTGTATTTTTTCTTCAAGGGCGCTCTCTACATTCTCGCGGCTTTCCTCGTAGCCCGACGTGGCGGTAGCGATAATTGAGGTTGCTTTGCGTGCGATGCTACGCAACGGCTGACGGTGCGATGGCGTTGCAGCAGCCTCGTCATTGCCTGTACGCCAGTCGATGATGTTGGCATAGAGGATATCTTGATCCATCGGGTCGTTGACTTCGCGCAGCGTGGGGATGTCGAGGTCGTAGACGCTGCTGTCCGATGGTGTGGCAAGAGCAGGTGTTTCGATTGTCTGCTCTATATTTTCGGTTGCATTATCAGGCTGAACGCAGGCTTCGGTCAGAAGGAGAGGGCGGTTGTGGCGAACCGTCTGGCGGACAGTGTTTTCAATATGCATCTCTTGTGTTTGAACGTCGGTGGTGTTGTCGTTGTAGTATTGTGTAGCCGTGTCAGGCATTATTTTTGCTACCAACGTGTTGGATTCAAGATTTTCGCCGGTGAATTTGATGATGGTGGTGACGAACAGCAGCAGGCAGGCTGCAGCGGCCACGGTGGTCCACAGCGGCATCAGGCGGCGGCGCTGTGGGTTGCCCTCGCGCAGCACTATAGGCTTGCGCTCGATGTTGGCCGCCTTGGGACCGCCGTCGCGCAAAGTCTCATAGTCGTTGTAGTGCATTGTCGCACCGGCAGGCAGTGTCAGCTCCGGGTCGTAGAGGTCGGCGAGTTCCTGCCAGTCGGGACGCTCCTTCAGAGCTCGTTCCACCTCGGCTGTTTCGGCGGCATCGAGCAATCCTTCTTTATAACGGAAGAGGTAGAGTTCTATGTTTTTGTCGGTGAGATTCATTGTTGAGGTGTTGATTTGTTGATATGATTAATTGTTATATGTTTTCCGTTCTCTGTTTTTCGTCAGTTCTTTCTTCATTGTTGTTCGGGCGCGGAACAGATAGACTTGCACTTGCTGGTCGCTGATGTCGAGCATCCGGGCGATTTCTTTGTAGCTGTAGCCATCGACATCACGCAGTTGAAGAATAGAGCGTTGTATCTCTGGCAGTTTGGCCAGCGCGTTGGCAGTCTCGTCGCTCAGACCGCTGTTGGGTTGTTCGGTTGTTGTTTCGGCGTCAAGAGCCATTTCTTGATGCACGCGGTTCGCAATGGTGTCGTGGCGGAAGCAGTCAATCAGATAGCGTCGTGCCACGGTGAGGAGAAATCCCAGTCCTTTCTCGACAGCCACCTGCTCTTTGATTTCCCACAGTCGCGCAAAGGCTTCCTGTGTGGCATCCTCGCCGCGCATACGGTCACCGCAGTTCCAAACGGCAAAGCGTAGCACGTTGCCGGACCAGGATTGGATGTGATCGTTATATTCTGCGCGGGTCATTTGTAGATTGATGGTATCGAAAATCAGGCGAGTATTGTTAGTATTGTTTCGGCCAAAAGGATGCCGGCGACGAAGTTGCCAAGTACAATGGCTGCAGGGATGATGACATTGGCGTATTTCCTGAGTATTTTCATTGCTGTTTGTTTTTGTTTGACTATGACGTTGTGTAGTTTGTATATAAGTCGTTTCAGCAATGTGAAATATTACAGGTCAATGTGTTTTTTTTATTCGAATATTCTTAAATATTTAATTGTCAAATATATATTTTCCTCCGAAATTGTCTATTTTCAACACCCATACGTGGTCGAGGGCGTTTAGTTGGTCGGGATTGACGGTCGAAAGGTCGATGGTTGTCAGGTAGTTTTTGTCCTGTTTCCAAGTCAGGTTGCCGTTGGTGCCGAGCAGGCGGATGGTGGCCTCTTTGGGCAGTATGAAGTCCAGGGACTCTTTGACCTGCTGGCCGGGACGGTCGAAGAGGAAGATGTAGAAGGCGTCGCCGCGCCGCGTATAGCAGCGCGTGGTGCGGAGCGAGCTGGCCGTACCGTTCCATATCGACGGAATAGGCGCAAAGTTGCTGCCATCCTTGCTCCACAGCAGTCGTGCCGAGGCTTCAAGGTCCTTCTCGCGGAAGTGGACCTTGAGTGGCAGCTGCTGTCCCTGCTTAAGTTTCATTGTCTTATCGGCGCGGTCGTTTTCGGCCCAGGCCTTGTTGTAGTAGAGTAGCGTGTCGCCCTTGCAGGTCACCACCATCTCGTCGTCGGCCTCGGCGCGGAAGGTGTAGGTGCCGTCGGAAGGAGCGGTGACGGTGCCATTCCAGATGACGCTGAAATTATCGACCGAGATTGTGGGGTCGGGCGAGTTGCGCACCCAGTCGAAGTCGATTCTGTCGCTGACGGGCAGCAGTTTGGTGATGCGCTTGTATTCCTTGGTAACCTTCGGTGCCTGGCAACGCCATCCGTCGTCGGGCGGCTCGGAGCCGTAGATGGCCTCGCCGTTGATTTTCAGCCAATGTCCCAAAGCCATTAACCGTTCCTGTTGGATAAAGGGGATGGTGCCGTCGGCCATCGGGCCGACGTTGAGGGTCAGGCCGCCTCCGTCGGCGACCAGTTCGCAGAAATGCTGTATCAACTCGCGGTCGGTGAGGAAGTTGGCGACATCCTCGTTGCGGTTGTAGCCAAAGCTGCGTCCTATGCCGCGGCATTCAGCCCAAGGTCGGCCGCCCTGGCCGCTGATGCCGGCGCTGTATTCTGGTGTGCGGAAGCCGTGATGCGTGCCCTGTCCCCAGCGGTCGTTGACGATGGCGTCGGGGCCGACGATGCTGTAGTACCAGCTGATAAGTTCTTCGGCGTGAAACTGCTTGGAGGTGTTCAGCCAGTCGCCGTCGGTGAAGATGGCATCGGGCCGGTAGCGTCTTACCAGTTCCTGGAACTGTGGAATCATATAGTCGGTGACATAGCTGTCAATTTTATTTGGCGGGTCTTCCATCCATATATGCAGCGGATTGGTCCATTCTGGCAGCGAATAGTAGAAGCCCATCCGCAGACCCTCGTGTCGCACGGCAGCAGTCAGCTCTTCGACAATGTTGCGGTGCGGACCGCTGACGGTGCTGTTCCAC
>JAGDCN010000041.1 GCA_017958525.1 Bacteroidales bacterium
AAAAGCGACGGGCGCAAGCAGGATATGACCATCGAGAAGGAGATTGCCGACGCTCACGCCGTATGGGACTATGTAAGCTCGTTGCCATACGCAAGCGACATCGGACTATTAGGTCACTCGCAGGGAGGTGTCGTTGCCTCGATGACCGCGGGACGGCTGTCGGACGAAGGAAAGACCATATCAGGCTTAGTGCTTCTTGCTCCGGGAACGGTCATAAAGGAGGCTTGTCAAGGAGGCAAGTTCTTCAATGCACGTTTCGACCCAAACGACCCACCAGAATACATACGTTGCTTGGGGTTCTATAAACTGGGACGCGAATACCTCGTGTCCAGCCAGCAACTCGACATTTATGGCACCTCCGCAGCCTATCAGGGACCTGTGCTGCTGCAACACGGCGACCACGACGGCATTGTACCGCTATGGTGCAGCGAACGCTACCTGCCGACATACGGCACTAATGCAACCTTACAAATCATCGAAGGCGAGAACCACACCATCACACGCCACCGCTCAAAAGTCATCGCCAACACGATAGCGTTCTTCCGAAAGGTATTTGGATTGTAACAAGTCCGCCGTGTTCGCTCCGCTAAAATTCAATCATATCTTTTAGTTCAACTTCCGGATGATGGTACTGCCGTTCGGCTAGTGTCGCTTTGCCATTGACTTCCATACTCTGATGCGGACAGAAATGCAAGCAGGCCAGACATATAGCACAATTGTCACCTAGTTTGGCTTTGCCGTCGGCAAGGGTAATGTTTTTCTGCGGACAAACTTTCGCACAAATGCCACAGCCCACACATTTGTCGGTATTGCAGGCAGGACGGGTTGAGTTCTGAGTTTTCGCAGCGATGGACGGACGATTGAGCAACCAGCCTAAAGGGTCGAATCCTGCATAGTGGAAACCATGCTTTTCGTCGGCAATATCGTTCAAAATTTGCTTCAAGCGCGGTGCGTAACGCTCAAACTTCCAAACCTGACTGTTGGGATTTCGTCCGAAAGCAAGCGCAGAACTGTCGGGAACGCGGATTTTGTTGCAATAGGATACGCTAACGCCCTTTTCGCGCAACATTCTACGCACCGACCACACCGCGTTGTTGGTCTGCGCCCCGCAAGTGATGACAACGAAAGTGTACGCCGAGGGACTGATATTAAGTTGCGGCACAATATCACGCACCGCAATAGGCGCATCGAGCCAATATGTAGGGAATACCAGACCAATGCGTTTTTCGCCAGTCAAATCCTTGCCAACCGCCTCGCGCAGCGGCATTATCTTGTCGCCAACCTTTTCGGCAATCTGCCTTGCTATTGCCAAGCTGTTGCCCGTTCCAGAGAAGTAAAGTATCATATTGTTAGCATCTTACATTTTTATTTCATCCAAAGCACCTGTCTCAGAGTCGATTATGAAACCGCGCACCACTATGTCCTTAGGCACCAGCGGATGTGTCTTTATGGTCTCGACAGTCTTACGAACAGATTCAGGCGTATCCTTGAAGCCCTCGAGCCAATGGTCCAAATTGATGCCACATTTGCGGATGGTGTCAAGGGTCTCGTCGGTGATGCCTCTGGCAATCATTTCGTGGTGAAAGTGGTCGTAGCTCATGTGACAGGCACCGCAATGCGAGTGCGCCACCACCATAATTTCATTAACGCCAAGTTCGTAGATTGCCACAATCAGACTTCGCATAGCAGAATCGAAAGCCGAAATGACCAAACCGCCGGCATTCTTGATGATTTTCGCATCGCCGTTTTTCAATCCGAGGGCGACAGGCAGAAGTTCCGTCAGTCGGGTGTCCATGCACGACAGCACCGCCAGTTTCTTGTCGGGATATTTGTCCGTCAGATATTTCTCATAACCTTTCTGCTCTACGAAAGTCTTATTGTAGTTAATTATCTGGTCTATCATATATTATGTTTTGAAACATTGTCAAATTATCGTTCTCCAAACATTACAACACTACCCAATTGCCACCAAAATCATCACCTTCCCTCTTTAGTTTGTTTTGGGAACGCATGAGATTGATGTCGCGTGATATAGTCATCCTAGAAACATGAAGTATGTTAGCAAGATTATCAGTTGTGATTTTAGAATCCAATTTCATCAAACGCAGTATTTCGATACGCCTTTTTTCTGCTGTAGAAATGTCAGTGCCACCCTCTGTAACATTGTCTGTAACATTGTCTGTAACATTGTTTGTAACGCTCTCTGTATCAACATCTGTAACATTTAATTTGTCAGTAACATCCTCAGTGCCATTGTCAGTGCCATACCCTATGACATTATTTGTAACACTTTCTGTATCAGCATCAGTAACATTCAATTTGTCAGTAACATTGTCAGTGCCATCCTCTGTGACATCCGGGTTCCACACTTCTCCCAAAGGAAGTATATGACCATCCTTGTCCATAGTCAGTTCGTCGCATACGAACTCTGGATGGCAGGGGATACGTATGATAAAATAAGTATGCTCATCGTCCACATCAATTGTGAAATCGGGTGAACCATTCTTTTTAAGCTCTTCACGGATGGTTGGCAAGCCTGTTCCTCGGCCTTCAGTAAGATGCAACTCGTTCAGGAACTCTCCGAGTCTTGGATTCCTATATCTGCGAGCATGAACACGTTTGCCTGCCCTAAGATCGTCCAACCTAATACTTCTTTCTGCTCCTCCATAGCTTATAATTTCTATCATATCGGGCATAATATTCACTTCCACTGGCTGATACTCATCGTACCTGCGGTGATAGTAGGCATTGACCA
>JAGDCN010000042.1 GCA_017958525.1 Bacteroidales bacterium
AGCGTCACCGCGTCGTCCCACGGCAGCTTGGTCTTTGGCGAATAGACAGCAATCTTGGGGGCTTTCTGCAGCCGCACAGCGTCCATATTGACCGATGCGTCGGCAATCTCGCTCAGTATCGCTGTTGATTGACCGTCGGCGATGACCTCGACGCTGACGCCGCGCAGGCGTGCCTCGCGCTCCAGTGCGTCTGCATACTTCATCATAAACGAGCCGCCGCGGTAGTTCAGCAGCCAGGTCACCTCAACCTCGCGCTCCAGGGCGAAATAGGCCACACCGTAGGCTTTCAGGTGGTTGCGCTGCGTATCGTCCATCGGCACTAGCAGATAGCTGGCCCGTGCTGTAGGCGCCGCCACCATAAGCAGCATAAGGAATATTATGTTTAGATATCGTTTCATCGTCCGTTTTGAGCAGTAAAGTTATGGAATAACTCAAAAACGGATGTTTTATTGTATTACCAGTTTCAGAATTGCATTAATCTGAATCTTCAAGCATAAACAATTCCTCTACCGGTTTGCCGAACAATTTTGCCATTTTAAGTGCCAAAACTGTCGAGGGCACATATTTGCCCAATTCAATAGAGTTGACTGCTTGGCGTGTTACACCGATTCGCTCCGCCAGCTCGCCTTGTGTTAAGTCCATCTCGGCACGGGCTACTTTCAGTCTATTCTTCATTTTGCATTTTCTTTTTATTGATCAAAACACGGATGTAGAAACAGATTATGAAGATATACAGCACTGTAAAAAGGCTGCAGAACATTACCGGCAAAAACTTAAGTCCCCACACGAAAAACAGGCATATAACCAGTATGATGCTGTTCAGGTAGATGGACAACAGCAGCGATTCAAAACGAACCTGCTCAATAAACTCGTCCTCTTCTTTGTTTCGTGAAAAGCCAATAAACACTCCGGAAACAACCATCAACAGACCTATAACGGTTATTGAAAGATCACTTTCGGCACTAAAACTGCCGAAGAAGTCGTTTTGCACCGGTATACGACTGGCGCCAAACAGTTCGCGAATATCATTCAAAGAAAACTCGATCGCTTCGGGACAAATGCAATAGATTACTCCCAGTATGGCTCCAATAGCCAGCAGACAGAATCCTGTCGTTTTAAAGCCTAGTGGCAATAACATTCTTGTTGTTTTCATTTTTGGTTTTGTTTTAAAAGTTATATATTTTCATTTAAGAGGTGCACACTCTTTGTTTGATTGACTATGCAAAAGTAAATAAAACTTTACAATTATCAAGTATAAATTACAAAAAGAATTGTAAAGATTACATAAAACAAAATGAAAATTAATAATAAATAATTAAAACTTAATAATTTGCACTAAGAGTTAAAAAATGTTAGCAAAGTATGCTTGATGCAGTAAAATATTTCCAAAATTCAATTTTATTTTGCCAATTTCACAAAAGTTCATACCTTTGCAATCGCCTTGACAAAAGACGTGGAACCTTAACATCAAGACAATGAGAAAAATGCGGATGTGGCGTAATTGGTAGCCGCGCTAGACTTAGGATCTAGTTCCTCACGGAGTGGGGGTTCGAGTCCCCCCATCCGCACAAAGAACCGAAACAACATCTCCTTTTTGGGAATGTTGTTTTTTCATATCTGCAAAACTATGAGCATCTCCGATTTTTTAATCAAATGGCGTGCTGTGCCGATGGGCATAGCTTTGGTTTCGTTCGGGTTGGTATGCTCCGATATGTTTTTCGAAACAGGCATTTTCAGTTCGTTGACACCTGTTATCGTACTGATAGTGACAAGTTTTGTTACATTGCCTCTGTGTTGCCTCATTCTTTTACTGCAGCTGACTGGCAACAAAGACAAACGCCCCTGGCTCTTTGTCGATATCCTCCGCGCAGTCGCGCTTGGCCTACTGATGCTGCTTTGGTTCCCGCTGCTGGTACCGATGCTTCTGCTTCTATTTGTGTGAAAAGGTCACAGACTGTTGCATACAAAGCCGTGGTAAAGAGTTTTCAACATCGGTTGTGAGGAAAAAAAGTCGGACTCAAGTCTGCAGAAATCATTATTTTTGTATTTTTGCATTTGGAAAACGTCGCATTTGCGGGGTTTTATGCTTGATTAACACATCTTTGAACTATATTGCACAATATGGAAGAGTATAATATTGAGCCTGTGGCAAACGACTATAATGACGAGAGTATTGTTCATCTTGAAGATATGGAGCATATCCGGTTGAGACCGGGTATGTATATCGGCAAACTCGGCGATGGCTCTTCACACGATGACGGTATTTATGTCCTTATAAAAGAGGTTATTGACAACTCGATTGACGAATTCACTTCGGGATTCGGCAAGCGTATCAATGTCAAAATCGACTTCGGCGAACGGCGTGTCAGCATTCGCGACTTCGGACGCGGCATCCCGCTGGGCAAAATTATCGAGGCTGTCAACAAACTGAACACCGGTGCCAAATACGACAGCAAGGTGTTCCAGAAGTCGGTGGGCCTTAACGGCGTGGGTACCAAGGCGGTGAACGCGCTGAGTTCCTATTTCAAGGTTATGGCGGTTCGCGACGGTCAATGCCGCATTGCTGAGTTTTGCGAGGGCAAACTGACCAGCGACAGCGGAATAATCAGATCGTCAGAGGAGAACGGCACAATGGTGGAGTTTATCCCCGACAACAAGCTGTTTGGTAATTATCACTTTGTGAATGAATATGTAGAGCGTCGCATCTGGAACTATGCCTACCTCAACAAGGGTTTGACGCTCTACTTCAACGACCGCCGCTATTATTCGAAAAACGGTCTGTTGGACCTGCTGGAACACAATATGGACGGCGAAGGACTGTACCCGATTGTGCATATCAAGGAGGGTGACTTCGAGTGTGCTTTCACGCACGTCAACGGTCAGAACAGCGACTACTACTACAGTTTCGTCAACGGCCAGCACACCACCGAGGGCGGCACGCACCAAAGTGCTTTCCGCGAGGCGTTTGCGCGTGTGACGCGTGATTTCTTCAAAAAGGACTACGAGCCAGCGGTGTTCCGTCAGGGACTGGTCTGCGCCCTTTGTGTCCGCATCCAGGAGCCTGTGTTTGAGGCGCAAACCAAGACCAAACTGGGCTCGACACACTTGGCTCCAAACAACGCCGACGGCACCAACGACAGCCCGTTTTTGAAGACATACGTGCTTGACATACTGAAGCGCCACCTGGACAACTACCTGCACATCAATACCGCTACGGCGGAGGCTATGCTGCAGAAAATCAACCAGAACGAAAAGGAACGCAAAGAGATTGCAGGCATCAAGAAGGTGGCCCGCGAAAGCAGCAAAAAGGCAAGCCTGAACAACCGCAAGCTCCGCGACTGCCATATTCACTACAACAGCAACCACGAGCGGCGTCTGGAAACGACCATTTTCATCACCGAGGGCGACTCGGCATCGGGCAGCATCACCAAAAGCCGCGATGTGGCTACGCAGGCAGTGTTCAGCCTGCGAGGCAAGCCGCGCAACATTATGAAGATACAGAAGGTGGATGTGTACAAGAACGAGGAGCTTAATTTGCTGCACAATGCCCTCGATATTGACGAATCGATTGACAATCTGCGCTATAACAATGTTGTTATCGCCACTGATGCCGATGTCGATGGTATGCACATCCGTTTGCTGTTGCTCACTTTTTTCCTGCGGTTTTATCCCGAACTTATCCGCAACGGCCACGTGTATATCCTCCAAACACCGCTGTTCCGCGTGCGCAACAAGCAGAAAACCACCTATTGCTACACCGACGAGGAACGCATTGAGGCCATCAAGACGACCAGCAACGCCGAAATCACACGCTTCAAGGGTCTTGGTGAAATCAGTCCAGACGAGTTCAAGAACTTCATTGGCAAGGATATGCGCCTCGATCCTGTTATACTCCATAAGGATTTCGACATTAAGGGTGTGCTGACTTTCTATATGGGCGACAACAGTATGGAGCGTCGCGAGTTCATTATGGACAACCTGCGCGTGGAAGATGACGAAAGTATCGTGGTGGCCTAAAAATAATAAAAAAATTTTGTACATTTCTGGAAACTTCATATACTTGCACAAAATTTTCAGGCAATGATAGACCATAGAAATCGTAAAAAGAAACTGATTATCAGCTATAAAAACTTATCCGAAGATATTCGTGAACTATTCAAAGAAACCTATCCCGACGGCTATAAGGACTATTTGCAAAAGACAATCAAGCCTAACGGAGATCCTATTTTCGTGGTGCCCCTTGAAACCGAGGATACATCGTATATGGTGAAGTTCGATGTCGTCATTGATACTGGCCTGGTTGAAGAAGACTTGGACAAGGATCTCTATGGCGAAGACAACGAGAGCGAGGGCGATTTCGCTCCCCTGTCGGAAGCTATCGACAAAGAAGAGGGCAACAATCACACTGTCGGCAAGATGCGTCACGGCGCCTTGGAAGAAATTCTTGACGGCATACCCGAGGATAATAAGAAGGAGTTCGAAATAGCAAGTGCCGACATTGCCGCCGAATTCGGCGACCAGTCGGACGACGATACTGACGACTATCTCGACAATGACGACGACAAGGACGAGAATGAAGATGACATTGAACCTGATGACGACGAACTGCTTGACATCGAGGCTCTGCTCGAGGAAGCCGACTCTGGCGAAGGCATTTTGCGCGAAGAAAACCCGCCCGAAGAGAAAAAACGTGGCCGTAAAAAGAAAAATGAAAGTCCTGAAATAAAGGCCGTCAAGGCAGTCCGCGAGGAGGTGCAGGAAGCACGCAAGACCTCGAAAAAAGAAGCCAAGACCAAGGGCGAAAGCAAAACTGCTGTGGCAAAACCAGCCGCCAAACCCTCCAAGGCGGAGGCAAAACCTGCCAAGCCTGCAAAAGCGACCAAGGTCGCCGTGAATGCTGCTAAAACTACGGCAGAGAAGAAAACATCGAAGAAGAAATAATTGTTCTCAATTTGAAACATTCAAAGGGTGTCCGACTGGTTCGGACGCCTTTTTTTTATTTTCTTTCAACCCCAATCGGTCATTAGAGAATAGTGTTGCACATCGCAACAGGAAATCATACGCAACAGCGTGGCACCCGCTCCGCCATTTCTTATATTGATCGCATATTGTTCTTATATTCCGGATATAAGAACGATATTAGAAGTGTATAAGAACAACATAAGAAATCTATTAGCAATCAGTTTGTTAGTATGTTATTGAATCGGGGACAAGTGTGTCAGAAAAGTCCTGAATTTACCCTAATGACCGATTTGGGTTCAATTAGAGGCATAGACGCGCGGCCAGCGTAATGATGAATGCAGAACGCTTCAGTTGAAGTTAAATTAAGATAAAAGAGTTTTAGGGTTGGAAAGTTAAAGGGTTTTCGTTTTCGTCCTCGTCAAATCAATCTAAAGTTAAAATTAAGGATAAAGTTAATGTTAAAGAGTTTTTAGGTTGGAAGGTTAAAGAGTTTTCGTTGATTAATCTGACGTAAAATATTTGTGAGAACAAATAGTGTTGTTTAGATGGATAAGTGGCCTAAAATGTACTTATTGATACGTAATTTGTTTTGTAATATGTTGAATAATAGGATTTAATGATTGTGCCATACTTTTGAAATGCAAAAATGTTATGACGGGGTTTATTAAAGCTAACTTGCTTATTTTGACAAGAATATGAAATATATTAGATTGTTATTAAATCTTGTCATATTGAATAACTATATTCGTTTTTTTACGTTTAATATTAAACGAATAAACACTACTGAATATGACTAAAAGAAAAACAACAAGTGCAATTATTACCTTAAATTGCAACGTAAAAAACACACAGATAGGAATTTCTCAGCTGATATCAGTTCGCGAATTCCGCCACAAGAAAAACACTCGCGGAGTTAATCACGCACTAATAAAACAATTGTTTGCATTCTGCGGACACGACCCCTGTATTCGTGACATTACAGAAACGTTCTGCGTCGATTTTTCCAAGTTCCTGACCAGAAGGGTGACACTCAATAGTACACGCACATACCTTCAAAAACTGCTTGCAGTGATGGAATATGCAGTGTCACAGCATCTGATAACAAAAAATCCTATGCCGTCAATCATTGACCTGTTGCCGCGATTCAACTCACCACAAAGAACTTATCTTTCTCTCGAAGAAATAAATGCATTAAAAAATGCTCAATGCCGGCATTCAGAGACAAAACGCGCTTTCCTATTCGCCTGTCTGACAGGGCTGCGGCTTTCAGATATTGAAACGCTGCGTTGGAACGATATAGTAAATATAGACGATGTGCCGACCATCGTTAAGTCCCAGGTGAAGACAGGACACGAAGTGCGTATTCCCCTTAATCCAATTGCAATCCAGTTGCTTGGGAGTAAACAAGATGACGTATTAGTGTTTAAACTTATGTCTCGCTCGATTATTTCCTCCGACTTAAAAGAATGGGCCTCGAAGGCTGGATTATCCAAACGACTCACTTTCCACGTTTCTCGTCACACTTTTGCGACTCTTTCAATCTCGGCAGGAGTTGACATATATGTAGTCAGCAAACTCTGCGGACACACTAATGTTAGAACCACAGAAATATACGCCCATATGATTGACAAGACGCTGCAAAAAGGAGTTTATATGTTAGGAGACGCAATGATGAAAGGAGATTTTAACCCAATAAAAAACATAAAAACAAAAATGTATCGCATCGTTAAATCGGTGATTGGATATTTGTTTTATTCCCCAAAAAAGCTTTTGAACTATAGTTAATAATACTTAATTATCAACAATTTATTTATATTTTATACATTACTATGCAGGATAATTTTAATTTTATTTTGTCAGAATAAAAATTAATCTTACTTTTGCATTTCGAAATCGTATTTGCCTCAAACATCGTCAAATGCCAAGCTTTGAAAAGTAAAATGGCATAAAGAAGATGTTAATGAGGGTGCTTTAGCTTTGTCTCAAACTTCGTTAACTTTAACTCTAACTATAACGTTAACTTTTCACTTTTAACTGACTCAAGTTTTAACCATTACTCCACATTAAACATCTTATGCATCGCCTATGGCGAGAAATTGTACAAATTTGAACAAAATTTTGTTTAATTTCTGCTCGAAGAGCATCCATAAAAATCTTTAACCTTTAAACGTTAACCTTTAACCGTTACACAATGAAAATTTCTGTCGCCGGTACCGGCTATGTCGGTCTCAGTATCGCCACCCTGTTGGCACAACATAATGATGTCACCTCCGTCGATGTCGTCAAAGAGCGCGTCGACCTCGTGAACAACAAGAAGTCGCCCATCCAGGACGACTATATCGAGGACTATCTGGCCAACAAGCCCCTCTCGCTCCACGCCACCCTCGACCAGGAGGCCGGCTACCGTGACGCCGAATTTGTCGTCATTGCTGCTCCGACCAACTACGATAGTCAGAAGAATTTCTTCGATACCTCTGCTGTTGAAGCAGTCATTGATGCTGTATTAGCCGTTAACCCTGAGGCGGTGATGGTTATTAAAAGCACCATACCCGTAGGATATACGCGCAGTCTATACGTGAAATACGCCGCCAAAGGGGTAAAACGGTTTAATCTGCTTTTTAGTCCTGAATTTTTAAGAGAGAGCAAAGCCCTCTACGATAACCTCTACCCGAGCCGTATCATCGTGGGAGTGCCCAAGATGATGGCCGGCAAGGAATACGAGGAGGAGAACGAGGCCATCAAGGCCATGACCGACATCGATTGGCTGACCGAGAAAGCGCACGTATTCGCCCGCCTGTTGCAGGAGGCCGCCATCAAGGAAGATGTCCCGACTTTGTTTGTCGGAATGAAAGAAGCCGAGGCTGTGAAACTCTTTGCCAACACCTACCTGGCCCTGCGTGTCAGTTACTTCAACGAGCTCGACACATATGCAGAGATGAAAGGTCTCGACACCCAGGCCATCATCGACGGCATCGGTCTCGACCCCCGCATCGGCACGCACTACAACAACCCGTCGTTCGGCTATGGTGGCTACTGCCTTCCCAAAGACACCAAACAGCTCCTCGCCAACTATGCTGACGTGCCGCAGAATATGATGAGCGCTATCGTCGAGAGCAACCGCACCCGCAAGGACTTCATTGC
>JAGDCN010000043.1 GCA_017958525.1 Bacteroidales bacterium
GCCAATCCAAATATTATTTGTAATTTTGCAATTTAAATTATCATATCATTAATATGAACCAAAAGCTCACTGAACAAATAAGCCAATATCTTGCAACTCAACCCGTGCTGAAAGCGTGGGTATTCGGTTCGTTTGCCCGTGGCGAGGAAAAGCCCGACAGCGATATTGATATACTTGTACGGTTTGACCGTAAAAATGCAAAAATTGGTTTGTTCAAATACGCTTCAATGATAATCGATCTTGTAAACATATTGCATCGCGAAGTGGATTTGGTTGAAGACGGGGCTCTTCTGCCCTATGCCGAACGTACTGCTAACAAAGATAAAAAACTGATTTATGAGAGAAGCGCTTCGTGACCCAGGCAGGCTGGAACATATATTATAATTAAGCCACTATACTTTGATACCTATAATACAGCTCAATCTAATACAACAGACAACTATTTAAAAGAAATATTATGAAAAAATATGGGTTTATATTCTTGGCATACTGACAGGTATTGTACTTGTCATTTTGGTTTTAATAATCATAGGGAAAACCGCAAACAACGGTATGACTTTTTTTGACAAACCTGGAGAGATAATGAAAGAGAACAGCTACAGAGTATTTCAGTCTTTTAATAACGGGACCGCTTTGGCATATGGATATGGTGATTGCGGTGAAACATTTAGAGAGCATAGTGCTCCTGCAGATAATGAGAATAATAATTCCCATATAGTGGATACCGTGCGAAACATTTACTTTGGCGAAGGTATTAGTGTACTTATATACAATGAAAACGGAGATTCTTATTATGATGACCAAATAATCTCTGCACCTAAAAATAAAAGTTTTAGACAAATTGGTATTTATAGATATAAAACGCCACTCGGATTTGAAAAGACCGTTCCAATAGTAATGTTAATGGATAAATAGGACTATTTCAGTTCAATATACGGCTCGTAGCAGTGGGCACCGCAGAGGTAGGCGCCAGGATAGGATGACAGAACCTGCTTGCGGGTCTTGACGGCCAAAGCGGGGTCATTGTCATAGCGGGCGCAGAAGTCTGGATAAGGCAGCTGAAGATCCTGCGCGTGGATCAAGTCGCCTACGAACAGGCAAAGTCCAGCCTCATAGACGGTGTGGCCTGGAGTATGGCCAGGGGCAAGATGGGTCTTGATGCGGCCGTCAATAATAGCGTCGCCGTCCTGAAACAGATTTATCTGATTGGCGTAGCAGGAAAGCACCTGCTTCCATAAGCCATTTTGTGAAGCCATAGGGCCGTCGTCGCTCCAGGCGTTAAACTCCTCCACCGACAGGTAAATCGCCGCATTGGGGAACGCAGGCTGCCCACCCTTCAGCAGACCGCCTATGTGGTCACCGTGCAGGTGCGTAAGACACACGGCATCAATCTCCTCAGGTTTCACTCCAAGGTCTTTTAACTGGCGAAGCAATGCTCCACCGTTATCTTCACCGAGACCGGCATCGATAAGGACATCATAGTCCCGACCATCATAGTAATAGCCCGACATCCTAAGCAAGAAAACATTTATTGCCGACGGGCTTGAGCCATCGGGCATCAGCGATGCCAGCAGACTGTCGTTGTACGACCCCTTGAACAAGTCGATAGACATTCTGTTGACGAGGTCGGGAATCGTGACGACTTCCATATCGTCCATACCACTGAAGATGGCACAGGGGGCCAATGCCGCAGTGTCGGCCACTGTGTCGGTTACACTTGTCGGCTGCTGTTTACCCTTGCATCCGAACAGGAGCATCGCCGACATTACAAAAACAACAAATCTGTATTTCCTAATCATAACATTTTATATCATTGCCCAGAAGAGAAGTCCTCCGGAGATTATTATACCGCTGACAAAAAGGTCGATAAGGCAGAAGCCCATAATATCCTTGGCACTGAGACGGGCGATGGCCAGAGCCGGCAGCGCCCAGAACGGCTGAATCATATTGGTCCACGCATCGCCCCAGGCAATAGCCATACCTGTCAAGCCCGGATCAACTCCAAGCTCGGCGCCGGCAGTGAACATAATCGGAGCCTGGATGGCCCAATGGCCGCCACCCGAAGGAACAAACATATTCAGCACAGCAGCACATAAGAACGTAAGAAGCGGATAGGTTATTGGTGACGAGATATTTATGCAAGCGTTACTAATGACTGTACCAAAACAGATGCCACTCTCCCCTACTCCGGTAATGATGCCCATAATGCCAGCATAAAAGGGGAACTGCAAGATGATGCCTGCTGCTCCCGAGGCTGCCTTTCCAAAAGCGCGGACATAGGCCAGCGGAGTGCCGTGGAAAATGATACCAAGGAAAAGGAAAATCATTATAACCGTTCCAAGGTCGAACGAACCGTCGCGAAAACCAAGATTAATGACAAGATAGGCGATGCCGAGCAACGAGACGAGCCCGCTGAGCAGACGACTGTGTTCCAGTTTTTCGGCTGGGGTTTTATTGACCGGTTCCGCAGGGCGGGTATCTTCCTCGGTCAAAAGTGACGGATCAACAGTGATGACAGCGTTGCCCTTAGGATGCATCAATGCATTGACGACAGTAATGGCGATGATAACCAGCACCACCATAGCAATGTTGAAAGGATGCAGAATGGTGTGCGAAATGGACAGAGGGTCGGCAATTGCGCCATTGGTAGCAGCCGCCAAGTCGGGTCCCGGAGTTGCCAGTTTTAGCGGCACAGAGCCAGAGAGGCCTGCGTGCCAGACCACAAAACCACTGTAAGCCGACGCTATCAGCAATCGATAATCGACACCGGCCAACCGTCGCGCAATCTCTTTGGCAAAGATGACGCCGACTATAAGTCCGAAGCCCCAATTCAGCCAGCAGGCCACTGCCGAGACCGAAGTGACCAATGCGATTGCTGCCACAGGTGTTTTGGGCAACGAGGCCAGCCCTGCGATGGCACGTTTGAGCGACGGTGCCGACGCCAGTGCCGAGCCGGTGACCAGCACCAACGCCATCTGCATAGCAAAGGCAAGCAGGCCCCACACACCGTTGCCCCAGTTGGCAACGACTTCGACAGGCGTTTGGCGACAGATGGGCATCGCCAGCAAGGCAGCGATGAAAGTCAATATGATAGCAAAGAGAAACGGCTCCGGCATCCATCGTTGGACCAGCTTCACAGAGCCATTGATAAGTTTCTGGAACACAGGCAAAAGTAATCTAAATTATAAAGTTTATCTTGGATCGGAAAGGGTTGTGATACGGCTGGCATCGGTAACATACGCTGTGGCACAAATATACGATTGGCTGTAGAGGCCGGCATATACCTCGTTGGGGTAGCGTTTGGCCAGTGTCTGCACGTATGTGTCAATCTTCTTGGCAATAGCCAACTGTTGGTTTTTACGCAAATTCATTGCTTTCACCACCTGCTGGAAGTAGGTGGGTACCACCTGACGGTAGTACGAGCACATATCATCTTCGTTGGGGTTCTCCTTGCTACCGTACTTTTTCTGCCAGTAGTCGTTGCAGGTTGAATCAGCGTCACTGTATATCTTTGCAATCTGATCCTCTACAGCGTTATACTCCTCCATCATTTTCATATAGCCATCATCTTTCCCCAGTCGCTCAATGGTTTTGTAATAACGGTCCTGCATTTCAGCCGCATATTTCAGAGCTATTTCCTGCTGCTGTTCCTCCGACATAGCCTCGTATTGCTCACTGGTGATACCGAACTCTTTCAGCAGCTGCTCATCAAAGTTATAGTACTGTCCATAACCGTTGCTACCCATCAGCGAAGCATAGCCGCTGACACCAGCCACCGACAATTGCGAGAGATAGGTTGTCGTAGGATTGGCCAGGATTTTCAGCGTACGCTGATTGGCGCGATGCGTTTCGCACAAATATTCTGCCAGTTGCTGCGGGTTGGGCATTACAGGCACCATAGAGATAATTTTTTCCGGAGTCAATTCGTCGGCACCATCGTCAATTTCAGTCGATGGCTTGTTTGACTGGTTGTCGGTCTTTTCCTGACCTTTACTGCCCAAGGCGTTATTCAGGGTCTGTTCGGCCTTCTCTTTCAGCTTCTTGCCAATAACACCCCCAATTTGTGCCTGCGTAAATGAAACCACTGTCAGCAATGACAAAAGAATAACGATTTTCTTCATAATGTTAAGTTTTTATTGTTTGATTGTCTGTCGTTTGGGTTCTATCAAAGGTAGAAGGCTGCGTTCGAAGACATCGCGCCTGATAATGCGGTAGTGCTGCCGATAAGTGGCGTTGAAAAGACGACTGTGATGACAAGCATACCGACCCGAAGAAAGCAGTTGTTCTATGGCAGCATAGTCTTCGTCATAGTTTAAAGGCTGTGGCTCGATGCCTTTCAACAACCGCGCTATGCCAAGCCAACGGCTATGCCACATCGCGCTGTCGTAATCAATCTTCGTTGCACTTTCCAGCATTGCTGAAACCATAACGTCCATTGGGATAATTCCCTGACGTACATAGTTGATATCAACCCTCACGTAATTGTTGTTAAGCAACGGATAATAGAAGAGCGGTTGCTGCCAATCAGCACTATCAGAATGCTCGATTTCGTATTGTATGTATCGCACTGCCCCCATCGAGTCGGACAAAAGGTGCTCGAGTCCGAAAGCATCCTGAAAGCAGTATTTATAGACATCGCAAAGTTGCGACTGCGGAAAACGCAACATATACATCTTCAGGCGGCATAGGTCGCGATCGTAATAATTTGCCGAGAAATCGCGACAGCTCTGAGTCATCGCCTCCCAAGACAACTGTGCTGCAAGCCTCTGCAATGGCATAAAAGCCATTGCAGCAAGGAGAACCCATATCCGCCAACAACGCTTCATATTAGTTAATTCGACTTTCGGGAGTTACAAGATGGAGTTAAATAGGGAGTTCTGCTCTTCGAGCAGGACATTAGTCTTGAAACAGCCATTGTGTAGTTTGTATTGTCCATTTTAACTTCCTTTTATTACTTCCATTTTTACTTCCGAAACTTGAGTTAGTTAATCTTTATTAAATGCGGATGCAAAAATACACAAAAAGTCGGAATATTTGTATTTTTGCATTTTGCATAATTTGCAGCCACTACATTTTATCATTAAAATACAAATAGATACATTCACTTTTTATGATTCTTTTTCTTAAAAGACATACATTCTTCATTTTGTTTCTGCTACTTTGCGCCAGTGTCTCGGCACAAACTTACACTATCAGTGGCAGCGTAATAGACTCGTTGAGCGGTGAGACTCTTATCGGTGCCGCCGTGATGGATTTGCGCAGCGGAAAAGGGGCATTGACCAATGCGCAGGGGCGCTTCTCGCTGACGCTGAAAAGCGACAGTGTCAGGCTCCGCATTACTTATGTCGGTTACCAACCCATCTTTGAGGATATCCTACTGAAAAGCAATCAGAAACGCAACTACGCAATGCATTCCAGTCTCGAACTGAAGACAGTCGTAATCAAAGGCGAACGCATTGCCGACGCCAAGTCGTCGCAGATGAGTGCCATACAGGTCCCCATTGAGCAGCTCAAGTCTGTTCCTGTCCTCTTCGGCGAAGCCGACCTGGTCAAAGCACTTCAGTTGATGCCCGGTGTGCAGAGCGGCTCGGAGGGCAACAGCGGTTTTTATGTTCGTGGAGGCGGACCTGACGAGAATCTCTTCCTCCTCGATGGCGTGCCGCTATACAATGTCAGCCATATGGGCGGTTTTTTTTCGGCATTCAATACCGACGCCGTCAAAAATGTCACACTATATAAAGGCAGTTTCCCCGCACGATTCAACGGACGCCTCTCAAGTGTCCTCGACGTGACCACAAACAACGGTAACGACAAGCAGTTGCACGGCAATGCTTCCATCGGCTTCATATCAGCAAAACTAAACCTTGAAGGACCTATCAAGAGCGAACGCACCACATTCTCGCTTTCTGGACGTCGCACCTACGCCGACTTCCTGCTGCAACCACTCGTCAAGCGGCTGGCCGACAGACGCGAATACAAGCTCCGCGCAGGCTACTATTTCTACGACATCAACGGCAAGCTAACCCACCGTTTCAGCGACCGAAGTCGCTTGTTTGCCAGCTATTATATGGGCTCGGATGTGGTCTATACCCGCATACGCACTCTCGCCACCGACGTGCAGGAGCAATACCTCAATTTCGACACCAGATGGGGCAACATCGTCAGCTCAGTCCGCTGGAACTACGAGATTACGCCCAAACTATTTATGAATATCACCGGTGCCTATACGCGCTACAGCAACAATGTCGGCGTTGATTATGAGACCGTCACCCTCGCAACAGAAGACCAAGACAGCGAAACTTCCGAATTCCAAATGGACTATCTCTCCAAAATCAACGATTTCAGCATACGTGCCGACTTCGACTTCACACCCGATCCCGACCACTTAGTCAAATTCGGCTCGTCATTTGTCCACCACATTTTCCAGCCCGAAGTGGCCAGCGCACATCTCAACGCATACAGCGCCGACGTGATGAACAGCTCGTTCATTATCGACACTTCCGTCCATTCGGGCAGCGTGCTGGCCGAAGAGGTCAGCGCCTACATAGAGGACGACTGGAGCATCAGCGAAGCCGTCAAAATCAACTACGGACTCAACCTCAGCGGTTTCGGCGTCGAAGGCAAGTTCTACCCTTCCCTGCAGCCACGCCTGTCAGGACGAGTGATGCTGCGCGACGGCTTCTCGCTCAAGGCTGGATACGCATATATGACACAGTTTATGCATCTTCTCTCCACCACAAGCGTCAGTATGCCCACAGACCTGTGGGTACCCGTCACCGCCGAGATAGCGCCAATGCACGCCCACCAGGTGGCTGCAGGGCTCTTTTACGAAATCAGCGCTGTCGGCGACCTTTCTATTGAAGGTTACTACAAAAAAATGCACAACCTATTGGAATACAAGGATGGAGCCACTTTCTGGGGCAGCAGCGAAAGCTGGGAGGAGAAGGTGGTTATGGGCGACGGATGGGCCTATGGTATCGAATTGCTGATGCAGCGCAATTTCGGCAATTTGACTGGCTGGGTGGGCTACACTTGGAGCAAAGCGATGCGGCTCTTCGACCGTCCTGGTCAGGAAATCAACGACGGCAACCCCTTCCCTGCAAAGTACGATCGCCGACACGATATCAGCATTGTGTTGAGTTACAAGCTAAACGACCGCATCGATTTCAGTGCGACGTGGGTCTATAGTACTGGCAACGCCGCAACCCTCAGTCTGCAGGAATACGCACAGGCTCAGGAATCCGCCAACGACTATGCAGGCATTGATCCTGAAGGATGGGACGGCTATCTTGCAGACCCCTCCGGACGCAACAACTTCAGGATGCCCGACTACCACCGTATGGACATCAGCGCCAATTTCCACCGTCAGTTCAAGAGATGCAGCCGCACTATCAACATAAGCGTCTATAATCTCTACAATCGAAAGAACCCTTATATGATTTACGAAAGCCACGAGCATCGCTATGGCAACTACAACGGAGCTCTCGTCCAGCTTTCCATCTTCCCAATCTTGCCTTCTGTGGCATATACGCTGAAATTTTAAATGAATATTGATTTTTGAAATATGAATCGCAAACTTAATTATATAATTTTAGTTTCCTGCCTGTTGGCTTTTTCCTGCGAAAAAGTGGTTGAATTTGAAATTGACGACGTAGAGCGCCAGGTAGTCGTCAATGCTCTACCCTGCACCGACAGCACATTTTTCGTCAATGTCACATATAGCCGTTTCTTCCTTGACAATCAAGCATTTCCTCCTGTCACCAACGCTACCGTCACTCTCGATGTCAATGGATTTTCACAACCTTTTTTACAACGCGATGGTGCCAACTATATGTTCTCATATACTGTCGCCGCCGGCGATAGCCTGACACTTACTTTGGACATACCCGGCCGTTCCACCATCACCGCCGGCACACGCGCTGTAGCTATGCCAGACATCGACTCGCTCATTGCCGAAATCGACACTCTACAGCCTATCACCGCGGGCGACATTTCATTCACTCTCACCGACCCTGCAAACCTGAAAAACTACTACCTTATATATATTTCCGAGCGCGACAGCGGTAGCCGCTGGAACCGATGGGAAGAGAAATGGGACACCATTGACACTGTCCGCAACGCTTACTTCAACTGCTTCAACCACGAAATCACCGACCCTGAGGTCAACAGCGCCGAAGGAATGATGGATTATTTCACTCGTCTGCTTTTCACAGACGCCAACATCGATGGACAGTCCTATGAAACGAAACTAACCATACCGATGTTCAAGGACACCGCCGAACACCCCATTGAGCGGACATACACACTCGTCGTTGAGTCGCTCAGTCCTGAAGCTCACCGCTATCTCAAGGAGGTGGCTGTTGCGCAAGGTGCCGGCAGCTATTTTTCCGAGCCTGCACAGATATTCAGCAACATCCGTGGCGCACTGGGCATCTTCGCCGCCATCGCCAGACGAGAATTTCAAATCACATTCAAATACAAAGAAACAGAAGAATAGAAAGAATACAGTTGGTCACTATTCTTCAGGCATTTGTTTCAGTTTGCGGTTTATCCAAACGGCAAACGGAAGCGAAAGTAGGAAAGTACAGAGGTCAGCGACAGCCTGTGTCATTTCTACACCTTTAAGTCCAAAGAAAAACGGCAACACAAGCAAGGCTGGGACAAAGAACAGCCCTTGTCGGCCGATGGCTAGCAACGTCGCAGGGAAAGTCATACGAATATTCTGGAAAAGCATATTGGTCGCGGTACTAAGCGTACAGAGCGGGAAAACGACACATTGCCAGCGTAATGCAGCAATGCCTATTTCCAGAAGAACAGGATCTTCGTCACGAAAGACGGCAATAATCTGTGGAGCAAAGACAAAGCCAAGTAACGAGAGTAATGTGAGCATCGCAGCCGACACACTAAGCGCAAAAAGATAGGACTGCCGCACACGGCGGTACTTGTGTGCACCGTAATTGAATCCGCATACAGGCTGGAAACCCTGTGCAAACCCCAATATAAGCGAAAATGCCAGCATTGTGGTGCGCGACACCACGGCAAAGGCAGCAACCGACGACGCCTCGAATCCTGTCGGGGCATAGCGACGCGCAGCATAGTTGAGCATAATGGCCGAAACGCAGTTGAACACCTGTCGGAAAAGCGACGGCAATCCACCAGCAATGATTTCGCGGTAGCACGTCAGCGTAGGTCGGAAGTTGACAAGCCGGATTCGCACCGAATCGCCGCGCATAGTTCCTCCCAACAGCAGGCACCAGGCAAAAAACTGACTGAAGGCTGTCGCCAGCGAAGCGCCCGTCACACCCAGACCTAACGTAAAGATAAGCAGTGGGTCAAGAACAATGTTGAGCAGCGCACCACTGACAATGCCGACCATTCCGAACCGGGCGTTACCCTCCAGTCGCAGCTGATTGTTGAGCGTCAATGCCGACATCATAAATGGCGAAGCAACAAGGATATACCTCAAATAGTTGCAAGCGTAAGGGACTACATTGGGCGGAGCGCCGAGCAACACCACCAACTGCGGCAGCAGCGGCAAACCAATAAGGGCTGCTACGATACCGACAATCAACGGTGTAAAAAAACCAACTGCCGCCATCTGTGACGCGTCGTCATAGCGGCGTGCACCCAAAGCCCGCGAGATATGGTTGCCCGACCCGTGGCCAAAGAAGAACCCAATAGCCTGAATGAAAGTCATATAGGCAAACGATATACCTATACCGGCAGTGGCCTCGGTGGAAAGGTGCCCGATGAAAGCAGCATCGACGGCATTGTAGAGTGCCGTAACAACCATACTAACCATCGAAGGCACCGCAAGACGCAGCACCAGCCGAGGCACTGGCGTAAGGGTCATCTCCTTATATTTCGCATCGAGGGAAGACAAAGGGATTTGAAAGTTAAGAGTTGAGGTTTAACGTGATAGCCGCCTCACGTCACAAAAGTCACTGTTTTCTGATAATCTGCGTGTTGCCCTGAGAATTGAGAAGGGTAAGCGATGCAGTATGGAGGGTTCCATTACGCTGATAGACCACCTCGACAGCATCACCGGGATTGAACAGGGCTACCTCTTCCATCATCGAAGCATACGAATTGACATCCATATTATTAACTTTCAACAGAATATCACCCTCGTGCAAGCCAGCCTTTTCAGCTGCACATTTTGGAATGACACGCGCAATGTAGATACCCTTTGGCTCATCGAGGTGTAGTTTATTAGCCAGTTCGCTTGTCACCTCGACCACATTAACTCCGAGGTATCCGCGCTGTACGGCACCATATTGGCGCAAGTCACCAGTCACTTTACGTGCTATATTCGATGGAATGGCAAAGGAATAGCCCGTATAATAACCGTTCCCGCTGGCGATAGCGGTATTGATACCTATCAGTTCCGCACGTCCGTTGACAAGTGCACCACCTGAGTTGCCGCTGTTGACAGCAGCGTCAGTCTGGATGAACGACTCGATGGTACTCTCCACTCCAGGGTTATTTATAATATTCATGTAGCGTGCTTTAGCAGAAATAATACCGGCCGTCACCGTCGAGGTTAGGTTGAACGGGTTGCCGATTGCCAGTACAGGCTCGCCGATGCGTGCCGAATCACTGTTGCCAAACGGAATGTATTGAAGATTTTCAGCATCTATCTTAATGACAGCCAAGTCAGTAGCAGGATCTATACCGACAATGCGCGCCGGCAGCTCACGTTTGTTGTTAAGCGTCACCGTGAGCCGTTCAGCATCCTGAACGACGTGGTTGTTAGTGACAATATAGCCGTCTGACGATATTATCACTCCCGAGCCAAAGGCGTTATAAGTCTGCCGACGCACGCCACGGTCGATAATCATCCCAAAAAAAGATTGATAAAGCGGCGTCAGTTTGGTCATCTCGGTTTTTATATGCACTACGGCATCTATTGTCCGGGCTGCAACTTCAGTAAAATCTGTCTGCGTAAGAAGCTGCGGCAGCGGAGGCTGAGCCTGGATGGGTTGGTTCTGATTTTGAGTCTTTGTTTCTCTTTCGTTCTGTGCTGTGCATCCAACAGGAGTCATTGTCAGCAATGCCAAGGTGGCAATTAAAACAATCTTTCTCATTTTTCTTTAATTATTACGCATTCATAACACTAAAATAAGCTTTTTATTATGTTGTATCAAATTTTATTTATAAATTTGCACTTTGATAAACAATCAATAAAGAATCAATTAGATAATGAAAATCATACTATTAGGTCCTGCTTGGCCCTATCGGGGTGGTATCGCCGATTTTAACGACCGGCTGGCGGCAGAGTTTCACAGCCGCGGCGACGAGGTGGAAGTGGTGACCTTTACACTTCAATATCCCAAATTTCTATTTCCGGGGAAAACCCAGTATAACGACAAACCTGCTCCGTCAGGATGGACCACGCGCCGTATGATGAACTCCTGCAACCCTCTGAGCTGGATAAGGACAGGATTCTACCTGCGGCGACACAAAGCCGACCTCGTCATCAGCGCTTTCTGGCTT
Source organism: Bacteroidales bacterium (assembly GCA_017958525.1). Lineage (GTDB taxonomy): Bacteria > Bacteroidota > Bacteroidia > Bacteroidales > P3 > Colimorpha. Next base: position 11,497 of record JAGDCN010000043.1, read on the forward strand.
CCTTTTATGGCACCTTGTATGGGAACCATTTTGCGGCTGGCACGCTGCAAAAAAACACACCGCATCGCTCTGCTGCACAACCTCATACCTCACGAGCACCGCATTGGCGACCGTCTCTTTGCACGCTACTTTGTGAAATCCAACGACAGTTTTGCAGCACTCTCGCACTCGGTACTGGACGATTTGTCGCAATTCAACAGCAAAAAACCGCGCACATTCTGCCCTCATCCGCTCTACGACCACTATGGAACCATTGTTTCAAAACAGGAAGCCAGGCAAAAACTCGGTCTGCAGAGTGATGGACGCTATGCATTGTTTTTTGGCTTCATACGCGGATACAAAGGGCTTGACCTGCTGCTCGATGCTATGGGCGACGAGCGCCTGCGCAAACTTGACGTCAAATTGCTGGTCGCCGGCGAGTTCTACGACGACCCACAGCCCTATCGCCAACAGATCGAACAACTGGGCATTGGCGACCGGGTGATATTGCATTCCGACTTTATTGCCGACAGCGAGGTGGGCAATTTCTTCTGCGCCAGCGATATAATAACACAGCCTTACAAAAGTGCCACCCAAAGCGGGGTCACTCAGATTGCTTTCCATTTCGAAAAGCCTATGTTGGTGACCAACGTAGGCGGATTGGCCGAGATTGTCCATAACGGCAAGATGGGATATGTTGTCGAACCCAAACCCTCCGAGATAGCGGACGCCCTCGTCGAATACTACTCCAACCAGCGCGAAGAATCCTTCACCAACGCGGTCCGTGAAGAGAAGAAGAAATACAGTTGGGACAAACTGACAACGGCATTGGTGAATCTTAACAGCATTACACAATGACAATTAGAAGCAAAGCACCGCTGCGACTGGGACTGGCTGGTGGCGGCACCGACGTGTCTCCCTATTCCGACATATATGGCGGAGCGATCCTCAATGCCACCGTCGATATGTATGCCTACACCACTATCGAACCCACCGACGACGGCAAGGTGGTTTTCTGTGACCCAGGCAAGCAGCTGACTGAGGAACACAACACCGCCTCTGAATTTGTTCCCGACAGCTATTTCGTCCTCCACAAGGGGGTCTATAACCGCATCGTGCGGCAGTTTACACACCAGCCTCTCTCTTTGCGCATCACCACCTACGTAGATGCTCCGGCAGGCAGCGGTATGGGCACCTCATCCACTTTGGTTGTCAGCATTATAGGAGCATTTGTCGAATGGCTCAAATTGCCTTTGGGCGAATACGACATCGCGCGACTGGCATACGAAATTGAACGCATCGACCTCGGTCTGGCCGGTGGCAAACAGGACCAATATGCAGCCACTTTCGGCGGATTCAATTTTATGGAATTTGACAAAGACAAAGCTGTGGTCAACCCACTGCGCATCCGACAGCGCTATCAGGACGAGTTGAATCACAACCTATTACTTTACTATACTGACACCAGCCATATCAGTGCCGACATCATCCGCGAACAGCAAAGAAACGTTAAAAACAACAATACCAACAGCATTGAGTCGATGCATCGGCTTAAAAAACAGGCCATCCAGATGAAAGAAGCCTTGCTGAAAGGCGACATCGACCGCATCGGCGACATTCTCGATTTCGGCTGGCAAAACAAAAAACAGATGGCCAAAAGCGTCAGCAATCCGCGCATCGACGCCATATACACCGCCGCACGCCAGGCCGGTGCAACCGGTGGTAAAATCAGCGGTGCCGGCGGAGGTGGATATATGACATTCTATTGTCCGGCACTGACGCGACACGCTGTCGCC
>JAGDCN010000044.1 GCA_017958525.1 Bacteroidales bacterium
GCACGATGGCGCTGATCTCCTGCGGCGTGTAGAGACGTCCATTGATGTCGACGCGCGGTGTGTTGTTGTCGCCCTTCACCACCTTGTAGGGTACTGCAGCGATTTCCTTCTGCACGCGGTCGTAGCTCTCGCCCATAAAACGTTTAATTGAGTAAACGGTATTGTGGGGATTGGTGATGGCCTGACGCTTGGCGGGATCGCCCACCTTGCGGTCGCCGTTCTCGAGGAAACCCACCACCGAAGGGGTGGTACGGTTGCCTTCGCTGTTCATAATGACCACAGGTTCATTGCCTTCCATAACGGATACGCAGCTGTTGGTCGTTCCTAAGTCTATACCTATGATTTTTCCCATAATTTATTGTTTTTTATTTTTTGTTTTCGATGATAGTTTGTCTTCATTCCGCTTGCGCAGAAATACATAATGATGGAATCAAGAATAGTGCCAAAGATGGTTGTTTCCGAAAAACTGACATTTTGTCAGTTGCTGCTCAAAATGCTGTCACGTTTGTCAGACTTTCTGTCACCTTTCCATTTAAAAATCGAATTTTCGAACTTTCCTGTGTTCACTTTAGTTCATCATTGCACTATGATTCTTTTTAGAAAAAAAACTGACTTTCCAATTTTTTGCGTACATTTGCATTTGCAAACAAAAACTATCTAATGATGAAAAAAAATCTTATAATACTGACAATTATGGTGATAGCAATGTTTGGCTTTTCCTCTTGCATCGTCTATCATCCACACAATGCCGAGTTGCCGCTGCTGCACAAGCAGGGACAGATGCAGGTAGAAGGCTCGCTGTCGATGACGGCACCTTTGCTGCTGTCGCCAGCCATCAATGCCTCTTTTGCATATGCACCGCTTAATATGTTAGGGGTGCAAGCCGCTGCCAGCTTAACCGATTTTAAAAACCTCTACGTTCAGGGTGCCGCTGGTACCTTTTTCCCCTTCGGTCTCTCGGTGCTGGAGTGCTATGTTGGTTACGGGTACGGCACCTCATATTTCGACCACCAGAGTGAATCGCAAACCAACAAATACTTTATCGACGGTAATTACAATCTTGTGTATAGCCAAATCAACTTCGGATGGGCTGAATTGGCCGAGGGCGATTTCGACATCGGAATTGGTTTGAAAGGCGGCATTATGACTCCACATTGGGACAAAATCAATATTGGCGACGATGGAACCAGGACTATCGACGAGAGCCACACCGACGCCCATTTCTTGATGGAACCCCAACTGATGTTGCGCTTCGGATGGGAACAGTTCAAGTTCAGCATAAATGCCAGCTATGCCTTCATCGACGGCTGGCCAACCGAAAACAATTACTTCAACTACGAACGCTTCAGCGTCGGTCTGGGTGTACATATCAATTTCTGAGTGGAGAGCGAAAACCAAAACCAAAACGAAAACCAAGACGAAAATGAGAAAAAGTCTTCTCATATTTTTGCTGCCTTTTTTGCTTCACCTTGATGTGCAGGCAGCAGGACCCGTGCGCAAGGTCTATAGCGACAGCATAGTGCCACAGACCTATCAATACATTGTGCGCGGCGACAACGCGCTGCTGATGGATGTCTATCGTCCCGATGAGCCACGCCCCGACTCGGCTTGCGTCGTCTTTATGTTCGGCGGCGGCTTCTTCAGCGGCTCGCGCAACAACCAAAGCACACGTCTCTATTGCCAGCAGCTGGCACACGCTGGATATACCGCCGTTGCTATCGACTACCGTTTGCATTTGCGCGATGTTAATGGCGATACCATACGACTGACCAATATGCAGGGCATCTTCCGCGATGCCATCAACTTCGCCGCTGAGGACTGCGCCGAAGCCGTCAGCTTCGTGTGCCGCAACGCCGACACGTGGGGTGTCTGCACACGCCGCATTGTCCTTTGCGGCAGCAGTGCCGGTGCCATCGCCGTCACACAGCTCGACTACTGCCGCGCCAACGGCTTCGCCCCTGCCGCTGCGCTGCCTGACGAATGGAAACCTGCCGCTGTGGTGGCCTATTCCGGCGCCGTTTATTGCGACGGCCGGCGTCCGCACTATAACACGGCTCCCGCCCCAACCTTCTTCCTGCACGGTGACAAGGACAAAATTGTAAATTACAAGAAGTTCCCACCAATTCTACGTTTAGGCCTCTACGGTCCCAAAAAATTGCACCGACTCTTTGAAAAGAAGGGCTATCCGCATTGGTATTTCATCTATGAAGGCATCGGCCACGAGGTGTCGGGCTTGATGAGCTATACTTTCCAGGAGTTCGACGCCTTTGTCGATAAAACTTTGGCCGGCGGCCGGATGCAATACGACGCCACTCTGCGCGACACCAACGTCCGCCCAACCAAATGGACCACGATGAATGTCTTCGACCTGTATAAAGGGGGAAGGTAACAGGGCTTTATGTAGAAATGCGAAGCTAAGGTTATAATGAATTGAATGATAGGTGAAAGAAACGGGGACCGGAGATATTGTCTTGTCGGCTAATATGCTACCAGATATAAGGCAATATCTTGTATTTTACACGCTGTTTGTATTCGCGGTAGCCTTTCAGCCCTTCCTCCAAAACGGCCTCTTCGTTGCGTATGCGCTTGGCTATCAAAGGAAGATATAAAAGCATAATAAAAAATGAAATAAGCGAGCCCAAAACAAGAGGCATCATCAGAAAAAGGATGGTGGTTGCCATATACATTGGGTGTCGCACAATTGCATAGAGTCCTGTATCGATGATTTTTTGGTGTTCCTGAACTTCGATTGTGCGCGAGAGGTAGGTGTTTTCGCGCAGCACTTCCGCATAGAGTAGATAGCTTGCCATAAAGAGTGCGGCGGCCAACCACACAATCCAGTTGGGCAGTATCAGCCATTGGAAATGCCAGTTAAAGCCCGCAACAACAAAAGCGACTACAAAAATCAGGCCACTCAACGCCACAACGGTCTTTTGTTCTTTCTCTTGTTCTTTGGCGTTCAGCCGTTTGCGAAGCAGAGCCGGATTCTTAATCATTAATATCACTCCGGCAATGAGCATCGGCACAAACAGTATGCCCATCAACAGCCACCCTTGCCAGTATTGAAACGACCCTGCTGGGAAAAAAATAACTATTCCAAACAAGACGATTCCAATCAGATACTTACTAATCGCTTCTCGTATCATAATTTCTTTTTTTTCAACTTTCTAATCACTTCCAAATCCGCCGGCAGCCATTCCACGCTTTCCAGTTCATCCTCGCACAGCCAACGCGACGCCTTGTGTTCTTTCAATTTTAACTTTCCACTCTCCACGCGGCAATAGTAGCAATGCATTTTCAGATGAAAGCTGCTATAATCCCATTCTACTGTCGCCATTAAATTCTCCACCTCAACCCGAGTCTCCAACTCCTCCCATATTTCGCGTCGCAATGCTTCCTCACGCCCTTCACCAGGCTCTATCTTGCCACCAGGGAATTCCCAGCCGCCTTCCCACTCCCCATAACCGCGTTGAGTGGCAAAAATCCGACCCTTGCCGTCGTGAATTATCGCTGCTACTACTTCTATCTGTTTATTCATAATTCAACGGTGAACTTGTGACGTCCGCTGCCGACGGTTTTGATGTCGTAGTTTTCGCCAGAAGGGAGATAGACTTCGGCTGTAGTGTTGGGCGGAACAACAACTGTCCACTCAATGCGGCCGCCTTTGCGAACCCAATGGCTTTCTATCATACCGCAAACAGAACGGTAGGTGCAATCCACACGGTCGAGGCCTTCGACGAAGGTGGGAGCGAGTCTGAAGTTTTGGTAGCCTGGGTCGAGTGGCAGGATGCCGCCCAGGTATTCGTAGTACCAAGTGATTAGGTCGCCGAGCAGCATAACGTGGTTGCCGCTGTTCATTGCGGGGTCACCAGTGTCGCCATTCCACAGTTCCCAAATGGTGGTGGCACCGTGTGTGGCCATATATCCCCACGAGGGGTAGGTGGTGTCGGTGGCGAGGCGCAGCGCGAGGTCGCCACGACCGTAATCGGTGAGAGTTCTCATCAACTGCTGGATTCCGACGACACCTGTGCTTATATGACCGCCGAAGTCGCGCATCGTCTTGTTGATGATGTTACCGAAGACTTTGTCGGTATATTGGCCTGGCACCATATCGAATGCCAGCGGCAGGATGTTGGCGGTGACAGTGCCATTTGCGTAGTTGCCTGTAGCTGTGTCGAGGTATTTGTTGTTGTATGCGACTGTGACAGTGTCATATTCCAACTGGAATAATTCGGCATCTTTATCTTTGTCGAGCCAGATGGCAAATCCTTGCATTATTTTGCAAAGATAGGCATAGTAGGGTGTGGAGAGGTTGGCGGGCCAGGTCATACGGTTGGTGTCGCGGGTGTGTATGAGTTCAGGGCTTTCGGGCGGCACACACCAGTCGCCATAGGTGTCGCGGATAAGGATACCATCCTTGAGATAGTATTTCTTCATATGCAGCATCCAACGTTTCATTGCGTCGTAGTGCTTGCGTATGGGCTCGATGTCGCCGAAACGGGTGAAAAGCATATCAGCAACGGTGATGAAGGCTCCTGGCCATGTGATATTATCGGTATAGTTGCGCCAGTAGGCGGGTGCCACATCGGGGAGGGCGCCATTGTCAAACTGGCTATCGGCAAGATCCTGCAGCCACTTGGCATATAGGCGGTGGTTGTTGAAGATGAAGCTCTCGCCATAGCATCCGGTGGTGCGGTCGCCTGTCCATCCCATACGTTCGTCGCGCTGGGGGCAGTCGGTGGGCATGGAGCGGTAGTTGCCGCGGATGCCCCACGTGGCGTTGCGATAGACGGCGTTGATAACGGGATTGGAGGTCTCGAAGGTGCCGGTCGTCGGCATTTCATCGTAGAGTACCAGTCCTGTAAAGTCGTCAGCCTTGGGCTGGCCACGCAGTCCTGTTATTTCAACATACCGGAAACCGTGATAGGTAAACATTGGGGACCAGACATCGGCTGAACCGGCGGCGATATAGCTGTCAGTGCACTCGGCGCTGCGCAGATTGTCGGTGTAAAGCGTACTGTCGGCGTTGAGTGATTCGGCATAGCGGAAGGTTATGGTATCACCACCAACGCATTTACTCATTACCGCTTTACCACATTCTAAAACTCCAACCATATTCTGTCCCATATCGAGAATCCATTTGCCGTCCTTGGGGAATATGGCAATGGGCTTCATTCGTTGCCGCACCTTTATGTTGGGGTTGGGCTGCGGCGTGAGGAGCCGCATTGGGTCGGGGCGCTGATAGTCGGCCGGTAGGGGGCTTCCAGTCTTCACTGGGTACTCGCGGGCCACGCGGTGGCGCGGATTGTAGATATCCTCGCTGAACATATTCTGACAGTCATAGTCGACCACAACGTCATTCCACTCACTGTCATCATAATAAGGCATAGTCCATTTGCCGAGGTCAAGTCGTGCGTCGTAGGTCTCGCCGTCAAACTCGTTGCTCTTGCGTATCGGACCGCGATTGGTGATCTTCCAACTGTTGTCGCTTACGAAGGTGTCGGAGGTGCCGTCCTTGTAGAACACTTCCAGTTGCATCAGCAACTGCGGCCGGCCGTAGTGCGCCGCGTGGTTGATTCCGCACCACTCCAAGTAGTTGGTATCGTGCCGCACGGTAGTGAATCGTCCCCCCTCAAGGATAACACCCACGGTATTGAGGTCGCTGTGATGCAGGAGATCCGTAACGTCGTAGGCGTTGAAGTAGATGCGCTGCGTGTAGTCGCTCAGCGTGGGCTTCATCATCTCGTCAGGAGCCACCTCGGAGCCGTTAATATAGACCGTGTATACACCAAGACCGCTGATATAGAGACGAGCTCGCTCGATAAACTTTTTGTCGAGCGGGAAGTCTTTTCGCAGATAGCGGGCGGCGACGGCTGTGTGGCCCTCGAGGATGTCGTCCTCATAGTCGCGACCAATCCAGTGCGCCTTCCAGTCGTCGGGCGAGAGCAGGCTTATCTCGAAATGGTGTACCTCGCTTTCAAGTGCCTTTTTTCTATTATGTTCGCCATAGGTCACGGTAGTAAAAACCTTCCACCAGCATTGGTCACGGCTCTTCAAAGGTTTTCCTTTGTATGGAACATACAACATTTGGTTTGAGACTGCTGTAGTGTCCCATAAGTCACCAAGACCCTTGCGGGCCTTCTCTTCGCTGCTGGCCACCACAATATGATAATCCACCTGCATTACATTATCTACTCTGGCTTCATAATTCCAGCTGAAGCGCGGCTCGGCGGTCGCCAATGGCATTGAACCATCCTGCATCTCAACAGTAAGATTGGTGATTATAACCTTGTTGCCGCAAGAAACAAGCAACAAACTGACAAATACCAATAATCCTAATGAATACCTCATAATATTTAAATCCTTCTATCCATAACTTTAGCTTACCATATCAACGGATAACCCTAAAACCTTCCAAACTTAAATTCCTAAACCAGTGTAAACGCCACATCCATCATTTTGGTGAAGGTGGTTTGGCGCTCTTCTGCGGTGGTTGCTTCGCCAGTTATGATATGGTCGCTGATGGTGCAGATGCCAAGGGCGTGTCTGTTTGCGCGGGCCGCATTCATATACAGTTGCGCTATTTCCATTTCGATAGCCAGCACACCCATTTTCTGCCAGCGGTCGTTGTGTGCATTCTCGGTATAGAAGGTGTCGCTCGACATCACGTTGCCCACCTGATGACGATAGCCCATACGCTCGCAGGCCTCGACGGCGCGACGGGCGAGGGTGAAGTCGGCGATGGGCGCGAAAGTGCCAGGCAGTTCGTATTGTGCAGCGTAGTTGGAGTTGGTGCAGGCACCTGTGGCTACGACCAAGTCGCCCACGTGAAGGCTTTCCTGCAGGGCTCCTGCCGAACCGACGCGGATGATGGTCTGTACGTCGTAGAAATTGAAGAGCTCGTAGGTGTAAATGCCGATTGATGGACCACCCATACCGTGACCCATCACGCTGACACGTTTGCCTTGGTATGTGCCGGTATAGCCTAACATACCGCGCACCTGATTGAAGAGCACAGGGTTGTCAAGATACTTTTCGGCCATAAATTTAACACGCAGCGGGTCGCCCGCCATCAATACGGTTTCGGCTATTTCGCCAAGTTTTGCCCCGATATGGGGAGTGGGAGTGTTTGACATATTATTTGAAATTTGAGAATTTACTTTGTTGATTCGAGGCGAAGGAAAAATCCACCGCCTGGGGCCAGATGCACTTTAAAAGAGTTTTCGTGAAATAACTGATTCATAGATAGTTTATAATCGCTTGCTTTGCGGTGGGCGTTCTTGCCGTCCAAGCACATCGTTATTTTATATGGACCATTGGTGAGCGCGGAAAGGTCAATCTCAATATCACGTGCTGTCCAGTCGGTGATTCCACCGACATACCAGACGTCGCCTTTACGGCGTGCGGTGACAATGTAGTGACCATATTTAGCTTGTAGAATGCGTGTTTCATCCCATACGGTGGGGATGGAAGCAAGCAGGCGTGTGTATTCCGGTTCGCGCATATAGTCTGATGGCGCGTCGCACAGCATCGCCAGCGGCTGGTCGAGGACGAGATAGAGCGCCAACTGGTGGCAGCGAGTACCCTGACTCATCGGTTCGCACCAGATGGGCTGATAGAAACCCTTGGCACCGTTGCGCATAGCGCCGGGGGTGTAGTCCATAGGACCACCGAGGGCTCTGATAAACGGTATCTGCAAGTCGTAGGATATTTGGTCGTGCGAAGAGGCTGAGCCTTTCAGGTTTTCGAGGCCGAAGACCCCTTCGAAGTTGAGCACGTTAGGGTAGGTGCGGTTGATGCCGGCAGGCATATGGGCGCCGTGGAAATCGACCACAAGATGGTATTTGGCACACATAGCTGCAGCTTCGTAGTAAAAACGGTTCATCAGAGCATCGTCTCGGTCCATAAAATCGACCTTGAAGCCTTTGATACCCATCTCGCTGTAGTGACGGCAGACTCGCTCCATATCGCGTTGGAAAGCATAATAACCAGCCCAGAGGATGAGTCTCACTCCGCGTTCTTCGGCATATTGCGCCAACATTGGCAGGTCTATATCTGGCACCACCTGAAAGAGGTCGGCTTGCAGAGTCACAGCCCAGCCCTCGTCGAGGATGACATACTCGATACCGTATTTGGCGGCGAAGTCGATATAGTATTTATATGTGTCGTTGTTGATGCCGGCCTCGAAATCAACGCCGCTGATGTTCCACCAGTTCCACCAGTCCCACGCCACCTTGCCTGGCTTTACCCAGCTGTAGTCCGGCATCCGACAGGGGGCGCCGAGCAAATAGGTCAGGTTGTTGGATGCCAGCTCGGCGTCGGTGCGAGCCACCATCAGGATGCGCCAAGGGGTCTCGTCACCTTTCTTCAGCGTGGCGATATGGTCCTTGCGGGTGACTACACGCTCCTGTAGCATATTGTGTCCACCCTGATAGACAGAGTCCGGCACGCGCGGCTGGTCGCCAACAACCGTTCTTGTGCCAGTGCCTTTCAAATACAGGCCAGGAAAGTTTTCCAGATAGCTCTCCGTGAGGGCAATCTTTGCCACACCGGCATCCACCAGCACAGGCAAGAACACGGGGTGGTGGAGGTCGAACTGAGAGAGGGGTAGAGTGGTATAGGTGTTCTCGAACGAGGTGCCGTACTGCACATTCTCGTCTGTGGGGTTGAAGTGGCGTGTGTATGCGGCGGTGAGATTCCAATCCTCTGCAAACCTGTATTTCACCGTCTCGCTCTTCACGGTGCAGACGTTGCCGGCGCGGAAATGGTAAGCGAAACCCTCGTTGTAGGCACGGAAGATGACTATCAGTCCGTTCCTAAGTCTCAAGTACAACTCGTTGCAGCGGTTGTACAGAGTATCCTGCCCAGAGAATGGGGAGGGAACCACGCCGTCGACGGTCTGCGGTTTCATCGTTTCTGCCTCGCAATTCCCCTTTCCGTCCATCATCACAAGACCTATCTCTGACGGTTCAAGTATCAATCTTCCGTCCAGACGCAGGTCATAGAATATGCCGCCTTTGTCGGTGCGGATGGTGCTCACCAGCCGTCCGTCGGGAGAAGCCAGAGTGAAAGTTCGAACACGGGCCGACGCTGTCAGCGCTATGGTCAATAATGCTAGTAAAATTGTTTTTTTCATAAATGGTTCTATTCAATCTCGGATTTCACTACGAATTGATTGTGCAAATGCAAAAATGGTTCCTATTATTGTGAATATCATACCCAATTCAAATTGTTTCAAAATAAATGACAATGCTATTGCCATTATACAAGCCGAAACGACAACTCCCCAGAAAAATACAATCTTTCTGGGCACTTTTCTTTTGGTCGGTTTCAAATATGTTGTATTTTGGGTAAGGCTTTCTCCTACATATTTGTATATTCGTGCATTGCATTTAACAACACTAAAGTTTTCCTCCGAAATAGTTTTTGCAACGGCAGAAAACAAAGCATCGCCACAGCCACTTGAAGACACTACTTCTGCCACATTTGGAGCTGGATAGTGCTGCCTCTCTCCATTGTGAAAAATGTAATGTCCTCTTTCTGCCAATGTTACAATGCAGTAGTCAAGATTTTTGGATATTTGATCTGGGGTTACGGAGTCCACGTTGTCAGTCTGAAAAAACTTCATCGCTTCAATTTCGTTCATCACAACAGCATTGATATGTACATTGTCAAGTATGGGAATAATCCTTCTGACCTTGCTGTCGGATGTCGCAGCGAAACATATCTTAAGATTTTTTCTCAGGCAAGCTTGGACAATGGTGAAAATCTGATGTGTCTCGAAATTGCAATCTATAACGGCAAGATTGCACGTCCCCAACGCTTTTTCTATTTTTTTTACATCAAGTTCCGCTTTTGACAAATATGACGAAGTAATTGCTCGTTCTAATATGCCGTTATTGCGTATCGCTACAAATCCATTCTCGACAAATGTGTTCTTCTCAATTTGAAATATAGTCTTGATTTTAGTCGAGGCTAACTCTCTTTTTATCCAGATAGTATTGTAACTGTTGGCATTGAGTATGGAGAAGAAAGTTGTTTTTACACCGTGTTTCGATAACAGATAGGCTATGTTATAGCCAGTTCCGCCTATAGAGTACAGCAGATTGCCTATCTGATCCAAATTGTTTTTGCAACTGGCATCGTAATCGGCCCATATATCGATATGGACACCGCCAAAAACAACAATATTAGATTTCATATTTGGTGTTGATTATTTTCTGGAAAAGATACCTTTTACGTTGCCGAATGTCGAAGTCCAGATAGAATCTGTAACGAATCCGTGTTGTTCAAATAACGTACTCAGTTCCTCTTTGTGATACAGACAAACAGGTTCTAAAATACCGTGTTTTTGTGCCATATTGTTTTCTAATTTGGAGAATCTATGCACTATAGAGTCGGAGCAGTCATAGTTGGTTGACAGTTCGGAAGACATTCCTGATGCTGAAAAAAACACACGTCCGTTCTGTTTTGTATGGGTGTAAATCATTTTCACTAGCTCGCACGCTTTATCATAGGGAAGGTAATGTATAAATCTTTGAGAGTATATGATGTCGTAAACCTGCTCGTCTTTAACTAGAAAAGAACAAATATCTTGTGTTACAAATCGCAGCATATCATTCTTTATGCCGAGACATAACATTTCTTTTCCAAGTTTCTCAGAAACGTCAACAATATCAACGGCAGTCACACTTGCCCCATTCATCGCAAATCTAATTGATTGGGCACCGAACCCGCAACCTATATCTAAAACTCTGGGAGAGGCTGTTTCTAACGAATGTATTAACGCTTTTTTGTCTAAATCGTCCAATCTTTGCGATGATATGTCAGACCCGTGAGTCCCCGTGGTTTTAATATAGATGTCTCCGTAGAGATTGAGCTTTGAGTCCATAATATATTGTCAGATTAAAAAACTATGCAGTTCTATAGTAAAACGTTAGCAATCTGATTGTGATTTACTTTATTTCTCTGATTGACACTGCGAAACCGCCGCAAGGAGCCATTCGGAGTTTGAGTTTACTCTTGCTGGTGACAGTCTTCTTGGTGATGGTGTAGGCCTTGGGGTTGTAGCCCTCTTTCTGTGCGGATTCCCATCCAATGGTGACGTCCGACACCCAACCTGAGGCATCCTTGGCGTCGGCATATATGGTAGCCTCATATTTCACTCCGGGTTTCAGGAAGTCAAGCTTCACTTCCACATCGCGCGCATTCTCGTCGGTGATGCCGCCGACATACCATACTTCTTTTGGTTGATATTTTGAAATGTTGGTTTTCTGCACGGTGTCGGGAATGGCGTAAACGAAGCGAGCGGCATTACTGATGACCCCTTTCTTGCCGTCGGACAGTTCTCCAACCCCGTCGGCGGCTTTGTTCAGCGAAGAGACCTTGGGCTTGCGGGCGGTGACGATATAGTCGCCGGGTTCGGCATAGAGGTAGATGCTGGTGTCCCAGTCAATAGCGACGTCCTTGATGAACTGGAAGGCATCCATATACGGCTCGTAGTGTTCGGGAAAGTCAGCAGCCATCTGTAGGGGTGAGTAGAAGGTGACATAGAGTCCCAACTGGTTGCAGATGGTGTGGCGCATTAGGTCGCGGTTCCACGGAGCGTTCTTCTCCATATCGGTCTCGAAGATGCCGGGGGTGTAGTCCATCGGGCCACCCTGCAGGCGGGTAAATGGCAGGATGGTAGTATGGCCGGGCTTAATGCGGCCGCGAAATTCGGTGCCCATAGCACTCTCGTTGCCAATCATATTGGGCCACGTGCGGCAGAGACCTGTGGGACGCACTGCCTCGTGGGCGTTGACCATAATGTGGTGCTTGGCGGCCTCCACGATGGCGCGGTGGTAGTGGTTGATGATGGGCTGGCTGTAGTGGTGCTCGCCGTGGGGCACGATATGGCCCACATAACCGCTTTTCACGGCATCGTAGCCATACTCGTTCATCAGGTTGTAGGCCCGCTCCATAAAACGCTCGTAGTTGGTCACCGACGAACTGCTCTCGTGGTGCATGATGAGACGGATGCCCTTCTCGTGAGCGTACCTGTTCAGCGCCGGCAAGTCGAAGTCGGGATAGGGTGTCAGGAAGTCGAACACATAGTCTTTGTCCTTGCCGTACCAGTCCTCCCAGCCTATGTTCCAGCCCTCGATGAGCAGGGCGTCGAAGCCGTGCTCGGCGGCGAAGTCTATATAGCGGCGCACATTGGCGTTGTTGGCAC
>JAGDCN010000045.1 GCA_017958525.1 Bacteroidales bacterium
AGTGCGTCGATCTGCTCCTTGTATGCTGCTGCGACGTTGCGGCGGATGAGTTTCTGGGTGGGAGTGAGGAATTTGTTGGCCTCGCTCCAGGTGTCGGCCACCAAGGTAAATTTCTTCACCTGTTCGGTGACACCGAGTTCAGCATTATATTTATCGACAACTTTCTGGTAACGTGCAATAACTGTCTTGTCAGCAATCATCTCCTCCTTGCTGACGGCCGTGACGTTGTGGCGTCCGCACCAGTCTTTCAGCATATCGAAATCAGGGGCAATCAGAGCGGCGGCAAACTTCTGGTCGGCGCCAACCACCATCATATCAAGGATGAACGGCGACTGTTTCATCTTCTCTTCGATGACCTCGGGGTTGATGTATTTGCCCATCGAAGTCTTGAACATACTCTTGGTGCGTCCGGTGATGAAAAGGTAGCCGTCGGGATCGAAATAGCCGGTGTCGCCAGTGTGGAACCACCCCTCGCTGTCGATGGCTTCAGCCGTGAGTTCGGGTTGATTGTAATAGCCTTTCATCACGTTGCCGCCGCGACATTGTATCTCGTTGGTTTGAGGGTCGATGCGAACTTCGATTGCGCGCATTGCGAATCCCACCGAGCCGATTTTGCGGCCTTTCTTATTGCTGTTGGTCACAGCGATGAGCGGCGAACACTCAGTGAGGCCGTAGCCTTCGTAGAGGTCGAGACCCACGCAGGAGAAGAACCTTGTCAGACGTGGCTGGATGGTGGCACCGCCGCTGACCAGCATATAGAGCTCGCCTCCCATACTCTCGCGGATTTCTTTATAAACCAGCTTGTCGGCGATTTTCTTTTGAAGTTTGTACCAGCCGCTGAGTTTCGATTCGTCGAGGTCGTAGTCAAAAGCCAGGTCGATAGCCCAGTCGAAAATTTTTTTCTTGATGCCTGTCATCTTTTCACCCTTGCGGAATATCTTGTCATAGACCTTCTCGATGAAGCGTGGCACACAGGCCATCATATTAGGACTGATTTCCTTGCAGTTGTCGCCAACTTTGGCAATGCTTTCGGCGTATGCTATGGTAAAGCAGAGCCACTGGTAGAGGTAGCCCATCATACGCTCGTAGATATGGCACATCGGCAGCCAGCTCAATGCCTTTGTCCAAGTCTTTCCGGGACTTTCTTTGATTTCCTGTACGTTCATAATCAGACCGCGGTGGGTCAGCATAGCACCTTTTGGGACACCAGTGGTACCGCTAGTATAGATCATTGTGCATATGTCGTCGGTGGTAAGAGAGTCTTTCATTTCCTGCAAGCGCTGCGGTGCGTCGGGATGCTCGGAAAGATAGCGTCGGCCAATCTCATAGATGTCGTCAATCGACTTGACATCTTCCATAGGAACAATGGTGCAGAGGTTTTCCAGATGCGGCAGTTTTTCGCGGATATTGCTGATTTTCTTGTACAGCGACGGTGTTTCGACAACCAGCAAACGCACCTGGGCATCGTTGAGGATATACTGGTAGTCCTCTTCACTGATGGTAGGATATATGGGCAGCAGCACTGCGCCTGTCTGCTGGACGCCGAAATCGACATAGTTCCATTCAGGTCGGCCGGCGGAGATGAGACCGATGTTTTCGCCTTTTTTCACACCGAGGTGCATAAGGGCGTAACTGATAAGATTGGATTTCTCAATATATTCGTCAATGGAGTGTTCTTTCCATTCGCCATTTTCCTTGAATTTGAACACTGGACGTTCCGGATGCAATTCTTTGCGGCGGTCCAAAAGATCAAACAATCGTGTGGGTTCAGACATAGTTAAGACAATTTTGTTAAAATTTATTAATTTGCAAAGTTACAAAAAAAATACAATATGACAACAAAAAAAATGAGCAGCGTAATAACAGGTTGTTTATAAGTGCTCTATAATACTGGTTGCAATTTGATGGGAAATATGTTCCAGTGCATTTTTGTCAGATATTGACAAATAATAGCAGATGCAGTTTCCGATAGTCAGACAACTATTGGGCGTAATGTTCGTCAATGTGTTCGAGGATGGAGAGGACTTCGGGTAGAGTGGTTACGCTAACTAAAGGAATGCGGAACTGCTTAAAATCGTAGAGTCCACGGAAGTAAGCACTGTAGTGTTTGCGCATTTCAAAGATGGCCTGGCGCTCACCTTTGAAGTCAACAGCGGCAAGAATATGCTTGCGGCATATAGCGACGCGGTTTGCGACGGTGGGCGAAACAGGTGTCTGGTTAAGCATCAGCTGCTTTGTTTGTTCGAAAATCCAGGGGTTGCCGATGGCTGCGCGGCCTATGAGGATGCCATCGACACCGTAGCGTTGGCGTGCATTGATGGCCTGTTGCGGAGTGGTGATGTCGCCATTGCCGAAAACGGGTATGTGTAGGCGCGGATTGGCTTTGGTTTCGCCGATAAGTGTCCAGTCGGCTTCGCCACGATACATCTGTGTTTTGGTGCGCCCGTGGATGCTGACGGCGGCGACGCCGATGTCCTGCAGTTGTTCGGCAAGGGTGACAATGGGTTTGTCGTTTTCGTCGTATCCGAGTCTCGTTTTGACTGTTACAGGCAACGGAGAGTGCTTTACAAGTGCAGCCGTTATTTTCAATAGTTTAGGTATGTCTTTGAGCATACCGGAGCCGGCACCCTTGCCAGCCACTTTGCGCACGGGGCAGCCCCAATTGATGTCGATAAAATCGGGATGGGCATCGGCGACAACATCAATGCAGCGAAGCAAAGAATCCTCATCGTTCCCGAATACTTGTATGCCAATGGGGCGCTCGTATTCTGCGAAAAGCATCTTGCGGAAACTCTTTTCGGCATCGCGGATAAGGGCCTCCGATGCGATGAACTCGCTGATGAGTACATCGGCGCCGTGCTGTTTGCAGAGCTGACGGAACGGCAGGTCTGTAATGTCATCCATCGGAGACAAAAACAGAGGGAATTCGCCGAGTTCGATGTTGCCTATTTTAACCATCTACAATATTTTGCACAGATTTGCGTTAAGCTGAAAACGAATGCAAAGATAGTTAAAAAATATGGAAAGAACGCAAACGATACACTATCAGGAATATAAATTCGACGAATTGGGAACTGCCGATCGTGCCTTGATGGATGCAGCCATATCAGCGACCGACACTGCTTACGCTCCTTATTCCAATTTCCACGTAGGTGCTGCGGTACGCCTGTCCGACGGTACTGTTGTAAAAGGCAGCAATCAGGAAAACATAGCATATCCAAGTGGATTGTGTGCAGAAAGGACGGCGTTGTTTGCCGCATCGGCACAGCATCCAGGAGTGACGATGGAGGCATTGGCCATTGTGGGGCGCAACAGCGAAGGCAAACTGACTGGCGCCAGCCCCTGCGGAGCCTGCCGTCAGGTGATGGCAGAACAGGAAAGTCGCCAAAGGGGGAATTTGCGGATTTTATGCTATTTTTCATCCGACAAAATACTGATATTCGATGGTGTAGAATCGCTGTTGCCCTTTATTTTCAGTATGTGAAACACATATTTTTGCAAATTATAATAAATTGATATATAGGGGGAAAACAGTTAGCGCACAAAAGTTTTCATATAAAAGTTTGTCATACTGATTTTTCTTTGTACTTTTGCAAACTTGTTCGAGGCCATTTGCGCCTCCTTTTAACTATGTAAATTAATATATAAAAAAAATAACAAATGGGAATTATTGGAAACATTAGAAAACATTCGTGGATAGCAGTCATCATAGTAGGTATTGCTATCATTGCTTTCATTATTGGCGACCTTACGAAGAACCGTAGCCAGGAGGCTTTTGCCAAATTGGACGGTGACGAGGTGACATACGACTATTTCAACAGCCGAGTTATGCAGCGCGAGGAAGATTACAATATGCGCGGCAACAGCAACTATTCTTTCAAAGAGAGCGTGTGGCAGGAAATCCTGCAGGAACGACTGCTGGACAAGGAGATGAATGCCCTTGGTGTCACCGTCACCGACGCTGAGGTCAGCGATATGTATGTGGGCCGTTTCATCCACCCGTCACTGCAGCAGCAGTTCACTAATCGCCAGACCGGCCAGTATGATCGTCAGGGTATCAGCAACTATGTGCGCCAGATAGAGGAAATGCCTGATACGATGATGGCCAAGGTTCAATGGCTCAAATACCAGGAGCAGGTTCGCGAGGACCGTCAGAGAAACAAATATATCGCTATGCTCCAGAATGGTATGTATATGCCAAAGGCTATTGCCGAGAAGATAGCCGAAATGAGCACTAAGCAATCTGACGTCCGTGTAGCAGGAATGCTCTACTCGCAGAACAGCGATGTCCAGGTTGAGCTGACAGATGCCGATTATCAGAAATATTTCGATACCCACAAGAAAGAGTTGAACCGCGATGTGTTCCGTATGGACAACCGCGAGCAGCGTGAAGTGGCTTACGCTGTTTTCACTGCACAGCCTTCACAAAATGACATTGCTGAGCTGGAGAGCGAGATCAGCAGTTGGTGGGGCGAAATGCAGCAGATGGATGAAGGTGCTGTTATAGACTTTGTCAATATGCACGGTGGATATGATTCGATGTTCGTAAGCAGCGATGTTTTTGCTACTCCGCTTGATTCAATCATTAAAGGTTCGCACGCCGGTTCCGAAATTGCTCCTATGGTTGTACCGTCACTGACACGCGATGGCTATAATCGTTACACCTATGGCGAGTATGTTATGGGTAAGGTGCTGAAGACCGAGATGCGTCCCGATAGTCTGCGTATTTCTTTGATTCTCATTCCTTCGCAGAACTATCACCAGAGTGTCACCCGTACTCCCGAACAGGCTGCCCATCTGCGTGACAGCGCAATGGCCAGCATTAAAGCCGGTATGCCTTTCGAGGCAGCCGTTGCCGCTTTCTCGATTGATACCACCAACCGTGGTGACCAGGACTGGCAGATTGACGGAGCCTTCGGTATTTTGAACGAGGATATTGTCCATCACAACGTTGGCGATGTTTTTGACAAGGAACTACCTAACAATGCAGGCTACTTTATTGTCAAGGTGACAGGAAAGAGTGCAAACAAGATGAAATATCGTGTTGCATTGGCTCAGAAGGTCATCACTCCCAGTACCGACACCGAGAAGGATGTTCGCGACCGTGCAAACCAATTTGCCAGCCAATTCTCCACTTGCCAGGCTATGATCGAGGGTGCCCAGTCGCAAAATGTACAGATGCGCAGCGCATTGCTTATCTCGATGAGCGACTCGCTGACAGGATTTTCCAACACCCGTGACGCTGTCCGTTGGGCTTTCAACGAGAAGAACAAAGTCGGTGCCGTCAGCGGTGAGATCTACAACTCCGACTACAGCTACATAGTTGTAGGACTGCGCGAGGTCTATGTCCCCAACCAGCTGACACTTGACCAGGTCCGTCCTCTTATCGAGAACTCTGTCCGTCTGGAGAAACTAGGTGAGCAACTTGTTGCAAAAGCTGAAGAGGCTGCCAACGGCAGCAGCGACATCAACGCCATTGCCGCCAAGCTAAACACCACTATCGACACCGTTACCGGAGTGACCTTCGGAGGCTATCTTGGCCGCAACGGTATGGAACCCAAGGCCACATCGGCCATTGCTGCCAAGAGCGATACTGGTATCATTGGACCTATCCAGGGAGCTAACGGTGTATATGTTATCAGCGTAGATAGCAACAGCCAGGCAGAAACTGTTGATACCGAGAGCATCCGTCAGCGTTATGAGAATGCCGGTATGAATGGTCTCAACTATCTGATAAACGTGCTTCAAAGCCGTATCAAGATTGTCGATAACAGACTGATGTATCTCTAAGAGAGGTAGAATAGTACAGATACTGAGAAGTTGAGAAGGTGAGACGATACCGACCAGCAGTATCACGTCAGTCTCATCCTCTCAACTTTTCTTCTTTTAAACCTTAAACCCCGACAGAGGCAAGTACAAAGGTATTATGTCGCTAAAAGAAAAGATATCAGGTTTTTTCGCCAGCATCAAGCGCTTCTTCAAGCGTTTGTGGAACAGTCGCCACACAATAGGTGATCTGGTGAAGCACAAACACCGCTTTGTGGTACTCGACACCGACACCTACAAAGAAAAAATATCTTTCCAACTGTCGGGCATCAACATCTTCGTTTTTCTGGGCATCACGTCGCTGGTACTGATATTCCTGACTGCACTGTTACTGGCATTTACACCGTTGCGCGAACTCATTCCCGGCTATGCCAACACCGGTATGGTAGAGCAGACATACGAGAATGCGCGCATCATAGATTCGCTCGAAACAGAGTTGAAAAACCAGGAAGAGATGCTGGCCGACATACAATATATAATGCTTGGGAAAGACCCCTCCGAGCGTCACGTGGTGGAACAACAACGCAGCGACAGTGTGAAGGTGCAGCCGACCCCGTATGTAAGGTCGAAAGCCGACAGCTTGCTACGCGACGAGGTTGAAACGAGAGAGAAGGAAAAAAAATGAGCAACAAAAAACATATTGCCATTCTTGGTTCGACAGGTTCGATAGGCACGCAGACGCTGAACGTTGTGCGCCGTCACCCTGATTTATATGAGATAGAGGTGCTTGTGGCTGGTAGCAATGCAGATTTGCTGGTTGAGCAGGCACTGGAATTTGAACCGAATATGGTTGTTATTGCCGACAAGAGCAAATATGCTGCTGTCAGTGATGCACTTGCAAAGACCGATGTGAAAGTTTTTGCAGGCGAAGAATCAGCGATTGCCGCTGTCGAAATGGAGGGCGTTGATATTGTTGTCGCCGCCATTGTCGGTTTTGCAGGTTTGCGTCCTACGCTGCGTGCCATCAAGGCTGGCAAAACCATAGCGTTGGCCAACAAAGAGACGATGGTGGTGGCTGGAGCGATAGTTACTGCCGAAGCTCGCCGTTGCTGTGCCTCGATTCTGCCTGTCGATTCTGAACATTCGGCAATATTCCAGACCCTTCAGGGCGAGATGCAGAACAGCATCGATAAGATATTACTGACAGCTTCTGGTGGGCCTTTGTTAGGGCGCAAACGCGAGCAACTTGAAAATGTGAGTCTCGACGAGGTGTTGCGCCACCCAAATTGGAGTATGGGTCGCAAGGTGACCATCGACTCGGCCAGTCTGATGAACAAAGGACTGGAAGTCATAGAGGCCAAATGGCTTTTTGGTGTTGGTACAGACCGTATAGAGGTGTTAGTACATCCGCAGAGTATTGTTCATTCAATGGTGCAATTTGAAGATGGTTCCATAAAGGCCCAGTTGGGAACTCCCACGATGGAAACACCTATACAATATGCACTTTCCTATCCACATCGCATAGAAAGCCATATACCGCGATTCAGTTTCTGGGAACACCCTGAGCTGACCTTCCTGCGTCCCGATACCGACACCTTCCGTTGTTTGCCGCTGGCATACAATGCCATTGAACGTGGAGGCAATATCCCCTGTGTGATGAATGCCGCCAACGAAGTGGCTGTGCAGCGCCTTATCGAGGGGCGGCTGCGTTTCCTCGAAATTGCCGACTTTGTGGGTGAGGCGATGGAGCGTGCAACATTCATCCCCCAACCCACGCTGGAACAACTCATAGAATGCGACGCAGAAGTTCGCAAAGAATTAATGAAAAAATAATTACGAAATGAAAATATTAGCACTGATACTCAGTCTTTCGCTGCTTGTACTGACACACGAACTCGGACACTTCTTTTTTGCCCGTCTATTCAAGACCCGTGTGCGCCGTTTTTACCTTTTCTTCAACTGGAAAATATCCATACTGAAAGCCAAGAAGTTCGGTGGCAAATGGCATTTTCTATTCTTTAACTCAAAGACTCCCGATGAGTGGGACGAGAAAAACCTTGCTCCCGAAGATCAGGACAACACATTGTGGGGTATCGGCTGGATACCGCTGGGCGGATATTGCGATATCGCCGGTATGATTGACGAGACCAAAGATGCCAATGACCTTGAAAAAGAGCCCCAACCGTGGGAGTATCGTTCAAAAAAGGCTTGGCAGCGCCTATGCATCATTAGCGGTGGTGTGCTGGTCAATTTCATCTCGGCACTTCTCATCTACACCTGCATATTTGCCCATTGGGGCAAAAACGAACTGCCGCTGCAGAATGCCAGGATGGGTTATGACTACCACGAGTTGTTGATAGAAGAAGGATTCCAATCCGGCGATATTATTTGTGCCATAGATGGTGAGGAGATGACGGAGATCGAAACAACGCAACATAAACTGCTGCTGGATCATCCAAATACTGTGTCGGTTATGCGTCCTATGCAGATAAGCGACACTGTTTATAGCAGTAATGCCGACAATGGCGAACCTGTTGTTATGACGGTCAGTGAACGTGACACTATTGTGCGTGTTGATATCGCCATATCTGGAGACTTGTTGACCAGGATTAAACCTCGCGACAGCAATATGTTATTTACTGTCCGTACACCTTTTGTTGTGAAGGATTTTGTCCCTGGTTCGCGCGCTAAACGTGGGGGTATGGCGATAGGCGACAGTATTGTGAGTTTGAACGGAGAGTCAATGCCGTGCTATACTGAGATATCGAAGCGTTTGGGAGAGTTGAGCGATTCGATTGTTACATTTGGTCTTTATCGCAATGGACAATTTGAAGAAGTGCAGGTCAATGTGGACGGCAAGGGTAAAATTGGTGTCTATCTGATGGATTATCTTGACTTGTATGATTGTATCCATACGGATTATACTTTCTTTCAGGCCATACCCGTCGGTATCAGCTACGGATGGAAGCAGATGACTACCTACGCTCGTTCGCTGCGTATCCTTTTTACAAAGGATGGCTATAAGGGATTGGGCGGATTCGGTACTTTGGGCGGTCTTTTCCCTGATAAGTGGAGCTGGTATTCGTTCTGGACGATTACAGCACTTCTCGCGCTGATTTTGGCGTTTATGAACGTTATTCCCATTCCAGGTCTTGATGGAGGTCATATTGTTTTCACATTGTGGGAAATTATCACTCGCCGCAAACCCAGTGACAAATTCCTCGAAGTGGCGCAAACTATCGGAATGGCGCTGCTGTTTGTACTGCTGATTGTTGCCAACGGCAACGACATACTGCACTGGTTGGGTTTTTAGGGAATTGATAATTAAGATAAATTGAAAAAGCTGGATAAACTGATAGTCAAGTCGTACGTGGGACCGCTGGTTCTCACGTTCGTCATTGCTGTTTTTGTCCTGCTTATGCAGTTTATTTGGAAATACGTTGATGATATAGCCGGCAAAGGACTATCGGTGGGCATCATTGCAGAACTGCTGCTCGACGCGTCGGCCACATTTGTCCCGATGGCTATGCCAATCGCCATATTGTTTGCATCAATTATGACGATGGGCAATCTGGGCGAACACTACGAACTCGTTGCCATTAAGAGTGGAGGTGTTCCACTCTGGCGCGCAATGATGCCGATGGGCGTCATTGTGATTGCTATGACCGTAGTGGCCTTTCTCTTCGCCGACTACGTGATGCCTTCAGCCGTGCTAAAATACCGCACGACGCTCTATGACATCACACGAAAGAAACCAGCCCTTAACATCAGGCCAGGTGAATACTATTCTGAGATCGACGGTTTCGTCATTCGCGTCAACGAGAAGGATCCCGACGGCAAAACGTTGCACGACATTACAATTTATGACCATCGCAATTCACCAAGTCAACCGGATGTTGTTGTAGCTCGATATGGTACGATGCAGACAACACCCGATGAGCGTTATATGCTTTTCACCCTCTATGACGGTTGCTCATACAGCGAGACCGATGCCAATAACAGTGCGGAATCCAAACCATTCACACGAATTTATTTTGAAAAGAATGAATTGACTTTCGACCTTTCTTCATTTGCCTTTGATAAGACAGACGAAAGTATATTCCAAGGTGGCTACCAGATGATGAATATGTCGCAACTTGACTCGAATATTGTTAGACTTAAAGAACAGCGCGAGAAACAAATGTTCACCCAAAAAGAGAATCTAACTAATTCGATGCCTT
Organism: Bacteroidales bacterium; assembly: GCA_017958525.1. GTDB lineage: Bacteria > Bacteroidota > Bacteroidia > Bacteroidales > P3 > Colimorpha. The sequence goes on from JAGDCN010000045.1 coordinate 9,987, forward strand.
CATATAGGTATGAAGATGGAAGCGAGCGGTTGAATTGCAGCGATTTGTGCGATTCGCTCGACGCGAAGAAAGCTTACCGTGTATATAATGACGCTATTGTTCGTGCAGAGCGCAGTTATAGTGATATAAAAATACATAGTCAGGTACTTACATCACAAAATGAGTACATAAACCGTCATTATATCGAGTGGCACCGTAAATGGACGCTCAGTATCGCTTGTATTGTTTTGTTTCTTGTCGGTGCGCCATTTGGTTCTATTGTTCGCAAAGGTGGTCTTGGAGTGCCACTTGTCGCATCGGTCATATTCTTTGTGCTATACTATGTCATCGGTATGATAGCTGAAAAAGCTGTGCGTGAAGGTGCAATGGGAAATATAGGTATGTGGGTTTCCACTTTTGTAATGCTTCCTATAGGCATTGTTTTGACTTACAAGGCTGTACAGAGGTAGAAACAGAACTGTTTTCCATCTGAATTGTTTTATATTATCAGGATTTATTTAGAATAATATTGTTCTAAACAGGAAACCTATTTCATTTTTTTAGTTTATCGCATCTTTTAACACGCTGAAATATAATTTTTTGCATAGTCATTCGTTAAAAGTAATCAAGAATTTAATCTAAATAATAAAAATGGAAGATTTTTTTGTTTCCGGAATACAGCAGGTTGGTGTTGGATGTGTTGATTTCCAAGCTGCTTGGCGTTGGTATATAGATATGTTCCAGATGGATGTTCGTATCTTGGAGGATGATACAGTTGCAGAGCGTATGCTTCCCTATACCGGAGGAAAAGCGCAGAAGAGACACGCGTGTATTGCTGTCAATTTGCAGGGTGGGGGAGGATTTGAAATTTGGCAATACAGTGAACGCAAACCGCAGCCTGTGGGATTTGATATACAAGTAGGTGACTTGGGCATTTTTGCCGCCAAAATTAAAAGTCGCGACGTGGCTGCGTTCCATTTGGAACTGACTGCAAAGTATGACAAGGTTGGTCCGATCAGCAAGTCGCCTGACGGCCGCAGTTGTTTTGTGGTCGAGGATCCGTGGGGCAACTGGTTCCAGGTGGTCGAGGAGAATTATGTATTCATTGAACAGCATCGTTTGGGTGGTGGCATCGTTGGTGCCGTCACAGGATGTACCGACATCGACCGAACGGTGCCGCTTTATCGCGATGTACTTGGTTACGATCGCATTGTTTATGACGAGACTGGTACGTTCGAGGATTTGAAATATATGCGTGGTGGCGAGGGACGTTTCCGCCGTGTGCTGCTGGCCAGCAGTAAGAAGCGCAAGGGTGCTTTTGTTCCGCTGTTTGGTGAAAGTACAATAGAGCTGGTGCAAGCTTTAGACCGTCAGCCGCGCAAAATATATGATGGCCGTCAGTGGGGCGACCCCGGATTCATCCAGATATGCTTCGATGTAACAAATATGCGAGCACTTGAGAAGCATTGCAACGCGCTGGGATTCCCCTTTACAGTGGATAGCTGCAAGGGCGACGAGCATTTTGATATGGGCGAGGCCAGCGGCCACTTCACCTATGTCGAGGATCCCGACGGAACGCTGATAGAACTTGTCGAGGCGCATAAGCTTACTGTGCTGAAACGCCCGCATATTTACATAAATATGCTGAAACGCAACCGCGAAAAGGCTTTTCCTAAACTGTTTTTCAGAATGATGGCGATGAACAGGGTTAAGTTTTGAATTCGTGAATGTGTTATTGTTTTAAGAATTACAATGGGAAATTTAGTTGATTATATTAAACAGGATGTCAGGGCCGACGAGGCACTGAAAGCTTGTATGAACTGCGGTATGTGCACTGCGGTCTGCCCGGCGGCGGAGTTTTACGACTATGACCCTCGTCGTATATGCGACACCGTGCAGCGCGGCGACGAAACAGAGATAGAAAATCTGCTGAAAGGCGACACAATATGGTTCTGTGGACAGTGTATGTCGTGCAAGACACGCTGCCCACGAGGCAATGTGCCTGGCGAGCTGATTAGTGTGCTACGTCGTGCATCGGAGGAGTTAGGCTATTTCGCAGAAAGCGAAAAGGGACGCCAACAGAAACAGCTGATGAACGCCATCGGCACAAATATCTTGGAAATAGGTTATTGTGTGCATCCCGACCGTGTTGATCCTGACTATCATCCCGAACAAGGCCCGATATGGGAGTGGTATCGCGAAAATATCGAGGAAATAGCCCCCAAGCTGGGTGCCAACTATCACGGTAGCGGCCCTGGTGCCCTACGCACCATACCGGAAGAGGATCTGGACGAAGTTCGCAAAATATTTGAAGTCACCGGAGGTATGGAATTGAGAAAGAAAGTCCTGGAAGCTTGAAACTTGATAACTAAGACAAAAAATGAACAAATTCGGATTTACCATATCGCAGGGCAGACAGCTTAATTTCGACGAAATGAAAACTGACAAGGTCGAAAAATTGTTAGAGCTGGTGCCTTCCTACAAGTTCTGCATAGGCTGTGGCGGCTGTACGGCAGCCTGTTCGGCTGCAGGTTATACGGATTACAACATCCGCAAAATTCACACCTCTTTCTTCAGGGCGCAATACGACGGATTGGACGAGCAGCTGAAACGTTGTATGCTGTGTGGCAAGTGCCTGCTGGTTTGTCCGCGCGGTGTCAATACACGCTCGTTAATAATCAATATGAGAAGGTTGCTCGCCAATGTGCAGCCCAACACTTTTGTGAGAAAGGGGGCTGAACAATGAGCTGGCCGTTTATTATTTTTGTCATCCTTTATTGGTTGGGGTCTGTAGGATTGATTGTATGGTCTATTTTCAGCCCGTTTTTCTCTGTCTATGTTGTTCCATTTATGCTGGGCGTACTGTTCCTGCTATTTTTTTCCATCGTCAAATACTGGCGCTGGATTCATAGCTTCGATAAGCTACAGCGAGCCATAATCCGTAAGAATATATGGAGTTGGCGCTTTTTGCCGGCCATCTGGGAGGCGTTCCGCGAGGGTCTGCTGCATTGGCGCATCACCAAGAAAAACGTCCTACTGGGATATATGCATCGCAGTCTTGCCTTCGGATGGTTCCTCCTTATTGTGGTGGGCGCAGTTCAGGCTAGGCTGGCATTCCCCGACGGTCATCCTTTTTGGGTTGCCATTTTCTTCAACTATTTCGAGAATGACCACGATTTGACAGCTTTTAAGCACGCTGTCCTCTTCGCCAACTTGATGGATGCTCTGTTGCTCTATGTGCTGAGCGGTCTGTTTTTGGCGATGTTCAAGAAGGTGTGGTCCCGTCCTATGGGTATGAAACGTACCACTCGCCACACGCTGATGGATCGCGTGGCCAAATTTGCGCTGTGGTGCATCTTCCCCTTGCGTCTGCTGTCGGAAGCTGCCACCTCCAGCCTCTTTGGCAACGGAGGTTTCCTGGTGAACTGGCTGGGCGACATCCTTGCCAGTATTGGTCTTGCCAACGAAGCGTTCGAATACACCTGCTGGACGCTCTACAGCGTCGCCCTCGGCACGTTCTTCTCGCTGATGCCTTTCTCGCGCTATATGCACATCTTCACCGAGGTGTTCCTCATATATTTCCGCAATTTGGGCGTCCGCGACAGCGACAAGAAAACAGGCTATACAATGTTCGAATTGAGCGCCTGCTCGCGCTGCGGCATCTGCATCGACGGCTGCCCGATGAACAAGGAACTTGGCATCGTCAATATGCAGGGTGTATATATGTTGCAGTCAATCCGTAACTTGGAACTGCAGAAAAATGCTGAGCCTATTGCGGAAAACTGCCTGATGTGCGACCGTTGCGTGGCCGACTGTCCTGTGAATCTTGACCTTTCTATCATTCGCAGACAGGTGAGAATCAACAACAAAAAGGCTATTGACAGCAAAGGCGGATATGGCTATCTGCGCAACGTGCAGCCGTTCAACTCCATTGGCCGCGTGGCCTATTTTGGAGGCTGTATGTCGCATCTTACTCCCGGCATAACGAAGTCTATGGAGACCATCTTCAATGCCGTTGGACAGAAATATTGGTATATGGACCGCGATGAAACCATTTGCTGTGGACGCCCGCTGCTGCAGCAGGGTTTTGAAAACCAGGCATTTGAATTGCGTCGTAAAAATACGGAGATGATTGTAAACAGCAAGGCAACGATGCTTATCACTTCCTGCCCTATCTGTTACCAGTCGTTCAAAAAAGAGTATAAGCTTTCCATTCCGGTAATGCACCATACAGAATATATCAATATGCTGATTGAAAGCGGACGTCTCAAGGTGCGTAAGGATGACCGCAAGGTGACATATCACGACCCCTGCGAACTGGGTAGAGGATGCGGTATCTATGATGAACCGCGCGATGTACTGAAAGCAACCACCACACTGTTGAAAACCAGCGAAGAACGCGAACACAGTCTCTGCTGCGGCTTCAATCTGGGTAATCCGCAACTCGACATCGAACAGCAGACGCTAATCCGCAACGCAGCACGCGACAATTTGCTAAAGCCCAATCCAGACCTGATAGCTACAGCCTGCCCGATGTGCAAAAAGGCCTTTATGCGTGCAGACAACGTGCCGGTGAAGGACGTGGCTGAAATCGTGGCCGAAAATATTATTAAATGATTTGTCTCATATCAAGATTGTTACGATAATGGAAAAACGTTTTTGGAACGAATATCAGAAAGAGATAGCCGACGACCATTTTTTCTATGAACGCAGTTGCATCCGCCAGACTTTCTTCCCGGGGTCGGAGACAGCCTTCCTCAAAATTTTGCGCGACGAGTTGGGTAAGGACATCTGTGACAACCCGCACCAACACACCTGTACTGGCATCGGCTACCATAGCGATGTGGTGCCGTTCGAAACGACAATGACTGTTGTGGCGCGCCTGTTTTCGCTGATGACGGAGTGTGGATACGAGAACTATGTGCCGTCGTGCGTTACATCGTTCGGCGTGTTTTCAGAGGTGATAGAGAAGTGGGAGAATGACCCGAAGCTGATGGAGCAGGCCCGACAGTACCTGTGGGACGCCACCAAACGCGAGTTCAAAGTGCCGAAAAATATTGCTCATCCATCAGATGTGATATACAAGTTCCGCTTCGATCTGAAACCAAAGATGAAATACCAGCTGGTGAACCGCTTCACTGGTAAACCGCTTCGCGTTGTTGAACATATCGGCTGCCACTATGCCAAGATTTTCCCCGAACGCGGTATCGGAAAAGCTGAATTTCCATACGTGCTGGCGGGTATGATAGAGGCTTGGGGTGGCGAAGTTATCGACTATCCCGAACGCCGCCATTGCTGCGGATTCGGCTTCCGACAGTATCTTGTACAGGAAAACCGTGGCTACTCGATTGCAAATACTAAAAAGAAATTCCAGTCGATGGAACCCTACGAGCCTGATTTTATCCTCACCAACTGCCCTGGATGCAATATGTTCCTCGACAAATGGCAATATACTATTGCCGAGATGGAACACAAGACTTTTGACAAACAGGGATTTGGCATCCCGGTGCTGACCTACGAGGAACTTACGGGACTGCTGATGGGCTATGACCCCTGGAAGCTTGGTTTCCAGCTGCATCAGGTGCAGAGCGAGCCGCTCTTCAACAAAATCGGTATTGCCTACAATCCCGACGAGAAATACAAAGGTGTGTCGGGCCGACTGCTGCCGCGTCCGTCTCATCCGGAATGTCTTAAAGTAGAATCATAATTAATTAAAATACAAGAAATGAAATCAATATCCATCATAGGCGCTGGTCCTGCCGGCATCGAGGCGGCCTCGGTTCTCGCCAAACAGGGAATGACTGTTGCCCTCTTTGAAAAATCCTCTTCTCCCCTCAAGAACATTGCCGACAAAGCATTTTTATTCCCCAATTTCGCCGCTGCAGGCGATATCGTCGAATTGATGAATAAAAAGCTTTTGAACCAGAATATTACACTGCATAACGACACTGAAATTGTCAATATGCAGCGCGAAGGTAATGGCTGGAAAATAATCGATAGCAAAGGTGCCGCCTATTACAGCGACAGTGTGCTGCTGGCCACAGGTTATACACCTTTCGATGCACACCGCAAAGAGGAACTGGGTTATGGCATTTATGGCGGTGTCGTCACATCGCTGGAAATGGAAAAGATGATTCGTTACAACAAGATTGTCAATTCGTTGGGCGAGAAGCCGAAACGTGTCGCCTTTTTACAATGTGTTGGATCGCGCGACGAGAAATCGGGCAACCACTATTGCTCTAAGGTATGTTGCGTGACGGCTGTGAAACAGGCCATCGAACTGAAACGCCAGTTGCCTGATGTAGAGGCGTATATCTTCTATATGGACCTGCGTATGTGGGGTCAGCATTTCGAGGAGATGTACCGTGAATCGCAGCAGGAATACGGAGTTCGCTACGTCCGTGGACGTATCTCCGAGGCGTCGGGAACGTTCGACGGACGTGTGCAAATAAAGGCTGAAGATACGTTGATGGGTCTGCCGCTGAAGATGACCACCGACCTGCTTGTACTGATGGTAGGTATGGAGGCTTCGGAAGGAACGCGCTGCCTCTCAAAGGCTTGCGGCATCTGTGGTGATTATGGTTTTGCACAGTCAGCCGACCCACATTTGGGCGATTGTCTGACCGTGCAAGATAGACTATATGTATGTGGCTCGTGCAAGCGACCGATGTCGATAAACGATGTCATCAATGATGCCCGTGCTGCTGCGGTTGCCATTATAGAGGCGGAATAGCAGTGCGGTCTCCTGTCCTGAAAAGCTTGACTACCAAGTCCAGTCGGTCTCGTGGTAACTGGCTGCCTGATTGTAGTCCGATTCGTCGTTAAAAACATAGAAATCAAAGTCGAGAAGGCGTTGCGATTCTTGCATACTACCCACAAATCCTTGTTCTACTCGGAAGGTGACTACCGTCAATTTCGGTGCTGAATAGGGTTGTTTCATATAATTATAATGTTGGTATATTGTTAAGTGTTATTGTATTTTCAGAGCTTTTTTGCTTCATTCCAGTATTTTTCCATCTCTTCAAGGCTGAGTTCCTGTAGCTTTTGACCGTGTTCTGTCGCTTTTGTTTCCACATACTTGAAACGCTTTAGAAACTTGAGATTGGTGCGGGCCAGTGCATCGTCGGCGTTGATATTCTCAAACCGGGCCCATTTCACGATGGCGAACAGCAGGTCGCCCAACTCCTCTTCAGCGTGATTGTGAGCCTGTTCTCCCTCGGTGTGATAAACGCTCAAAGCATCAACAAACTCCGCATATTCTTCATCCACTTTGGCTTTTGCGCTTTCTCTGTCGGGAAATTCGAATCCAAGTCCAGCGGCTTTCTCTTGCATCCGTATGGCTTTGATAAGCGATGGTAGCGATTCGGGTACACCCTCCATTGCAGACCGCCGCCCTTCTTTCATCTTCACCTGTTCCCATTTAGGAGTTTCGTTCTGTCGCGCTGGCTGCATTTCTCCTTCCCGGTCGGGAAGGGCTATATGTGGATGACGTACAATCAGTTTCTTGCAGATTCCGTCAATTACATCGGCAAGGGTGAAATGTCCTTCATCGTCGGCTATTTTGGAGTAGAAAAGCAGGTGCATAAACAAGTCGCCAAGCTCTTTGCGCATCTCGTCATAGTTGCCGGCGGTGATGGCTTCCGACAGTTCATAGACTTCTTCAATTGTCAGATAACGCAAACTGTCAATGGTTTGCACACTGTCCCAAGGGCATTCCTTCCTCAGTGTGTCAAGTATGCTGCTTAACCATTGTAGTGATTTCTGCTCTTCAGTCATAGTCGGTAGTGTCATTTTTTGTCAAACTCGCTGCACCTGTTCTACACCTTCTATGGCACGAATGCTTTCTATCAACTGGTCCAGACCACCCAGGTTGTGGACGTACAGCATTATCAGTCCGTGGACCACTCCCTCGGATGTTTCAAGGGTAATGGCTCTCATATTCAAGTCCATATCCTCACTGATGATGCGCGTCAGCTGTTGTAGCAGACCTTTTCGGTCGATGGCGGTTATCTTGATACCGGTAAGGAAAGCAATCTTCTCGCCGGGGCGCCAGCGCACTCGGACTATGCGGTCTTCGTGGGTTGACATCTCGTGGATTGCTGTTGGACAGTTGGTGCGGTGCACGATAATGCAGTCATCGCTGACGATGCCTATCACCTTGTCGCCTTGGACAGGCTTGCAGCACGATGCCGGTTGCGTCTCAAGGTTGTTGTATTTAGTGTCGGCCAGAAACGGCGATGTCGTTATCGATTTACGCTGTTCGGGGAGTAAATTCATCTTCTGCTCTCCGTTCTCGAACAGTTGCTGGTAGGGTTTTAGGAAAATCAGATTCGGCTTCGATTTCGACAGATGGAAGCATTGGCTCAACGCCTCTTCGTTGATTTCGCCTGTGGCAATACGATAATATAGATCAATGTCGCTTTCCGAATTGAAGAAAAGCCGCAGACGTGCTGTGCGTTCAGGAGTGAGTCTGAGATGCGATTTCTTGAGGAATGCCAACAGTTTCTGCTCTCCTTCGTCGAAATACTGTTTTTTCTCATTGCGCAGATAGTCTTTGATATGCTCTTTGGCACGGGGTGTCTGCACTTCTTTCAGCCAATCTTCGTTGGGAACAGCCTTTTTCGACGTAAGTACTTGCACCTGCTCGCCACTGTGGAGGCGGTAGCCAATGGGAACCACACGGGCATTGACTTTGGCACCTATGCAGTGTTTGCCCAATTCGGAATGGATGGCGTAAGCAAAGTCCAGCACCGTACTTCGCGATGGCATCTTGATTGTTTCACCCTTGGGGGTGAAGATGTATATTTCTTTGGTGTATAAAGTTTCCTTGAACTCTTCCACCAAATCGAGGGCGTTTTTGTTGGGATCTTCGAGCGATGTGCGTATCTGCCCCAGCCACTGCTCAACGGGCGTTTGCTGCACAGGCTCGTCGGGATGCGCCTCTTTGTATAGGAAATGCGCCGCCATACCCTTTTCGGCAATCTGGTCCATACGGGTTGTGCGGATCTGAACCTCCACCCAACGGCCTATGGGGCTCATCACGGTGGTGTGCAACGACTCGTAACCGTTGTTCTTGGGAGTGGTAATCCAGTCGCGGAAACGGGCTGGTTGAGGTCTGAAAAGTCCTGTAATCAATGCATATACCTTGAAACACTCTTCTTTCTCTATCTTGCGTAGTTCTTCGTTCGACATTCCTTCGCTGTCGGGTATGTCAAGGATGATGCGCATTGCATAGAGATCGAAAATCTCGTCAAACTGCACCCCCTTGTTTTGCATCTTCTTCCAGCAGGAATAGACTGATTTGACGCGTGTTTTGATGGTATAGTGGAAGTTGTTCTGCTCCAGCAAGTCGCGTATAGGCGCAGTGAAGCACTTCTTCAGTTCAAGCTCTGTACCTCCTGTTTGGCTTATTTTGTCGGCAATCTCGGCATATTTGTCGGGATTGGTGTATTGCATCACCAAATCGTCCAATTCGGTCTTTATGTTGTAAAGTCCCAAACGGTGCGCAAGAGGGATGTAAAGATATTGAGTCTCCGAGGATATTGCCAGTTTCTTGGTGTCCTTCATCGAACCAAGGGTGCGCATATTGTGCAGGCGGTCACATAGTTTGAGGAAGATGACATAAGCATCGTCGCACATAGCAAGCAGTATCTTGCGGTAGTTCTCGGCCTGCGACGAAAAGTCTTCGTTCTGCTCGGCAATCATTGTTGCCTTGTCTATCTTGGTGACGCCATCAACAATTCTCGCAACGCGGGCGCCAAAGATGGATTGCAGCGTTTCCAGCGTGATATCGGTGTCCTCCACAACGTCGTGCAGAAGTGCGCAGACGACAGCAATAGGACCCAGTCCCACCTCTTTCACGGCTATCAGCGCGACGGCCAGGGGGTGGAAAATATACAGCTCACCGCTCTTGCGGCGTGTGTCGCTGTGTGCGTTGCGGGCGATGGTAAAAGCACGGAAAATATTGTTCTCGTCCTCAACGCTCAGCTCGCGCAACTCGCGGCAGGCTGCCACCAACTCCTCATATTTTTGTTGGACGGCAAGGTCCTCGGAGATTTCTTCCATCGGTTTTATTTCTCTTCGTTGTTGGTCAACAATGCTTGTCGGATTTGAGCCTCCAGCTCGTCGCTAAGCTCCGGATTGTCGCGCAGCAACTGTTTCACAGCCTCGCGACCTTGGGCCAGCTTGCTTTCGCCATAGCTGAACCACGAGCCGCTCTTCTTGATAATGCCGGTTTCGACACCGAGATCGACAATTTCGCCATATTTCGAGATGCCCTCGCCGAACATAAGGTCGAACTCGCATACGCGGAACGGAGGAGCCACCTTGTTCTTCACCACCTTCACCTTCACGCGGTTGCCGATGTTCTGGTCGCCGTCCTTGATGGCCTGTATGCGGCGTATGTCGAGACGCACCGAGGCATAGAATTTCAGCGCGTTGCCGCCCGTGGTCGTTTCCGGGTTGCCAAACATCACACCGATTTTTTCGCGCAACTGGTTGATAAAGATGCAGCAGCATCCGGTCTTGCTGATTGTCGAGGTCATTTTACGAAGTGCCTGCGACATCAGGCGGGCGTGCAAACCCACCTTCGAGTCGCCCATCTCACCGTCAATTTCGGCTTTCGGCGTCAGCGCTGCCACCGAGTCGATGACGATGATGTCGATTGCTCCCGAACGGATCAGGTTGTCGGCAATCTCAAGTGCCTGCTCGCCATTGTCGGGCTGCGATACCAGCAGGTTGTCGATATCCACACCCAGTTTGCGGGCATAGACAGGGTCGAAAGCGTGCTCAGCATCGATAAAAGCAGCAATGCCGCCTTTCTTCTGGCATTCGGCAATGGCGTGGATGGCCAGCGTCGTCTTACCCGACGATTCGGGACCGTAAATCTCAATGATACGACCCTTGGGGAAGCCACCGATGCCCAGTGCGGTGTCCAGACTTATCGAGCCTGTCGAGATAGCCTCGTAGTTCTCGTCCGGACGGTCGCCCAGTTTCATAATCGAACCCTTGCCGTAGTTCTTCTCAATTTTGTCAAGTGTGCTCTGAAGAATTTTAAGTTTCTCAAGTTTCGATGCTTCTGCATCACTCATTTCTTTTGCCATAATTATCAGTTAATTATATGTTAATAATAAATAAAATTAGCATTTTTTGCAATCTACAAATTTACAAATATTTTTTAATTGCGCCCCTTTACTGTAAAAAAATATTCCCAATCCAAAAATAATTCGTACTTTTGCAAATTCATTCAAACAGTAAAACTATGGAAATCTTATCAAACCGTATTCTAAATATGGCCGAGTCTGAGACTCTGGCTATGACCGCCAAGGCCCGCGAACTCAAGGCCCAGGGCAAAGACGTTATCAGCCTCAGTATCGGTGAACCCGACTTCAACACCCCTGAAGTGGTGAAAGAGGCAGCCAAGAAAGCTATCGACGACAACTTCACACACTATCCTCCCGTTCCCGGCTATGCAGACCTGAAAGATGCCATCTGCGAAAAGCTGCGCCGCGACAATGGGCTGGAATACAAGCCAGAGCAGATTGTCGTCAGCACTGGCGCCAAGCAGAGCCTTTTCCAGGTTGTACAGTGCCTCGTCAACCCCGGCGACGAAGTAATCATCCCCACCCCCTTCTGGGTCAGCTACAAAGAGTTCGTCCGTTTGGCCGAAGGCAAGTGCGTCTTCGTCAAAACCAAACTCGAGAACGATTTCAAGGTAACCCCCGAACAACTTGAGGCCGCCATCACACCGCGCACCAAGCTTATAATGTTCTCGTCGCCCTCCAACCCCACCGGTATGCTCTACTCGAAAGAGGAACTGAAAGGCATCGCCGAGGTGGTTGCTCGCCACGAAAACCTCTTCGTTATGGCCGACGAAATCTATGAGCACATCAACTTTGTTGGCAAGCACGAAAGCATCGCCCAGTTCCCCGAAGTCAAGGATCGCGTCATCACCGTCAATGGTGTAGCCAAGGGCTTCGCAATGACCGGCTGGCGCATCGGTTTCATTGCCGCCCCCACCGTCATTGCCAAGGCTGCCAACAAGTTGCAGGGTCAGGTGACCAGTGCCACCTGCTCCATTGCACAGAAAGCCACCGTCTGCGCTATGTTGATGGATCCCAAGACCTCGAAAGACATCATTGATATGCGCAACACCTTCCAACGTCGTCGCGACCTGGTATATAAACTCCTCTGCGAAATCCCTGGCCTCAAGGTACGTCTGCCACAGGGTGCCTTCTATTTCTTCCCCGACTGCAGCTCATACTATGGCAAGTCGTTCAACGGCAAAAAGATAGAGAATTCGACCGATATGGCGTTCTATCTCCTCAACGAAGCCAACGTGGCCACCGTGATGGGCAGCGCCTTCGGCGACGACAGCTGCATACGCCTCAGCTATGCTACCAGCGAAGAACTCCTTGTCGAAGCAATTCGCCGCATCAAGGAAGCCCTTGCCAAACTGCAATAGGCATTTGAGCAAATATTCTATAATCATATCGGGCCGCCCATAAGGCGGCCCGATATGATTATAGAATATGCAGGGATAGGCATCTTTCAGCGACATTATAATTTATTGCAAACCCTTATGGAAACCAGCGTCAGATCTGCGCTCCGCCACAACGGATGGGTGCAATGCGTACGGCCACTGTTTTTTTGTACAATTGTCTAATGGTTGATCATCGTCTTTCTTCATTGAGAATGTCCTCCGAATAGGGGACGGGCAGGCCTTGACTGCGAAGATACTCGTTGCGTCGCCTAACACAATAGTGTATTGCGCTTTCTCTCACATAGCGTGGGTCGTATTCAAATAAATAGTACTCCAGACACTGCGGGTTGTTGATGAGTTCTTTGTCCGCATCGGTTGCTGTGTTGATGTTACGTTTCGCAATAGCGAACTCTTCTTGGATGTTTTCCTTTAGTTTCTTGGATAGTTCATACGGGTATTCGTCTCCCGATTTTTCCATCGGCGTGGAATAGGGCATTTCTTTTTTTGTAGCATTTAGCATATATATCAGAACGGACTCTTCGTCGTCCCATTTCAGTGCCACAGGAAGTTCGTTTACACATTCTTCCAATATCTCGAATTTAGGTATATCAAGAATGCACATCATCATCTGACTGTCAATCTCATCCAAATAGTCTTCTGTGTCAGGAAACGTGCCTTTAGGATATTTGAAAGCGACAAAACCCACTTTTGTTCCGTCACTGTTCCAGCAGATATATTTCTCGTCCAGCTGGCTTCCCAAACCGTGCATAAGCCAGTAATTGTCAATAGAAGCGACAAGTTTGTCTCCCTTATAGACATCGAGCGTGCCAATTTGCGTTAGACCGCTCATCCCGAGCCCTTTCACTTCCTGGGAAATCCTATATTCTCGTTCCATATTAATGTTGTTTGATGTGTGGTTTGAGCAGAAGTCGGGCTGCCTCGTGAGGTTCTTTCATAAGCCAGTCGTAGGCAATAATCAAAGCCACGGCTTTCATATTCTGTTCCTTGCGGAGATTGTCAGAGGATATTCCGTTTATTTCAAATTTTGGCTGCTTGCCGGAACTGGCCCATTCGTCGAACATTTTTGTTGCCTCGGAACCAAAGGAGCGGATGCGTTGGATTACACCATCCAACAAAGGAGCCTTGTTTGGATAATCATCCTCCAAAAGGAGATTTTTGATTTCTTGGTCGGTATATTCTTTCATAGTAATGACTTGATTAGAATATTTGATGGGTTTATTTTGTTGATTTTGAAGCATCATCCAAGTAGTTGCGATAGCCGTTGAGGTCGCCGTCGGCCAGAGCCTTTTCTGCTTGTTTGATATTCCATTCTCGGTCGTTGATAAACAATCCGTGAGCCTCGTTCATATGTGTGTTTTCAGCAAGGGAGGCATAGTCGTTGATTAAATCCTTCGTCAATTCGCGGACCACAGACTCGCCGAAATAGCGTGAATCGATTTCGATGGGATTGTAGTGGTAACCCCAAGGATCATATTGCGAAAGGTCTTCCTGAGTGTAATTTTCAATGGCCCAGGCCCATTCTTTGGCCACTTCGGGAGAAATACCGAACCGCTCAGGGTCAAGCACGGCCTCGTGCTGGAACTGATGGCGGGTCTCGTGGGCGATGGTGTCGATGCACTTGATGACCCATTGCGGATCTTCGAGAAGCATAGTGTTAAGGTAAACATTCCCGTCGCCGTTGTTGTAGCCATAGGCACCAGGGATATCCTTGAAAATGACGTTGCCTGCTTCGATACCGAGGGCTTCGGCTACAGCGTGCTGATACTCTTGGTATTTTGCGCTGCGCTGCTCAATGGTCATATTGCCCCATTCGCTGATGACTTGGGGGGTAAAGATTTCTTTGGCGGCTTCAACGGTTTCCTTGAGTCCGAATTCCCTTTCATCGACGTACTCCTTTGTCTCAAACACCTCCCTTGCGGTGTAGTAAGGTGCCACCTCTTTGAAAAGGTCGGACTTGGAAAACTCCTGTGGGATGTCGTTTGTCGAGGGAAACTCAGGCTGTTGAGGGTATTCCATACCTGTTTTTTTTATTTCGTCCATTGTTTCATTGTTTTTTCAGTATTCCTTTTTCCAATAATAAATCACCGTTGTACCAGCAGGGTTGCAGCACTTCGTAGTCCTGTCCTGGAACAATGGTTGCGCCGTCCAATTCGTAGTATCGATACTGGGTTGACTCGTCGGCTGTGACGATTCGTCGGCTCTCGCGAATAACTCCGCAGGAGCATACAAAATCGAGAAACTCCGTAGGGCGGTGGCGAACAGAATGCCAGTAGTCCTGAAGCTCTGATGCATTCGACAAGGAAACAATTCTTGTCTCCCAGTCGCTAAGATTGCACTGTGCGCTCTCAGTGCCGGCTTCAACGACAAGGTAAAGGTTTTCGTATATACCGAAGAATTTATTTTGATTGTTGATAAACTGTTCTTTAGCCTTTTGTTGGAAATCATACTGAACCTTTGCCAAATGGGATGCCTTTGGGAGTGCATTGTCAATTGGCTTCACGTTTGAGGTGGTATTCCTGTTTCGCAGTTTTCTGACTAGCGCCTGTATTCTTGCGATGAATTCTTTTGGAAGGAACAGTATTGTTGCTAGACCTGTCAGGCAAAGGGTAATTATGATTATATAGAAGAGAGTCTTCATTTTTTGGGGCTGTTTAGATGTTTTATCTGTTGATTTTCACCCAGGATGCCGCATCATCCTTGTCGCCGTAGATGATGGCATTGCCGATTTCGAGTGTGGGTATGATGCCGGCTTGGTCGTCGCGGAGTGCAAGGGCCGATGCCATTACGGCACAGTCGTCGCGGGCTGTCATTCGGTGCGCTACCTTGTAGTTGGTGTTCTTGATGACATCGGGGATAAGTTTTGTAGGCGATTGGTCAACAATCATAAGGCCTTCGCCATAAGCTCGTATTTCCGATAACAGGTTGCTAAAGAGGTCGGCAACAACCTGTTGTGGGTTGCCTGTCCCTTGGCCATCGGTGGAAGGCTTGGCCAACACATTGTGGGCCTCCTCAACCACGGTGAGGTGCATAAGACGGTTGCTGCCGGCCTGTTTGCGGTACTCCTCGTCGGTGGAAAAACGCGACACGCGGTATTCGTGCAGCGCCAAAAGGATGATGGACATAATGAGAGCCCTGTCCTTGGGGTTGGCCAGACGACTGAGGTTGATGACCGTCGTCTGGTCGAAAAGCTGCTCCCAGGAGGTGGAATTGAAAACATTAAGGATTTCGCCGCGTTTGCCGCGTGCGAGATAGGTCAGTCGGGTCTCTACGGCGGCTCCTATACCTTGCGTCACCTCGTCGGTGTAACCGCGGGCTTTGAGAACACGTTTGGCGGTGTCGATAGCACCTTCAATCTTGGGATAGTTCTCCAACTGGTTCATCTCGCCTTGCATAAAGTCACCGCCGAAAGGCTGCTCTTTGAGGAAGGTGAAGAATGTTTCGTCCATAATAACTGGCAGGACATCGCTGGACGGGAGACTGGCGTTGATGAGGGCTGTCAGCTGCTCGCAGCGTGTCATCATATCGATGGGTGCACTGGGAATGGCGGCGGGTTGGAAAGGGTTGAGTTTCAAACGGCTCAGCCGCTCCCCTTCAAATGTGGTGACACCGGGCATAAAGATGTTGACGTGCTTGCCCTCTTTGCGGAGTTCAAGGAACCAGCGCGAATACTCCTCTTTGGCGGGCTCGATGATGAGGATGGGTACACCTGTGTCCATAGCGCTCTGGATAAGACGCCGGCAGGTGGTCGATTTGCCGCTGCCCGTGCCGCCGACAATGAGCGAATGGCGCACCAAGGCATCAATGTCAATCTTGTAGTCGGTCTTCTGCTCCACTCCGTAGTCCTTGATTTTGCCCAAAGTCAGACTGCGTTTCCCGTTCTGAAGACCGGGGTTGTTGGCAAAACGGACTGCGGTCTTTACGAAACGAAGGCCTGGTACATCTTTGCGGGGCAGCGAGGTGAAAAGTGACAGCTCCTGGGTGTTTACAGGGGTCGAAACGTATTGATAGTTTTTCCCGAAAAGGTGTTCGCCGCCGTTTTTGTCTATCAGCAGGGGTATCAGGCTCATTGAACTGGCTATGCCGACGGCTCCCGACATAGGCTTGAAGCGGTGGATGCGGATAGGCTCTATATAACTCTCATCACCAGACTATACTGAGCGGAGCATACCAAGCACAGTGCTTGTGTTCTGTTCGTGGTTGCTGAGAACATAGACGCCGGTGTTCCAGAAGCCTTGGTTGCGACCTTTGCGGAGTCGCTCGCAGTGCATATTGAGCGACTTCTCGGTCTGCTCGGCAAATTTGTTGAGGAAATCGGTTGTCTCTGAGCGGCTGACCGACCCGTTGCGCGAGGATTGGAAGCTGATACCGGCTCCGGCACTCATCAGGGCGGCTGTCGGAATGCCCATTCCTGGTATGAGCTGAGCCATAGTCCCTATCAAGGTTGCCAGTCCGAGCGAGTTGTTGTTACCGGTTCCTATGTTTTCACCTGCGTTAAAGCTCTTGTGCACATCTTTGTGAATCTCGGTGCCAAGTTTCATCATACGCGAAATGATGTCGGTGATGCCTTGGTCGGGGATGGGGTCGGCCACCACCAGCAGTGAAAAGTTGGCATCCCTGCCCTGTGTGTCCCTGATACCGAAAGCCAATGAGTCAAGGGTCTGCAGCTCCTGAAAGCGTGTCTCTTTCCTGAACGATGGTATGCCTGTTAGGGCACCGCAGCTTTGGGCATCCATAAGCGATGAGAACACCTTGATGCTTTCGTCCATATCCAGTCGGCTGGCACTGATTCCGGGCATACTGTTGATTAGTGCCGTTTCGAGCCGGGCCATAGAACGCTCCAGGTCGGGAGCGTGCATACCCAGATAGATACTTGTGGCGCCGTTATTGCGCTGCAGCAGGAAAAGCAAACGTTCGTTCCAGGAGTGGAGCGATGCCAGTACGGCCTGCCAGCGTGAGAGGAGGTCGTAATCGTCCGAATCGCTGGGATGCACCGGAAGGCGGTCAATTTTAACCCAGGCTAACACGCCGTCCTTGGGCGGCTCGGCCTCAAAGTGGTCGCGGTCCGAGAGCTCTTCCAGATAGCTGCGTTCAAGCATATAGTCCATAAGTGGGTTGGCCAGCTCCGCAGGAAATTCAATCGGCAGATTGTTGCGCAGCCTTTCGATGTTTTCTGGCGATGAAGGGTTCAGTTTTGCTTTTAGGGTCTCTATAATGCTCATAGTGGATTGGTTTAAAGGTTGATGACAAATTTTCTGGCATTGCCGTTGCAGTTGACATTGCCGTTGATTGTGGCGCTGCCGTCCTCGTCGATGTTGATTTCAAGTGTTGTGGTGACATCGTAGGTGTCCTTGCCGCCGTTTCTAAAGGCTAAAGGCAGGAAGACTGCTCTTATAAGGAAGTCGAATAGCCCGTTCATAGGCACTTTAACACTCTCGGTGCTTTGGACTCCTGTCTCAAAGTCGGCACCATACCAGCAGCGGCATTCGATTTTGACATCTTCGGTACAGAAGTAGCCACCCTCCAATTGCTGCTCCCAGTTGATGGTTTTTTGTACAGGCAATGTGTCGAACAGGTTGAGTACTGAATAAACTTCTGAATAAACTTCTGATTCCAGGTCGTCGTCCATTTTCAGCTGCACCCATAGGTTATTGGCACTAGTGTGATTGATGTCGAACGAGAGGTCTCTATATACCAGCCCGTTGGCAACGGTCTCCTGAGGACGTGCCTCAGAAAGCAGACGCTCTGGGTTCTCTATGATCTTCGCGAAATTGATGGGTGGTAGTCCCGCCACAGAATGGCCCAGGCACATTTCTCTGACGCAGTACCACTGGCTGTGTCCGCCTGTGACTATCAGCAGGTCGATGTCTTCGGGCCCTTTTATTTCCTGCATAATCTCGCTGGCCTTGGCTATGGCGTCGGTCATAAGGGTGTGCAGCTGGCTCCAATGCTCTTTGGTGGCTGCCTCGAACGTGCTGCGGTTCAGTTCGGGATATGGAACGCTCTGCATATTGGACGAATATTGGCGGAGCATATTCACAAGTGTCATCAGTTCGCCTGAGATGGATGCAGGCAGATTATCTTGCAACCGCTTCGACACGTGTGTCTCTTTCCAACCCTTGATGCCAGATTCATTCTTTTGTTTCAGTCCGTTAGGTATTTCGCCATCTGGGAAAATCTGTTTCAGGTAGTTGAGGTTGTATTCGCTCAGCAGGCGGTCGATTTCCCTTCCGCCGCAAAGATAGGTGTTGTCCACGGCCGGGTGTGTGATGATTTTGCCGTTGTGGCCTATATGGAACTTGTTTTCTTTGTCAGCCATAAAACGGAAAACAGTCACATCGCTTGTGCCGGCACCCATATCGAGCATCATAACGTTTATGGGTATGTCCTGCGAAACCAGACGCTGCTCCTTGAGTGTCGCCTCGTGGTTGGTGAAGGACGCGTAGATGGCTGCGGTGGGCTCGGTCTCGCCGAACACAGCCCCCGACGTGCCGAAACCGGCATCGATGACGCTCTGTTTCATAAAAGATATGATTTCCGGAGTCCATTTGGCAGGATAGCTTATGTATGTCTTCACCGTGTTGCTAACGTTCAGCTGGGCTTTTTGCAGAGCGAATTGCTGGTAAAGATACTTCATAAATTCCCTGATGAGCCTCTCGGCCGTCCCTTTTTTCTCGGGAACCAGCAGATCCATCTTGAAATTGCGGTGCAGGGTACCTTCACTGTTGGCGTTGTACTCGGCCTCAGCATCTTGTCCAAAAAAGAGCTTGCCGTCGCCCGAACGTTCAAAGACCAGTGTCGGTACCACTGTGCTGCCGCCAACCATCAGCGGCTGGCAGTCGTTGTTGTTCATCCCTTCATAGTAGTTCTTTATTTTGACAACTGTGGCGCTGGTGCCGAAGTCGATGCCGATAATGGTGTAATTGTTCATAACAGAAACAAGTTTTGATGATATAATGATTTCAAAGCTGCCTAATTCTTTTGTACAGTTCGGGGAAACGCTGTTCGAGCGACACCGGTTTGCCCTCTTCCAGAAAGCAATGGGTGCTGGTGGCGGTGCAAACGGTCTTGCCATTGCAAGTCATTGTGTATGAGAATGAAATTTTGAGTGCCGAAGTCTCTGCCACGTGTACTTCGATTTGTATGACATCCTTGAAAGTGGTTGTGTGGCGGTAGCGGCAGTCGATGGCCACCACGGGCGAAACCACCCCCTCGGCCTCCATCCTGTCGAAACCGTAGTCCATCTGGTCCATCCAATCCACACGCGCCTCTTCCATAAAGCGCACATAGTTGCTGTGGTGCGTGATTCCCATCCGGTCGCATTCGTAGTATTTCACTTCGTGTCTGTAGGGTTTGATATCCATAGTGTTTTAGTCTTCAATCTGTAAATCAATATTTTAAAATTCAAAGCCAATTTATGAACTGACTTTAATGAGATGCAAATATACATATAAATTTTGAATTTACACACAGACGAATGAAATTGGTTGGTACGCAGGCGCCCTCGCCTGCGAAAGAAACCGCAGGCGAGGTTCAGCGGAATACGGGCAGTGTATTTTTTCAGAAGTGGATATATTTCTGCCGGGAAGTGGCCTTCGTTGAAATATTTCACCAGCAGGTTGCGGCATTCGGTAGTCGCCCAGCTTTGAGGTGCGCTGTCGTTTGATGTGGAAGCGGACGCCATTGACGACAATAATTGTGGAGATAGTCACCAGGCAAGTATATTTATGTCGCAAACACGGCAAATGCTGGCGCAACAGCTTGAATACTATTATACTATGTCGACTGTTATGCGTGAGTATATTCCTTATACCATTTCACCGCTGTTGGCTTTGCAGAACAGTGTCAGCGTTTTATGATTTTTCTTGACGAAAGACCTTGTTCTGTCAGCACAGCTGCGGTGTAGATGCCTGACGGCAGGTCGGTGAGGTCCAGCTTGATACTGTTTCCTGTAGCGTTGCTGCTGAGGACGTTGCGCCCCTGCTGATCGTAAAGCTCTACGTGCAGGATGCGTTCCAAGGCGGTTATCCTCACTGTTGTTGCAGTTGGGTTGGGAGTCACTGTCACATTGTAGTCTTCATTGGCAATTGTGATGTGTGTGTAGTGATACGATGTGTCAGGGTGGTATTCAAAGATGGCGATGAGCGAGGTGTCGCAAACCAGAGTCAGTTGGCGAATGCTGCTGGTGTCGCCGTCGTCCCATCGGCAGAAAGAGCAGCTGTCTGCAGGGCGAGCCTCGATGGTGACGAGCGAGTTCTGTTCGAAGCGTCCGTTCCCGAGGACGTGTCCCCAGGCGTTGTTGTTTGCGTGAACAGAGACGGAGTAGTAAGGCCGCTCGAACTGGACGGTGTCGCTCCAGGGTTTCCAGATTGACAAAGAGTCGTTGAAGCAGCACTTGGACCTCACGCGGAAGGCGAATCGTTCTCCGATGTTCAGTCCGCTGAGGATGAAGTTCGTGTCGGTTGTTTCAAAGATGGTGTAGCTGTCAAAAGGCAGGTTGGCGGGTCCGTAGGCCACTTGGTAGAGGCAGTGCTGGTTGGTGTCGCCCCAGTGAAGACGCATTACGCGCGTGCCAATGTAGTCGGCACGAAGCTTGCCGATATTGCCGCAAGTGAGCATCGTTTCGTGCCGGATACGCAAAGTGCTGTCTATGATGGGGATGGCACCAAAAAAATTGCCAACCCTTGAAAATAAACAAGTTCCATTAATATAATGCATAAAAGACATACAGGTATCCGTGCCATTGATGCTAATTAAAGGACACTCTTTGTTATATCTTATGGATGGGTGATCAACGAATAAGTATCCTATGGCTACTGTGAAGCGAGATGCATCAATACTATATCCCCTGTCAAAGAAGACTTCGTGTAACGCTACCAAGGTGTCTCTCAAGTCAGATAATCCATCAATATGCCCCAAATGAAGATATGTTGTAGGTTCCACTGTATCCACTCTAATCGAATCGACTGCAATGCATCCATCAATGTCACGATAAAAAAAAGCATAATACTCAATACTGTCAGGAATTTGATTAGCAAGTAAACACGCTATACCATATATTTTTGTTCCTTCTGGCTGTGCCGAAAAATTGTTTCCACTACGCATAAATACAGCCAGAGAAGGGTATGTTGCGTGACCAAAAAGATTGTGTGTATTAAAAAGGTTTGGTATGAGGTATCCGCTGTTTGTATCGCCCAAGGTAATATTATTTTGCGATTGGACAGCACCGCTGAGGAGAATAATAAATATAATCAATAATTTTTTCATAATAAACTTTTGTTGTTTACGGATTATCAGTGCATTCAAGTTCAGAATAGGCGTCTGCCACATCGCTTTCTTTCTCAACTCCTTCGCAGGAAATGGTTCCACTCAAAGGGTCGGTATCCATAGTATATGGTACTGTCTGAAGGATGTCGATACTGATTGCGGCGGTTTCGTTGCAGTCGATTGTGCTGGTCGGCATCGTTGCGTTTTTCAGGAACCAAGGGTACGGTCCACCGAGGAGCAGGTGCACGGCATCACCAACAAAAAAGACTAAATGTTTACTAAAAATAATTTCTTTTATAATAATTTGATTTTAAGTATAATATCGTTGTCTTGTGCAATTATAGTTTAATGAATTAATTTTGCAAAGTTATAATTTTAAAATATAAAATGCAAAATTTTATAGAAAAATGTTTATTATGCCTGCTCCACCTCGGCGTCACCGCTGACGAGGTAGGAACGGCCTGTCTTTTCTTCGGCGCAGCGGTAGCGTGTGCGGCGTTTCTCGACCGAGCGGAACAGCATATCAGGCCTCGACTTGATGCGGAACAGCGACCCATCGGGCAAATCCTTTAGTAGCAATGCACTACTTGTCTCTGAGGGATTGTCAATTTCTTTCAGCCGTCGTTCCAGTTCGTTGCCTGTGGCGAGGGTGCCTCCGTATCAAATTATCAAAGGAAAGATAAAAAGACTGTCATCCTCCAGTCGGTGGCGTCATAGGACCGCAAAAAAAGAGGCGGCCGCACGGACGCCTCTCTCGAACAACATTAAATATTTTCTGAGTGATTCGATTGACAGGTGGTTTGTTCGATTTTTGATGCATTCTTACTCAGAAAAGATGTCGCATCGTTTTTATGTGTAATAACCAATAAATGTTCAACCGTTTGTCTTGCATTGTTTGACCCTCGTTTCCTGTGTCAGTCGGCCTCGTAAATCAGAAGCTCGCCATCGACATAGAGGAACAGCATCGGGTCTTTGTCCTTCTTCTTGAAGATCCAGCAGCCGCCGTTCTCGCGGTCTATCTCGGTCTTGATGTATTTGCTGCTTATCTGCTGCTCGGCCAGCACCTTGTCGTTCTGGTCGAAGACCTGCAGGTAGGTGTTGCCGTCGGTGTCGTTCACAATGGCGTACATCAGGTCGCCGCTCACGGCATAGCTGACCAAATCTACGTTGTATGTGTCGCGGACATAGCGGTTCACCACAACGACATCAGTGACGTGATAATCATACCAGTATGAGTTGCAATAGACCCAGAAGCCCGGCCAGAAGATGGGACGTGGATGGATGTGGACCCACACCACGGGGCGCATATGAATCATATGATGGTGATAGGGGTGGTGGAAATAGGGGGCAGGGTGCATCGGACGGTGCGACGGAGGCATATGGCCAGGGTGGCCGGGACGCGCATAGCTGTGGCCGGGGGCGTTCTGCGGATGGACTGTGCCGCGACCGCTGGTGCCCACAGCGCCGGGAGCACCGGGGGTCGAACGGTCGTTGCCGCGGCCACTGCCCACACCAGGGGTGCCGTTGCCACGGTTGCCGCCGCGACCCATAGTTCCGCCGTTGCGCGACGAACCGTCACCGCGATGGCTGCTTACCGACGGACGGTTGGGCGAGCTGCTGCGAGGAGCCTCGATTGAAGAACGCGAGCCGCTGCGAACACCACTGCGGTTGCCGTCGGACGAACTGCCACGATAGGTCGTTGAGCCGCTGCGCGATGGCGAACTGGAAAAAGAACTGCCGCGGTTGCTGCTGCCCGAATAGGAACTGCCGCGGTTGCTGCTGCGCGAGGATGAACCCGAATACGAGCTGCTACTACGCGAAGAGGAACCCGAGTATGAGCTGCTGCTGCGCGA